>NC_007614.1:1273697-1592121 GCF_000196355.1 Nitrosospira multiformis ATCC 25196
CACAGGAATCACGCCGGCACCATGCAAGCCCGTGGTCAACGGCACCATTATGAACAGGGCGACATCGTTGGTCAGCGCCATGGAAAGTAACGCTGCTGCCAGAACGAGCAATACTGCAAGGGATCGGCTGGTGCGCATGATTTCTATCAGTCGTTTGCCGAGGCGGTGCAGATAGCCGGAGAGTTCAATACCTTTGGCAAGTATGAGCAATCCCGCTACGCCACTGAGGGTGGGCCAGTCTACGAGGCCAGGATATGAAAAGAGTCGTGCAGGCTCCGCTATGGTCAGGACGGTGAGGAGTCCGGCAAGAAACCACAGCAGATAATCCTTCCGCCAGATTTGAATGGATAATTGAATCATTCCCGCATCTTACTGAGGAAGCGCCGAAGAATCGCAGGCTTCCAAATTTATAAGCAATGAATGCTGCCGATTGGACGCAATATTGGCTTGGCAGTCTCATTCTTTGGCGGTAATTCACCGCCAGATTTGCTGTTTTTTTCTGCTTCATCCCCCGTAACTAGGGATGTTTGAAAAGAGCTTCGAGTTTTAACAATCTTGATCTGTATATTTCTAAATTAAAGCCTCCTGTTCTAACCCGACAACACAACTGCCGGGAACATAAAAAGTTGTCCATGAAAGAAATTCGTGGCGTTTTAAAGAGGGCGATGGAAATCTATAAACGGAGCTCCCTTTTCGAAAGTACGTTTTCTCGCGCAACTATTGCCACGTTATCCAACCTAAACCTTCAGAACCCGCTAACCCAGTAGATCCAATATCGTTCAGGGCTTGTTTGCATAACGCGACGGGTGAAGACGATGAACGCTGGATTCAAGCTCAAGCTGATATCCCACATGACCTCCAAAGGGGCAAATATGGGGCCTGGCGTTCGAAATTTTGTAGCGTCCGGATATTCCACGGGGAAATAACCGCTCGGTGTTCCAGGTACGCGATATCATTTTTAAGCCTCAAGATCTTATAATATCGCCGTCCACATAGAACCATTGCCCGTTCTTACGCACGAAGCGGCTGATTTCATGCAAACGGTGCGCGCGCCCATCCACCTTGTAACGTGCCACGAATTCCACCATGGCGTGATCCGGCCCTGGCTGTTCATGAAGTTTCACTTCCAGTCCCAGCCATTTTTCATGCTGTTTATTTTCCAATCCAAGTGATGCTGGGCGCGTGTCTTGATTCCAGGTCGCCAGCAGGTATTCTTCACGACCGAGGGCGTATGCAGTATAGCGCGAACGCATCAATGCTTCCGCTGTGGGAACTGTTTCGCCGTCATCCAGGTAGCGGCCGCAGCAGTCAGCATACTTTTTGCCGCTATTCGCGGAAGGACGAGCCTGCCGAGTTCCCGCTGGTCTCGCTGTTATCTCCGTGTAACCGCACGGACAGGACGTCGTTTTTGCATTCATATAAACTTGTCATAAAGACTTAAAATGGAAACTTCAATTTTCCATGATCATGATCGGGTGCATGTGGAACAATAAACTTGGGAGCAACGATCATGCCTGTAAATCCTGTCATAGCGGCGGTTCATCCATAAGGGCGATCTGCTCCCGCAATTCGAGAATGCGATCCTGCCAGTAGCGTTGGGTGTTGAACCAGGGAAACGCTCGCTTGAAAGCAGGGTCGTCCCATCGCTGTGCAAGCCACGCCGCGTAGTGGATCAAGCGCAGAGTGCGTAACGCCTCGACCAGATGCAATTCCCTTTCGTCGAAATCGAAGAAGTTTTCATACCCGGCCAGCACGCTGTCCAACTGCTTCCTCATGTCGGCCCGTTCGCCGGATAACAGCATCCACAAGTCCTGTACTGCTGGTCCCATGCGGCTGTCGTCAAAATCGACGAAGTGCGGTCCATCGTCAGTCCACAAAACATTGCCTGCATGACAGTCCCCGTGCAGGCGTAACGCGCGTACTTTACCTGCGCGTCCAAAACAGTGCCGTGCACTGTCTAACGCCTGATTCACGGCACTGCGATAGGCAGCCTCAATATCAGGCGGAACGAATCCATGTGCCAACAGATAGTCGCGGGGTTGTTCGCCGAAGTTGGCGATATTCAATTCCGGGCGTTCAAGAAAGGGATTCAGTGCGCCAACCGCATGGATACGTCCTAGGAAGCGCCCCATCCATTCCAGGGTATGGGGATCTTCCAGTTCGGGCGCGCGACCACCATGCCTTGGAAAAACAGTGAAACGAAATCCCTCAAAATAATGCAGCGATATTCCTTGCAGCACCAATGGGGGTACTACAGGAATTTCGTGCTCGGCCAGTTCCCGCACGAACGCGTGTTCCTCGAGAATGGCGTTGTTCGTCCAGCGTTCCGGGCGGTAGAATTTTGCTATGACTGGCGCACCGTTTTCGAGGCCGATTTGGTAGACGCGGTTCTCGTAGCTGTTGAGTGCCAGCAGCCGTCCATCGCTGTGGAAACCCAAGCTTTCCAAAGCATGCAACACGCGTTCAGGAGAAAGCGTGGAGAAATCATTTGGAGCCGAATTATCTGCTGTTCCCACACCGGTCACTCAAATGAAGGCTGCCCGGAATTGTTGGTTGCGCTCGTTTTGCATTGCCTGCTCAAGGTTTCCTGTAGCTGATCCGATAAATCACCCCGGCGAAATCATCCGACACGAGCAGTGCCCCGTCCGGCATCACCAGCACATCCACGGGTCTTCCCCAATTTTTTTCATTTTCCAGCCAGCCTTCGGCAAACACTTCCTGCTTTATCACCTTGTTGTTCTTTATCTTTGCGAACTCGATGCGGTAGCCGATTTTATTGCGCCGGTTCCATGAGCCATGTTCGGCTATAAAGATGCTGTTGCGATATTGGGGAGGAAACATGGTCCCTGTATAGAAGCGCATCCCCAGGGCGCCTGCGTGCGGGGGAAGTTTCGCTGCGGGTGAAACGAGCTTGCGGCAATCCCGCTTTGCACCGTATTTCGGGTCAAGGATGTCGTCGGAATGGCAGTAGGGATAGCCGAAATGCATTCCCTTTTTTGGCGCACGGTTGAGTTCGTCCGGCGGCAAGTTGTCTCCCATCCAGTCCCGACCGTTATCGGTAAACCACAATTCCTTTGTTTCGGGATGCCAATCGAATCCTACCGAGTTTCGTATCCCGTATGCGAAGACCTCATAGTTCGAGCCATCCGGATTGATGCGGGAAATCAGCGAAAACTTCTCCGGCTCCGTTTCGCAGACATTGCATGGAGCGCCCACCGCCACATACAGAAGACCATCCGGGCCAAAACCTATATATCTGCCCCCATGGTGTTTCTCGTTGGGAAATCGTTCGGTGACAACGTACGGTTTTCCGGGCTGATCGAGTTTTTCCTCAATACCGTCAAAACGCAGGATGCGGTCGACCGAGGAGGCATATAACGCGCCATCGCGAAAGGCGACCCCTATGGGAAGATTAAGCCCTCTGGCGATGGTTTTTACTTCACGCTCCCCTCCATTGTCCCTGATGGCATAGACATTCCCCTCGTCCATCGAGCCTGCAAACACCGTGCCGTTTTTTCCCAGTGCCAGTCCCCGCGCGTTCGGTACTTCAGCCCACACTTCGATCGAAAATCCGGCCGGTAACTTGATCTTGTCCAGCGGCAGCTTGCCGGTTTTGCTGTCTGCCATCGCAGGTAAGCCATAACAGAGCAGGCAAGTGGCCATGAAACGTATGAGAATTTTTGTGATGGGCATGGTCAGACTCCGGTTTAACGATATTCAGAAATCAAATCGAGTGTATGCGGCAAATGAAGGAATAGGGCAGAGAGATAGCGCGGAAAATGATCGGTATGAAGCTTTTCAACTTGAAAATCCCGGATTTGCCCTTATTTATTTTATTGCATTTTTTTTGGAGGAAAACAATGGAAGCAACGGCTACAAAAGAACATTTGAATTTTCAGACCGAGGTCAAGCAACTCCTCAAGCTGATGATCCATTCCCTGTATAGTAACAAGGAAATTTTCTTGCGCGAACTGATTTCCAACGCGTCGGATGCTGCCGACAAGCTGCGGTTCGAAGCCTTGACCGACGGGGCGCTGTACGAATCTGATTCGGATCTGAAAATACGTGTAAGTTACGATAAGGAGGCACGCACCATTACTGTTGCCGATAATGGCATCGGCATGTCGCGGCAGGAGGTGATAGACCATATCGGTACTATTGCCAAATCCGGCACACGAGAATTCTTCGACGCACTAACCGGCGACCAGGCCAAGGATGCGCACCTGATCGGCCAGTTCGGGGTGGGTTTTTATTCCGCATTCATTGTTGCTGACAAAGTGACGCTTACCACACGGCGCGCGGGCCTGACGCACGAACACGGGGTTCGCTGGGAATCGGGCGGTGAGGGAGATTACACCCTTGAGACAATCGATAAACCTGGCCGTGGCACTGAGGTAACCTTGCATTTGCGCGAAGGAGAGGATGAACTGCTCAATGGATGGCGGCTCCGCTCCATCATCCGCAAGTACTCGGACCATATCACCCTTCCCATCGTGATGAAAAAAGAGGAATGGTCCCAGGAAAAAAATGAAAACACCGTTACGGAAGAAGACGAAACCATCAACCAGGCAAGTGCCTTGTGGGCGCGGCCGAAAAACGAGATCAGCGAAGAGCAGTACAACGAATTCTACAAGCATGTCGCGCATGATTTCGAACCTCCGCTGGCGTATGTGCATGCCAGGGTAGAGGGCAAGCAGGAATATACACAACTGCTCTACGTTCCTTCCCGCGCCCCGTTCGATCTGTATGACCGCGAATCCCGCCACGGCATCAAACTGTATGTCAGAAGAGTATTCATCATGGATGATGCCAAACAGTTGCTGCCCAATTACCTGCGTTTCGTACGAGGAATAATAGATTCGAATGATCTGCCACTGAATGTTTCCCGCGAGATATTGCAGGAATCGAAGGACATTGAAGCCATGCGGGCCGGCTCGGTGAAAAAGGTGCTGGGATTACTCGACGACCTGGCGCAAAGCGAAACCGACGAAGGGAAGGCCAAATTCAAGACCTTCTGGAAGGAATTCGGACAGGTGATGAAAGAGGGGGTAGCGGAAGACTATGCCAACCGCGAGCGCATTGCCAAGCTGCTGCGCTTTGTTTCTACCCATTCCGATTCGGAAGAGCAGGACGTCTCCCTGAGCGATTATGTGGGGCGCATGAAGGACGGGCAGGAGAAGATCTACTATGTCACCGCCGACAGTCTCACGGCGGCTAAAAGCAGTCCACACCTCGAAATTTTCCGCAAGAAAGACATTGAAGTCATTCTACTGTTCGATCGCGTGGATGAGTGGCTGGTGGCAAATCTGCCTGAGTTCGAGGGTAAACACCTGCAGTCCGTAGCAAAGGGCAGTCTCGATCTGGGTAAACTGGAGGACGAGGCGGAGAAAAAGGAACAGGAAAAAGAAGCGGGTGAATACAAGGAACTCACCGAGAAAATAAAAGAAGTGCTCGGCGAGCAGGTAAAGGATGTGCGGATCACCTTGCGTCTGACCGAGTCCCCCGCCTGCCTGGTGACGGAAACCCATGACATGAGCGGAAATCTGGAGCGGCTGCTTAAGTCTGCCGGGCAGAAGGTCACGCATACCAAACCTATCCTGGAAATCAATCCGTACCATCCCATGGTAGAGCGCCTGAAATCGGAGGAGACTCATTTCGCCGACTGGAGCCACATTTTGTTCGACCAAGCGCTGTTGGCCGAGGGCGGGCAACTGGAGGATCCTGCCAGTTTTGTCAAACGTATCAATCAGTTGTTCCTGAGCACGGGGAGCAAGGAATAATTGGCAGGATATTTCCCCAAACGGGCAGGAGATCGGAAAGCGGTATGAAAACGGGTATTTGATCAACCAAGCCTGAAAATCCGTTTGTACCCTCGGCCCTCACGTATCCTGCCGGGTGTTTTGCGGCATCTTTGCGCTCCTGCCTCGCGCCAATAGTCCTGGCTATTGGTTCGGCGCGGGATGCGCAAATCTGCACCCGGAACACCTTGTCCCTCTCCCATGATCCGGGTGAAATATCCGGGTCAGGAGGCAGCCAGGGTCGCGAATAGCTCCCGGTGGGCTGTGTCGTTGATGGCGACGACGGCGGGGTGTGTGAGACGGCGTTCCAGGGAGATGGCGTAAAACTGTTCGGTAACCTCGTCGGTGCAGCCGACAACAACAACGCCATGTTCACGCTGCACCTCGTCAGCTATTACGGATGGTGCAATGAAAATGCCGATGCCGGCCTGTCCGAATGCCTGCATCAATGCGCTATCGTCGAACTCTCCCACGATGTGGGGGCGGAGTTGGTGCACGTCGAACCATCGCATCAATGGTAGCCGTATGGCGGCGTCTTTACCGGGAATGAGCAAGGGG
Source organism: Nitrosospira multiformis ATCC 25196 (assembly GCF_000196355.1). Lineage (NCBI taxonomy): Bacteria > Pseudomonadati > Pseudomonadota > Betaproteobacteria > Nitrosomonadales > Nitrosomonadaceae > Nitrosospira > Nitrosospira multiformis. The sequence continues at coordinate 1,280,054 of NC_007614.1, forward strand.
GCCGCATCAAGAACATGAGGCCATTTTTTTTTGAAGGTTTTTGCAAGACACGGCGCGGCAAAAAATGTAATGCCGCAGTTTCCCAGCTTATGGCTGTAGCCTTTCACATTCGCTTCATCCGGCATGGGGCGGTCGGCAAGTATCAGATCGACTCGCTGGATCGCCAATTCCACCAGCAAACGCGCCAGTTTGTCCTCGCGGCAGACAATGCGTACAGGCGAAGCAAGTCCCATGGCAGGCGTTAACAATCGGTAGGCGATGGACTTGGGGACGGCATCGTCGACACCCACCCGGAATGGAATCGCATGACGTTCCGGGCGGGCCCGCAATGCTTCTTCCAGTTCATTTCCAATCTGAAAGATTTCGTCGGCATACGAGAGGGCAAGTCGTCCTGTTTCGGTCAATTCAAGGCGTCTCCCCACTCGTAAAAAAAGTGGCACCCCCAGCGCGTCTTCCAATAATCCGATCTGGCCGCTCAGAGTCTGGGGCGTGAGATTCAGGCGTTCGCTTGCGCGGACAATGCTGCCTGCCTTGGCCACTGCCCAGAAATAATTCAATTGCTTGTAATTAAGCATCGATATGCAAGCGAATACAATACTTCGTTAAAACCGATTATATCATCAGCAAGATACTACTTTCCTTGATGCAATTTCTCATCTAGACTAAATCCGATGAGCTTGGTGCCGTCATCTGTTTATTCCGCATTCGCTTTTGTTGATGTTCCTTTCGCCGTTTCCATCGATAACAGTGCTGCTGGCGTTCTTGTTCCGGTTGTTGAAACCCTCTTTCCCGCAGCCTCAACGTATGCAGTGCGATCGTTCAGGCGTCGCCTCGAAGAATTCAACGGGTAGTACATGCATATATCACGTCTTTGCCGTATTTTGTCGACCCTGATTCTTGTTTCGCCACTCCCGCCGGCCTTGGCTCTGGAGCCTTCGACGATTCCTGCCATTACCCCGCCTCCGGCGCTTCCGCCAGCTATGGCGCCCGCCCCCGCGCCCCCTGTCATGCCTGCACCCCGGTCGCCGGCGCTGCCGCCGGCCACTGCACCCGGTCCAACCGTGCCCGGACCGGCAACGGGACGGGTACCCGGCTTGCTGGCTCCTGCCGCACCGGGTCCGACCATGCCAACGCCAACGACGCCACCTTCCCAAGTTCTCACCATTGAGGAGTTGCAGCGACTGGGATTGAGGGCCAATGGCCTGGTGCAGGCAGCCAATTTCCAAATAAAAGCTGCGGAAGCGGGTGTGGTGGGTGCTTCGGCTTACCCCAACCCGCAACTCACCTTCATGGCAGGCCCCCAGCATGCGCGGGTCGTGCCGCAGGCCTTGCCTGCAAACAGCCACCGTCAATTTACTATATCTCAGACGATCGAGAATCCGTTCCTGCGGAGCGCGCGCATCGACTCGGCAGAAGCAGGAGTGGATGCCAGTCATGCAGGCCTGGAGCAGGTGAGGGCCGATTTGGCGGCGCAACTGCGGGTTGCCGCCTATGAACTGATCCTGCGTCAGGAAGTGGCGCGAGTGGAGGCAAGCGTTTCCGATTTGATGGAGGAAATACGTCGCCGCGTCAGGATGCGTGTCGATGTGGGGGAGGCGCCGCGCTTCGAACTGATCAGGGCCGAAACGGAAGTTCTGGCCGCAGCTTCGCGTAAGGAAGCGGCGCAGTTGAATGCGCAGAGGGCTCGCATAGCCCTGATTCAGCTTACCGCTGGTGCTTTGCAGCCTGATTTCCAGGTAACGGGGTCGCTGACAGAGTCCGTAAACCTTCCTCCTCTCGAAGAACTGCGCGAAACTGTGCCTGCAGTCAATCCCGAGGTGACGCGCCTGGAGGCCGAATGGAAGCGGGCCCGGCGGCGAATCGACCAGGAACGTGCGGCGGTGCTGCCATCGTTAACGGTATTGCTCAGCAATTTTCAGGAGGCGCAATACACCTCGAACCTGGCAGGCGTAAACGTAACCATCCCTTTGTTTTATCGGCGGCGTGGGGAGATCAACGCCGCTGTAGCGGATTCCGAGCGGGCGCGCGGGATACTGGAGTTTCGGCGCTTCGAAATAGGGCAGTTGCTTGAATCCGCCTGGCAGGCCAAGCAGATCGCCCAGCGCAGAGTGGACATGTTCGAAGGCGGATTGGTGAAGGAAGCGGAAAACGCTCTGGAAATTGCGCAGGCAGCCTATCGGTTTGGCGAACGGGGCCTGATCGAAGTGCTCGATACGCAGCGCGTGCTGCGCGGCGTGCTTTCGGATCTCCTGCAGGCGCGCTTCGATTTGCAGGCTGCGGTTACAGAGATCGATCGCCTGCGAGCCTATTATCCCAAGGAAGACCTCGAATGAAAATCACCCTGCCGTTAATCGGCATCATGCTTGTATTGCTTATTGCTGGTTGCGGGGGCGGGAAGCCTGCAGACAAGGAGGAGACTGTCAAAGAAGAGCCGGAAAACCCGGATCTCGTCACGCTTGAGCCTGAAAAGACGCATCATGTCAAGGTTGGGGAACCCACCTTGATCAATATCGCCGACAAGCTGCAGGCGCCGAGCCAGGTCGAGGTGGATGAGCACAGGCTGGTCCGTGTCGGGGCCAACGTCACCGGCCGGATTATCGATGTGTACGCCATGCTGGGTGACAATGTCGAGGCGGGCGCCGAGCTCGCCCGTATTTCCAGTCCGGAGCTGACCCAGGCGCAACTGGCTTACCTGCGGGCATTCTCCCTTGAAACCCTGGCGGAAAAAGCAGCCGAGCGGGCGCGCCACTTGCTCGCCGCGGATGTCATCAGCGTGGCGGAAATGCAGCGGCGCGAGTCTGAACTGCAGGTTTCACAGGCAGAACTGGGGGCGGCAGCAGATCAACTGCGCTTGCTGGGCATGGGCAGCAGAGCCATAAACAAGCTCGGAAAAGAGGGAACCATCATGCCGTCAGTAGCGATCAAGACCTCCAAGCCGGGCACCGTTATCGAACGGAATGTAGCCATTGGACAGGTAGTCCAGCCCTCCGACCTGTTGTTTCAGGTTGCCGATCTTTCTTCCGTTTGGGTCGTGGGTGACGTACCGGAGCAGATTGCGCGCGATGTGCAGGTGGGCCAGCACGTGGAGATTCATGTTCCGGCGCTGGGAAATATCAGCTTCGACGGTTTGATCATCTTCGTCGCCGATACCGTGAATCCGTTGACGAGGACTGTGATGGTGCGCACCGTTGTAGAAAACCCGCGGAGGAAGCTCAAGCCCGCCATGCTCGCGAGCATGCATATTCTGGACAACCCCGTTGAAAGTCTGGTGGTGCCGGAGACAGCGGTGGTGCGCGAAAACAATCAGGATTATGTATTTCTTGCCCAGGGCGACAACCGGTTCCTTCGCGTTCCTGTCGAACTGGGTGCAGAGGTAGGGGATATGCGCCCTGTGCTGAAAGGCCTTTCCATCGACCAGACCATCGTGGTCGACGGCGCATTTCACCTGGAAAACGAGCGCAAGCTCGCCGAACTGGAATAATCCATGCTGGCATCAATCGTTCGCGTGATGCTCAAGCAACGCCTGATAGTGGTGGTCATCGCGCTGGGGCTGGTGGCTGCCGGCATGCACGCCTCAACCAAGCTGTCGGTAGATGCCTTTCCAGACGTGACCAACGTGCAGGTGCAGGTCGCCACCGAGGCGCCGGGCCGCAGCCCCGAAGAGATCGAGCGTATTGTCACCGTACCGGTGGAAATTGCAATGACCGGATTGCCCGGCCTGGTGGAAATGCGCTCTCTGAACAAGAGCGGAATATCGCTCATCACGTTGGTTTTCACCGATCAGACCGATGTCTATTTTGCGCGCCAGCTGGTAATGGAGCGGTTGCTGGAGGTTGCCAGCAAGATGCCTCCCGGTATTACCCCGGTACTTGGCCCTGTCACTACCGGCCTGGGGGAAGTCTATCAATATACCCTGGAGCATCCCGATGACGGCAAGAAAGCGCTTTCAGTGGAGGAGCTGACGCGGCGGCGCACCATACAGGACTGGGTAGTACGGCCGTTGTTGCGTTCGGTGCAGGGGGTGGCCGAAATCAATTCGCAGGGGGGTTACGTCAAGCAATATCATGTGCTGGTCAATCCTGATCGCCTGCGTCACTACGATCTGACCTTGGCGCAGGTGGATCAGGCGATCGCGAGCAATAACGCCAACTCGAGCGGCAATCTATTGCCCCTGCATGCCGAGCAGTACCTGATCAGGGGTGTCGGACTGATCCAGTCTTTGGATGACATCAGAAACATTGTTCTGAAAGAAGTCGACGGCGTCCCCGTGTTCGTACGGGATGTCGCCGAGGTGAAATTCGGGGCGGAAGTGCGGCAGGGCGCGAGCATCAAGGGCGGATATACCGAGTCCGTCGCGGCTATTGTGATGATGCTGCGGGGTGGGAATGCGAAGGAAATTGTCGGGCGGATAAAGGCAAAGGTTGCCGAAATCAATGATCGCAAGCTGCTGCCGGGGGGTCTCCAGATCGTTCCATTCTATGATCGTACCGACCTCGTGGATGCTGCATTGTGGACGGTCAGCAAAGTGCTGATGGAAGGCATTTTTCTGGTTGTGGTCGTATTGTTCATATTTCTGGGGGATGTCCGTTCCAGTCTGATCGTCGTGGCGACGCTGATCATCACACCGCTGATCACCTTTATGGTGATGAACCAGCAGGAGATTTCCGCCAACCTGATGTCGCTCGGAGGGCTTGCCATCGCCATTGGTTTGATGGTCGATTCCACCGTGGTAGTGGTGGAAAATGTCTATCATCGCCTTGGCCATGCGAGCGGCACCCGGGAGTCGAAGCTGCAGAGCATCCTCGATGCCGTCGTCGAGGTGGGAACGCCGGTGATTTTCGGTATTTGCATCATCATTCTGGTGTTTCTTCCGCTTATGGCGTTGCAGGGCATGGAGGGCAAGATGTTCAGTCCGCTTGCACTCACCATCGCCATTGCATTGGCTGTATCGCTGATCGTATCATTGACGCTTTCACCCGTGCTCTGTGCCTACATTCTCAAGGGTGGCGCCGATAAAGACACGCGGATCATAGCCTTCCTCAAGAAGGCCTATCATCGGTTGCTGAATTCTGCCTTGGCGCACGAGAAAATAACGATCCTCACTGCCATCGGCCTGCTCGCATTATCGTTTTCTTTGTTCCCGCTCCTCGGTAAATCCTTCATCCCGACCATGCAGGAGGGTTCCATTACGCCTGTCATCATCCGTGTCCCCTCAATATCGCTGGATGAAGCTATCGAGATCGAATCGGAGGCAATGGCGTTGATTGCGGCAGTGCCGGGTGTCAAGACCGTTGTATCTAAGCTTGGCCGGGGAGAGTCTCCCGCTGACCCCGCCTCGCAGAACGAGTCTGATCCCATTGCTGCACTGGATCCGGAATCCGGGCGAACCCAGGCGGAAGTCGAGGAGGACATTCGCAAGGTTCTGACGGTCTTACCCGGTGTATCCATCGTCTTGTCTCAACCTATCGCACAACGTGTTGACGAGATGGTGACCGGTGTACGCTCGGAGGTTGCCCTCAAAATTTTTGGCGATGATCTGGAAAAGTTGCGCGAATTGTCTGAACAGGTAGCACGCATTCTGAAGTCTGTACGGGGTGCGCGTGATCTTCGCATCGAGCGCTTATCGGGACAGCAATCCCTGACCATCGATATCGACCGGTACGCGATCGCTCGTCACGGCCTCAATGTTGCCGATGTGAATGAACTGATCCAGACGGCCATCGGGGGAAAGGCGGTGACGACCGTATTCGAGCGTGAACGACGCATAGCGCTTGTTCTGCGCTTTCCGGAGCGGTTTCGCGATGACGTGGAGTCGATTCGTGATCTTCTTCTGCGGCGGGCTGGCGTACGTGGCGCGAACGGCGCCTTGGCAAATGGAGGCATCCTGGTACCGCTAAGCGCCGTTGCGGATATTCGTATTGTCGATGGGCCGGCACAGGTATCCCGTGAATATGCGAAACGGCGGGTGGTGGTAGGGGTTAATGTGCATGAACGCGATCTCGGAGGCTTTGTTGAAGAAGTGCAGCAGCGCATCGCGAAGGAAGTGCAACTGCCGACAGGCTATTACTTTGTCTGGGGTGGCCAGTTCGAGAACATGGAACGCGCGATGGAAACACTTTCGATAATAGTCCCGCTTACCATCGCTGCGATTTTCTTCCTGCTGTTTGTGCTGTTCAATTCGATCAAACTCGCCGGACTCATCATCCTCGTGCTGCCATTTGCGTCCATCGGCGGCGTCATAGGACTTTTTGTCACTGGCGAATATCTTTCAGTGCCGGCCTCCGTAGGTTTTATCGCGTTGTGGGGTATTGCAGTGCTGAATGGGGTCGTGCTGATTTCCTATATCCGGAAACTGCGCGAACAGGGAGCAAGCGTTGCGGAATCGGTTATCAAGGGCTGTGAGCAACGCTTCCGCCCAGTTTTGATGACAGCAACAGTTGCGATGCTTGGCTTGATACCGTTTCTCTTCGCGACCGGTCCGGGTTCGGAAGTGCAGCGTCCCCTCGCCGTGGTAGTCATCGGTGGATTGATCACTTCAACCCTGCTGACACTGGTAGTATTGCCGACGTTATACCGCTGGTTCGACGAAAAGCCGGTAGAAATCTGAGGAGGAATCAAGATGAAGGAAATTCGTGCGATATGCTGCCCGGAGCGGCTGCATGAATTGCGGCGGGGATTGCGCGCTATTCCAGGCTTTCCCGGCTTGACAGTGCTTGAAGCAAAGGGACTCTCCGCTCCTGCGCTCATCGACAATCCCACCCTGAGGGAGGCACGCACTCACTGATTTCGCCGGAAAAGTCATGCCTTGCACCCTTGTTGCTGATCACCATGGTCGACAGCATTACCGACGTTATCATGCGTGAAGGCCGTACCGGCAAGATCGGCGAGGGCCTTATCTGGGTCCTGCCAATTGAATCCGCTCGCTGTATCGCGATGGAAGCAATCTCTGAGATAGCCTCCTATGTCATGTTAATGCCGTCGAGAGTATCGAATTTTTGAAACCCGGCAGCGCGCTACTCAAGGTAAAATAGCGCAGAAAATTTCCTCAATAAGACATGCCATCTCAACCTTCTTCACAAGACAAAGCAAAAATTCTGGCTGAGGCACTACCTTATATCCAGCGCTTTCACGGGAAAACCATCGTCATCAAGTATGGTGGCAACGCCATGACGGAAGAGAATCTCAAAAAGTGTTTCGCTCATGACGTAGCGCTGCTGAAAGTGGTTGGCATGAACCCGGTAATCGTGCACGGGGGAGGTCCCCAGATCAACGATATGTTGAAGCGGGTCGGCAAGCAGGGTGCCTTCATTCAGGGCATGCGTGTTACCGATGCCGAAACCATGGATGTCGTCGAGATGGTGCTGGGGCTGATCAACAAGGAAATCGTCAATCTCATCAATCAGCATGGGGGGCGTGCAGTCGGCCTGACAGGCAAGGATGGCAGCTTTATCCGCGCAAAAAAAATGCTGGTGCGTGACAAGGAGAGAGGGCAAGAATGGGTTGATCTCGGCCAGGTCGGAGAAATCGAGGGCATCGATCCCGCTCTGATCGAGTTGCTCGAGACCCGCGATTTCATCCCGGTAATCGCCCCGGTCGGGGTGGGCAGCCGCGGCGAATCCTATAATATCAATGCTGACCTAGTCGCCGGGGGACTGGCGCTGGTTTTGAACGCGGAAAAACTGATACTTCTTACCAACACACCGGGGGTGCTGAACAAGGATGGCAGTTTACTGACAGGGTTGACTGCACAGGAAGTGGATGAGCTAATTGCCGATGGCACCATTTCAGGGGGAATGATTCCCAAGATCAGTTCTGCCCTGGACGCAGTCAAGAGTGGTGTCAAAACATGCCACATCATCGATGGACGCGTCGAACACGGATTATTGCTCGAAGTGCTGACGGATGAGGGAGTTGGAACACTCATAAAGGCGAACTGATTTACTGCTTCATGGCAAATCCGGGAGGCAAACTGTTACCCCTGGCAAATATTTCGTCCAGATCCTTATGGATTCCCTTTGAGGAGGGAGTTGCCGGACGTTTCTGGGAAGGAGTGGATCTTTGACGGCGATATCAGATATCGTTTTTACAATCTCATCTCACGCACTGCAGCCCATCCATGTCGCGCGGTAGTTATAATAGGTGGCAGAGCTTGAAATTCGGTATTGAAGCGAGGAATCAATGACGGGCAGGCCTGGGGAAAGAAAAGATCAGATTCTGCAGGTTCTGGCAGAGATGCTGGAAGAGCCTAGGGCAGGTAAAATTACCACGGCGGCTCTGGCGGCTAAGCTGGATGTTTCCGAGGCTGCGCTTTACCGTCATTTCGCCAGCAAAGCACAAATGTTTGACAGTTTGATCGAGTTCATAGAAAAGACCCTGTTCACTTTCATCAATAAGATGGTAGCGGAAGAAAAAAGCGGCATCAGGCAGATCGAAGGCATTCTTGCTCTATTGCTTGGTTTTGCAAAGAAAAATCCTGGAATGACCAGAGTGTTGATTGGGGATGCTTTGATAAACGAGAATGAGCGTTTGCAAAATCGCGTCACCCAACTGCACGACCGTCTGGAGGCAACGCTCAAGCAGGCATTACGTTTTGCAGTAAGCCAGCGGGAAATAGTAGAGGATCTGGACGTATCCGCTCACGCAAATATGCTGCTATGTTATGTTGTGGGCCGTTGGCACCAGTTTGCCAAAAGCGGTTTCAAACGCGATCCGATGGAATATTGGGAAGCACAGTTTAGAGAAATAGTTTCCAGCAATTCCTTCGGGCAGGTGGTTTCGTAGCAATGCTGTATTGGGAGGATTGCAATCCTTCTTCTGCCTTTTCTTCGAGGAGCAATGCTTCCTCATTACGCCATCGCAATATATTGCACCAAAACACTGTAGTTGTAGGTGAGTAAGCCGCTTTGGCTTTTCAAGACTGTGTCTTCGGTGGAAACCTTGCCTTTTCCGAAGCCCCACAGCACTGTTTAAATCGGTGCGAAAGGGGTGCCTGGTGAAACCGCCGGGAGGGGTATGCGCTGGGTTCCTCGGCCCCCTCGGAACGCAAGCGCTACGCTGGGTTTCCGCAAACCTCGCACCCTGGATCCTTTCTCAGTTCGGATGATTTCCATTTCATGGCAAGACCGTCCAGCGTAAGCAGGCGGCCGTTCAAGGTTTGGCCGGCGTTGGTGAGAATTTTTAGTGTTTCTGCAGCCTGCATGCAGCCAATGATTCCTACCAGCGGTGCAAGCACGCCCATCACCCCGCAGCGCATGTCCTGATCTTCCCCGCCTGCTGGAAACAAGCAGTGATAGCATGGATTGTCTGGGTGCCTGAGATCGAATACCGCGATTTGCCCCTCAAAACGCACGGCTGCACCTGATACGAGCGGCTTGCGGAGAAGGACACAAGAATGGTTGATAGCATAACGGGTGGAAAAGTTATCGCTTGCGTCCACGACCACGTCGGCGTCTCCGACCAGTTGCAGCAATCTTTTTTCATCCATACGCTCGTCGAGTTCGATCACTTCGACTTCAGGGTTGATTTTCGCAAGAGTTTTTCTGGCAGAGTGTGTTTTTGGTGCGCCAATGTCGTCTGTACCGTGAATGATCTGGCGCTGGAGGTTGGTCAGGTCAACCCTGTCATTGTCACAGATAGTGAGCGTGCCGACTCCGCTCGAGGCAAGGTACATGCTGGCAGGAGAGCCGAGTCCTCCCGCCCCGACTACCAGTACATGCGACCGGATCAAGGCTTCCTGCCCCTGTATTCCTATCTCCGGCAACAGGATGTGACGGCTGTAACGCAGCAACTGATCGTCATTCATTTGGAAAATGTTTCGCTGCAGTCCGCGAGTGAGAGTGATACGGACATCGTCCTTTTTCAGAAGAAGGGCATAGGGAACATCGCGGATGCGTGGCAACCAATGCATGGGCTACCGATGTGAACTTCCCTGGATGAGGATAAAAGCGGGAACGCAACAAGCGAGGGGGATATTAAGCGAAGCGTGCTCGACTAATGCACGACATTTGTGAATTTGGCAGGGATGCAGGCAGCGAAAGAATTATGGCATTTTGCCTCGATTCTTCCGCTGCCTGATGTTCGGGGCTGCCTCAGTTTTCTACTTTTGCAGTTGCGCGCTTGCTGGCGTTTTCCTTGATATAGCTGATAGCCTGAACCAGCAGCAGGTCATCGCTGGAACCGAACTCAGCAGGTGACTCACGCTTCTTGTTCTTGTCTTCCTCGTTCTCGGACTTGACCGGCTTGACTCCCGGTTTTGGCGCGACCTTTGTTTCCGGCACTCCCTTCGCCTCCGTCTCCCGTTTCTGGTCCTCAGCCTTGCCATTGGATAGATGACGATCGAGATCAGCTTCACGCAGGCGCTCGACTTCATCCTTTGCCAATTCATCCATGACATCAGGCGTGATTCCCTTGGCCTGGATGGATTGTCCATTTGGCGTATAGTACCGTGCCGTGGTCAATTTGATAGCTGTGTTGTTTCCCAGCGGTAAAATGGTTTGCACCGAACCTTTACCGAAGGTTTGCGTTCCCATCACGATCGACCGTTTATGATCCTGCAGCGCGCCGGCAACGATTTCCGAAGCCGAAGCCGAGCCGCCATTTACGAGTGTCACCATCGGTACGGTCTTGATACCCGCTGGGAGCCGCTTGACGTAGTCGTTCTTCGTATCGCGCAGATAGAACTCGGGACTGGCCTTGAGTTTCATCTTCGCATCTTCGCTACGGCCATCGGTATAGACAACCAGAGAATCCTCCGGTAAAAAGGCCGCAGATACTGCCACTGCTCCATTCAACAGGCCCCCCGGGTCATTACGCAAGTCCAGCACCAGTCCCTTCATCGAGCCACCGCTTTCCTTGAAAAGCTTATCTATCGCCTTCGCCAGGTTTTCCCCCGTCTGTTCCTGAAACTGGGTGATACGAATATATCCGTAGCCAGGCTCGATCATTTTCGACTTCACGCTTTGTATCCTGATGACGGCGCGAACCAGTGGGAACACAATCGGCTTGGCCTCGCCCTTGCGCACGACGGTAAGGGTAATAGGCGTATCGGGCTTGCCGCGCATGCGCTTGATGGCCTCCGTAAGCGAGAGCCCCTTGACCGCGGTATCGTCCAGCTTGATGATAAGATCTCCGGGTTTTATCCCGGCGCGGAAGGCGGGCGTATCCTCGATAGGAGAAATGACCTTGACAAATCCGTCTTCCATGCTCACTTCGATGCCCAGGCCCCCGAACTCACCCTGAGTGCCAATCTGCAGCTCCTTGAAAGCATCTGCATCCAGATAGGCGGAATGGGGATCGAGGCCTGTCAGCATGCCATTGATGGCTTCAGTGATGAGCTTTTTGTCTTCTACCGGTTCGACGTAATCATTTTTTATCCGGCCGAACACTTCTGTGAAGGCCCGAAGCTCCTCCACCGGAAGGGGATGCAGGACCCCCTGCGGTTCCTTATTGGCAACAGCAGAAAAATTGAGGCTCAGCATCACGCCGGCGATTGCACCGAAAATGACGAGGCCGAACTGCCGCATTTTGTCGCCCATTAAATATTCTCCAAACAAGTCAAATTGTTGCTTAGATCATTTTATTCTGACCCAGTTCAAAGGGTCAAACGGTTTGCCCTGATGGCGCAATTCGAAGTATAGGCCGGTATCGGAATTTCCACTGCTATTGCCTACTGTGGCTATCGTCTCTCCGGCATTGATCACGTCTCCCACCCGCTTATGGACTGCTTCATTATTTCCATAAAGACTCATATAGTTGTCGCCGTGGTCCAGAATCATCAGGTTGCCGAACCCTCTGAGCCAGTCGGCGAATACGACGCGTCCATTTGCAATCGCCTTCACACTCTCGCCGCCAGCGGCGCGGATGAACAACCCTTTCCAGGTAACGCCACCATCTGCACGTGGACTGCCGAAGCGGTTTGCAAGTTCCCCGCGCACCGGTGAATTCAGGTGGCCGCGAAGGGAGGAGAAGGACGTTCCATTCGTGAATGGCGTCGCATTCTCAGATAAATCGGGGGAACCGCTGTTGCTGGCAGGAGTAGGGGGTGCGCCTGGCTCGGAAGGTTTTTCAGATGATTCGAATTTCTTTTTCTTCGCAAGCATCCTGGTAAGTTTTTCCACCAGCCTGGTGAGGCGGTCTTCATTACGCCTGAGGCGGTTGATTTCGCGCCGCTGCTCTTCGGCTTGCAGTGATATTTCTGCCAGAAGCTTCGCATGGCTGTCTTTTTGTTGTTCGAGCTGTATTTTCTGCTCAGCGTGGCGTGCATGCACACCCGAGATCTCCGCGCTTTTTTCCCGGCTGGCGAGGCTGAGCGTATTGAGCTTCTCAAGATTCGCACGCAGGCCATCGATACCTTCCTTGCGAGCGCGTGAGAAATATTCGTAATAGTGGAGATTGCGGGCTATTTCATTAGGATTCCGCTGGCTCAACAAGAGACTCAAGTACTCTTTTCGTCCGCCTCCGGCGATATAGAGCCCGTAAAGCAGGTTCCTCAACTGCAGTTGCTGCGCAGCTATTTCCTTCTTGATCTGGGCCGACTGCGCTTTCAGTTGACCAAGCTTGCTGTTCGCGGCACGCCGCTGCTTGGCGAGTTCCGCAAGCCTCCGGTTAGCGACATCGATCGCTTTTTCCGATTCGCGCAGCGCTCCCGCCGCTTCGGATCTGTATCCCTCCGTATCCGTGAGTTCCTTTTCCAGCGTCTCGATCTTGTTTCTCAGTTGTTTCAACTCTTCACTATCGGATGGCTCTGCGGTCACAGGTGCTTGCCACATCAAGAGTAAGAGCGCACACGCAGGGATAAACGTACGGCAGACCTTGAGCCAGAGATGAATACGGATTGAGGCTGAAATTTTCAAACGTATCGAGCGTGAGCAGATCCTACGCCATCAAGCAGTGGGATGAGAAGGAAAAGGCAGCCGGACCAGAAGTCAGAGAGTATGCGTATAAAGAACAGGCACGGCAAGTACGGCAATAGGAAAAACAGAGATTAAACCAAAAGTTAAAGGTTGGGCAGAATTTTTCCCTGATTCGCGACGACCTGCATGGCCTGCTCGATTTTTGCCTGGTCTCCGAGATAATAGCTGCGGATTGGTTTCAGGCCGTCGTCAAGCTCATATACGAGCGGAATGCCGGTCGGAATATTGAGCTCCATGATTTCCCCTTCGGAAAGGTTGTCAAGATACATGACGAGGGCCCGGAGCGAATTTCCATGCGCGGTGATGAGCACGCTTTTGTCACTTTTGACCTGGGGAGCAATGCTTTCACGCCAATAGGGCAGAAACCGTGACACGGTATCCTGCAGGCACTCGGTAAGGGGAATATCCTGCTTTGGCAAGTTCCGGTAGCGAGGGTCGCATCCCGGGTACCGGGGATCATCGGGAGTGAGGGCGGGGGGGCGAATATCGTAACTTCGCCGCCAGATCAATACCTGCTCTTCACCATATGCAACTGCAGTTTCAAGTTTGTTCAGGCCTTGCAGCGCCCCATAATGACGCTCATTCAGCCGCCACGATGATTCGACGGGAATCCACATCTGATCCATTTCATCCAGCACGATCCATAATGTGCGAATGGCGCGCTTCAGTACCGAAGTATAGGCGATATCGAAGGTGAATCCGGCTTCCCGCAGCAGGCGTCCGGAATTGTGGGCCTCCTCCGCTCCTTTTGGAGTTAAGTCCACGTCTGTCCAGCCCGTAAAGCGATTCTCCTTGTTCCAGGTACTTTCTCCATGTCGCAGGAGAACGAGTTTTTTCATGTTCTTGGGTAGATAAGATTTTCCGCGACGGGAAAACTTTAAATTTTACCGTATTTTCGATACTACCGCAGCAGCCTGGCCAACTGTCACCTCTACAGGACGACTCGCCCGCATCTCCGCTGGACCAGGATTCTTCCACACCTGTTCCGCGGGGGGGCGCAAACGCGAACAAAGACTGAAAAAAGGAACGGAGCGGGAGAATTCCGTACGCCTTCTGTCTCTGATAGAATAGTTGGATACGAAAGTCAAGGAAACAAGAGACTAAAGAAGGTATTTTTAGGAGATTTGGTGTGTCATCATTCGGTGTGTCATCATTCGTGCAGAATAACATTGCCCTGATTGTTGCTGCTGTGGCGAGCGGTATCCTGCTGTTATGGCCGGTGATTTCGCGGCGTGGCAAGGAAGTGGATACGATGGCAGCGGTACAGCTCATCAATTACAAGGAGGCGCTGGTGCTGGATGTACGCGAAGGGAGCGAATATGCGTCGGGGCATGTTCCCAATTCAAAGCATATTCCAGCCGACAAGCTCGAACAGCGGTTGCAGGAGTTGGATAAATTCAAGGACAAGCCGGTGATATTGATCCATCGCAGTGGAGCCAATACCAGCGGGAAGGCGGGTTCCCTTCTGAGGAACCAGGGTTTCCAGCACGTGCACAACCTTGCAGGTGGTTTTGATTCCTGGCAGCAGGCCAATTTGCCGGTAATAAAAAAATGAGCGAGGGATCTGCAAAGGTATTGATGTATTCCACCGGTTTCTGCCCGTATTGTGTCATGGCGGAACGGTTGCTGCGAGCCAGGGGCGTGGAGGAAATAGAAAAAATACGGGTGGATCTTGAACCCGCACGCCGGGCGGAGATGATGGAGAAAACCGGACGTCGCACGGTTCCACAGATCTACATTGGCGATACGCATGTAGGCGGTTACGACGATCTGGCGAGGCTCGACCGCAATGAAGGGCTGGCAAAGCTCCTCGCAATATGAGCTGCCTCTCGAAAAGGGTGAGGCGGCGAGGGGGGTCGCAGCAGATTTGAGCAGATGGGAATACCTTTTGTGAACAATTTTATTTCCGGGGATGATGATTTCGGATTAATGTTCACCTGGTTCATAGTTTTATCATTCTTTGGAACCCGACATGAGCGATGAGCAGCAGCAACCGGTTTTCAGCATCGAAAAGGTCTATGTCAAAGACCTTTCTGTTGAAATACCAAACGCGCCCAGAATATACCTGGAGCGCGAGACACCTGAAGTGAACATCCAACTGCACAGCAAGAGCGAGCGCATCGATGAAACCTTGTATGAGGTCGTGCTGACAACGACCGTCACCGCAAAAATCAAGGACAAGACGATGTTTCTGGTGGAGATACAGCAAGGAGGTGTTTTTCAGATTCGTCATGTTCCGGAAGCTGAAATGGAGCTTGTGCTCGGTATTGCATGCCCAAATATTCTCTTCCCCTATCTGCGCGAGGCAGTTTCGGATACTGTAACGCGCGCGGGATTTCATCCGGTCATTTTGAATCCGGTGAATTTCGAGGCACTTTACTACCAGAGAAAGCAGCAGACGGAGAATTCGGCGGCGCCGCAGACTCCGGAGACACAGCAAATCACGCATTAGAATAAAGATGAGGCGTGTGCGCGGTTCATCGCTGAAAATATCCTCCTTGCTGAGCCGGGGACTGGCCATCCTCGGAATGACGGTGTCGATGTTTCCATCGCTCGCCATTGCGGCGCTGGAGTTTTATTCGATCAATGACAATGGGGTCATCATGTATGACGCCCCATCACTCAAGGCGGGGAAGGTCTATGTGGCCAGCCGCAATCTGCCTGTTGAGGCTATCGTAAAAGTCGACGGATGGGTAAAGGTTCGCGACAGTGAAGGAGCGCTCGCCTGGGTAGAAGAAAAAGCCCTGAGCGAGAAGCGCCATATCCTCGTTACCTCACCGCTGGCGGATGTCTATCAGGTAGCAACTATCAATTCGCCCCTGATGTTCCAGGTACAGCAAGGTGTAATCCTGGAGTGGCTTGAGCCCCCGGCCAACGGATGGGTGAGGGTGCGGCATCGCGACGGTCAAACCGGGTACGTCAGGACCAGTCAGGTCTGGGGTTCATGAGAATAGCGGTGATGGGAGCCGGCGCATGGGGCACCGCGCTGGCTCTCAGTCTTTGTGCAAGCACCGCCTCTTCCCATCAGGTGACATTATGGACACGCAGCCGCCAACATCTGGCCGATCTCGTTTCACAGCGTATCAATCGCCGCTATTTTTCCGCTTTTCCCTTACCGGCATCATTGCGGTTGACCGCAGGGCTCGAAGAGGCTGTCGAGGACGCCGAACTCGCCCTGATCGTTGTGCCGGTTTCCGGTTTGCGCGAAACTTTGCGGGAAATTGCAGCAAGCGGGAAGAAGATCCCTGTCATCTGGGGATGCAAGGGATTTGAATCGCAATCGGCAAAGCTGCCGCATCAGGTGGCCGAGGAGGAGTATGCCGGAGCCGCGCCATATGGCGTTCTATCGGGTCCCAGTTTTGCGCTTGAAATCGCGCAAGGCTTGCCCGCGGCCTTGACTCTTGCCTCCAGGGATGGGGAATTCGCACGAGAGGTAGCGGCGCAACTGCACGCTCCGCGGCTGCGGGTTTATTCTTGTACCGATGTAGTGGGTGTGGAAACGGGGGGCGCAGTCAAGAACGTCATATCGATTGCCGCAGGCATTTGCGACGGCATGGGATTCGGGTCCAACGCCCGGGCGGCCTTGATCACCCGTGGCCTTGCGGAAATTACCCGATTGGGTTTAAAACTGGGGGGACGCATGGAGACCTTCCTGGGTTTGACCGGGGTGGGTGATCTGATATTGACCTGCACTGGGGATTTGTCGCGCAATCGCCGGGTTGGGCTGGCACTCGCGGCGGGTCGCTCCCTCCCCGACATTCTGCAGGAACTGGGGCATATCGCCGAAGGTGTCCACACCGCCCGGGAGGTATTGCGATTAAGTCACCTGCTGGGCATTGAAATGCCGATCACAAAGGGGGTTTGCAGTATACTGGATGACGGTGTTCCGGCTGGGCAGGCAGTAGAAGCGTTGCTCAATCGTGAACCGAAATCGGAAATCTATTGAGCGGATCGAAAGACATAGAGAAGACAGTACCTCAACACATTCAACTCCTCCGGCGCTATGCGAATCCCGTCTGGCGCCATGCCTCATAGACTATCACCGCAACGGCATTCGATAGATTGAGACTGCGGCTTCCCGCTGCCATCGGTACGCGAAGGCGGTGCTGCTCAGGGAAATTTTCCAGTAGATCAGTTGGCAGGCCGCGGCTTTCAGGGCCGAAAAGAAAGGCGTCACCAGGCGAATAGGTAACAAGGTCATAGCGTTGTTTTCCCTTGGTGGAAATTGCAAAAAAGCGTCTGTCCCTGTCCCCGAGCTCGTCCATACATTCTACCCAGTCTGCATGCACCGTGATACTGGCAAACTCGTGATAATCCAGTCCGGCACGAAGCAGTAGTTTGTCTTCCAGGGTAAAGCCGAGGGGCTTGACCAGATGTAAGCGGATGCCTGTATTAGCGCAAAGGCGAATGATATTGCCGGTATTGGGTGGAATCTCGGGTTGATACAGAATTACGTCGAACATATTGATTCTGTCTTACATGTTGTTTTTATGGAATGTTTTTATGGAGTGCCGGGAAGCGTGCGTGCGACTACCCACGCGCTGATATGAACGGCGCCGCATTTACGCAGTACTCTGGCCAACTCGTTCAACGTTGCGCCCGTGGTCATTACATCATCGACGATTGCAATATGCTTTCCGTCTAAGTTCTCCTCGCAGTCAAACGCATTTCGAATATTTTTTTCTCGCTCCTTCCACGGAAGCCGGGTCTGGGAAGCCGTATCCCTGACGCGACGACATAGCGCGGGCAGCAGGGGAACATCCAGTTTTTTCGATATCTGCCGGCCTATCTCCATCGCCTGGTTGAAACCCCGTTCCCGCAATCTTACCGCGTGTAATGGCATCGGGACGATGAAATCCGGTAATACAGCCTTGTCGATCTGCGCCAGCAGCAAATCTGCCAGGACCGGTGCCAAGGCAAGATTAGTCCGGTATTTGAGTGAGTGGAGAAGCGCATCGATCGGAAAGGCATAATTTACAGCGGCGAGCGTAAGATCAAAGGCCGGGGGATGAGCAAGGCAGGCACCGCAGACACGGGCTTCCTCCATGGGTAACGCGCAAACCGGGCAGTGAGGGCCTGAAATATGAGGCAGGCTGTCCCGGCAAGGCGTGCAAAGGTCTTCAGTAGCGGCGCTTCCACAGAGGAAGCAATTTCTCCCGAATAACAACTGCACTATTTTTAAGCGATAGTTCAAAAAAATCGAGCAAAAAATTGACAACAACGGCGCAATTTGTGATTATGCCATTCGCTACTAAAGACGAGGCGGGAAAATGAGAGCCATTTGGCTTTCATTTCGTTTATCGTGAACAGGGTTCAGACAAATCGATTGTCAAACATTGAAGGGTAGGATATGAGCCAATCAGCTTCCGGTATCGTCAACATTGAAACGTCTTCGGGCGGAGCAGTCGACAGTTTCGCTGACAAACTTTCCGGCATCAGTGCTGATTTTCGGCGGTGGGACGTTCGCCGCGTCGAAGCGTTGCTCGATCTGCCGTTCAGCGATCTGATTCATCGGGCGCAACTGGTTCATCGTCAATATCACGATCCCAACGGAGTGCAACTTTCCACACTGATTTCCGTCAAGACCGGGGGGTGTCCTGAGGATTGCGGATATTGTCCGCAGGCGGCGCGCTATCATACGAATGTGGAAAATCAGGACATGCTCACGGTTGAAGACGTGATAGCAGCAGCGGCAGCCGCCAAAGCGCAGGGGGCCACGCGGTTTTGCATGGGCGCAGCGTGGCGCGGTCCCAAGGAGCGGGATATGAAAAGCGTGGTGGAAATGGTGAGGGCTGTAAAAGCGTTGGGGCTTGAAGCGTGCACGACGTTGGGCATGTTGAAGCCGGGACAGGCGGAACAGCTCCAAGAGGCGGGTCTCGACTATTACAACCATAACCTCGATACGTCACCCGAATTTTACGGGGAGATCATTACAACCCGCGATTACGAGGATCGGCTCGACACCTTGCAAAAGGTTCGTCATGCGGGTATCAATGTGTGCTGTGGAGGCATTGTGGGCATGGGCGAATCGCGTCGCGCCCGGGCTGGACTCATCGCCCAGTTGGCTAATCTCGATCCTTATCCCGAGTCCGTTCCCATCAACCATCTGGTGCAGGTCGAAGGCACGCCGCTTCACGGGACAGAGGCGCTGGATCCTCTGGAATTCGTGCGCACGATTGCGGCTGCGCGCATTACCATGCCGAAGGCAATGGTAAGGTTATCAGCCGGCAGGAGAGAAATGCCGGATGCAGTGCAGGCACTGTGTTTTCTCGCTGGCGCCAATTCCATTTTTTACGGCGATAAGCTGCTTACTACCGGCAATCCTGAAGCCGAACGGGATAAAGCGTTATTTGACAGGCTGGGGCTGCATTCCATATAGCAGCTTTTCACCTCGATCTTCTTTATTTTCCACTACCCTGCGGCAAATGATCTTATCGGGCAACCTCTGCTCGTATGCTCAACGACTTGGATTCAATTCATCAAACGGATGAAGGGCTGCGCGAATACCTGCGCAGCCGTGGAAACCGGAGCTTGTATCGGTATCGCCTGACACTTGAGAGTCCTCAGGCCCCTCGGATAACGGTAAGCGGTCGTGAATACTTGGCATTTTGCAGTAATGATTATCTCGGTCTTGCCAATCATCCCGAACTGATTGCAGCGCTTTGCGAAGGCGCGACGCAGTACGGCGTGGGAGCGGGTACGTCGCATCTCGTCAGCGGACATTCGCGGGCACACCATCTGCTGGAGGAAGCGCTGGCATCCTTTACCCGATTCCCCCGGGCATTGCTATTTTCCACAGGATACATGGCAAACGCAGGCGTAGTAACAGCGTTGACCGGCCGGGGTGATGCCGTATTCGGGGACAAACTCAATCATGCCTCCCTCAACGATGCAGCGCTTCTATCGCGCGCGAGGTTGAGTCGTTATCCCCATCTGGATCTGGCGACCCTGGAGCGGCAGCTTGCCGCATCTCCAGCCAGACGCAAACTCGTGATATCGGATGCGGTATTCAGCATGGATGGAGATATCGCACCGCTTCCAGAGTTGCTGGAGTTGTGTGAAAGATACGACGCCTGGTTGCTGCTCGACGATGCGCACGGATTCGGAGTATTGGGCAATCAGGGGAGGGGGAGTCTGGCGCACTTCAATATCAGTTCGCCGCGCATTATCTACATGGGGACACTCGGCAAAGCGGCGGGTGTATTTGGGGCATTCGTAGCTGCTCAGGAAGAAATCATCGAAACGCTCATCCAGTGCGCGCGAAGCTACATCTATACTACTGCGACTCCACCCTTCCTGTCTCATGCCTTGCTGAAAAGCCTGGAGCTGATTGCAGGCGGTGCAGGGCGACGTGAAAAACTGGCGCAACTCACCAAGCTGCTCAAGCAGGAGTGTCATCCGCTGCGGTGGCAACTGCTGCCTTCGGATACTCCCATCCAGCCGCTGGTCATGGGAGAGAATGCCGAAGCTCTGCAGGTCAGCGAAGCATTGCGCCAGAAAGGCATTCTGGTAACCGCCATTCGACCGCCTACCGTGCCCGAGGGGACAGCGCGCCTGCGTATCTCGTTATCCAGTTCCCATGATATCGAGGATGTTATGGAACTGGGAGCGGCACTGCGGGAAATCGACCGGGATATGGAATGACTATGGAATGACTGGGCACCTTTACGCCGGATATGACATTCGCCTTGTAAGGGCGACCTCGCGGATACAATGTGGAATGCTCGATGGGCCAGGTAAGCCTTTACGTCGAATCCTTGGGTGAAGGTCCCGATCTCGTTCTGCTGCATGGGTGGGCCATGCATAGCGGAATGTGGGGTAGCACCCGGCGATCACTGGCCCAGCATTTCCGCTTGCATCTCGTCGATTTGCCGGGTCATGGATTCAGCCGGGGAGCCTTACCTTACAAAAGGGGAGAGAAAAATGGTGTCAGCGAGGATATGGTCGAGAGGGTGGTGGAGGTTCTGCCTCCCGATTGTGTAATTTGTGGATGGTCGCTGGGGGGACAGCTCGCAATCGAACTCGCCTTGCGCGAGCCGGCGCGCGTGGAGAAAATCATTTTGACTTCCACCACGCCCAGCTTCGTCAAACGCGAGGACTGGCAATGGGGGATGGAGGAATTGACATTGAAGGCGTTTGCGGAAAATCTCAGGCGGGACTTCAGTACCACCATGAAGCGGTTTCTTACCCTGCAGGTGAGTGGGGGAGGGGATGCCGGGAAGGTATTGCCCGAGATGCGGAGACTTTTGTTCGAGCGCAGTGCGCCGGAGCCTGAAGCATTGGAAGCGGGGTTACAGATCGTGCTTGCGAACGACCTTCGCGGAAAGCTGCGAAACATCGTTCAACCCACTTTGCTGATACACGGCGAGAACGATGTCATTGCCCATCCCGAGGCAGCGGCATGGATGAAGCAGCAATTTCAGGATGTCGAGCTGGCCATGCTACCGAATTGCAGTCATGTGCCTTTCTTGTCCTATCCTGATAAATTCATTGCGAATATCGTTCGCTTCGCCAGATGAGTTCAAATGAGTGGAAATGAGTCTGTAGTGAATTACGATCACTTCATCGATAAGCGCCGGGTGCGAAAGGCGTTTGAACGGGCTGCGCCTTTATATGATCAGGCTGCGGTCCTTCAGCGTGAAGTATGCGACCGGATGCTGTCCCGCCTTGAATACATCAAATATATGCCCGATGTTGTTCTCGATGCCGGAAGCGGCACCGGCTATGGCACGTGCAAGCTGCTTGAACGCTACCCCGACGCCTCCATGCTCGCCATCGATATTGCGACCGGCATGCATCACCAAGCCCGGCAGCGGATGAATTCCATGATTCCGCGCTGGCGACAGTTGTTCGGGGTGGGCCGCAATCAGCGTACAAGCCGGGTCCGTTATGTTGCAGGGGATATTGAGCAATTACCGTTGGAAGATTCCTGTGCCGGCCTTGTCTGGTCCAATCTGGCGCTGCAATGGTGTAATGATCTCAAAAAAACCTTTGATGAGATGCGGCGTATCCTGAAAAATGGTGGTTTGTTCATGTTCAGCACTTTCGGGCCGGATACTCTGAAAGAATTGCGCCAGGCTTTTCGCCATGCGGATGATTACAGTCATGTCAATCGCTTTGCGGACATGCACGACATAGGCGACATGCTGGTGCATAGCGGCTTTGCCACCCCGGTCATGGATATGGAATATATTACCCTGACTTATGACGAAGTTATCAGCGTCATGCGCGATCTCAAAGCCATCGGCGCCCATAATGCCACCGGGGCGCGGCATCGCGGGTTGACGGGAAAAAATGCGTGGCAAAAAGCTATCGGCCATTACGAGACGCTGCGTACAGGGGGAAAATTGCCAGCGACTTTTGAAGTGGTGTATGGCCATGCCTGGAAACCGGCGCCCCGAACATCCATTCTTACACCGGAAACACGCCGCCACATCGGCCTGGAATAAGGATATGGGAATGGGAAAGGGGTATTTCGTCACCGGGACAGATACCGGCGTGGGTAAAACGCGCGTGACCTGCGCCCTGCTGCATGCCTTTGCTGCCACCGGAAAAACTGTGGTGGGCATGAAGCCTGTCGCAGCCGGATGCGAAAACGGGATGTGGCCTGATGTCGAATTACTGGCTGCTGCAAGCAACATTTCCGTGCAACGCGAGCATATCAATCCTTATGCGCTGGTTCCTCCAATTGCTCCGCACATTGCTGCAGACAGGGCAGGCATTGAAATCGATCTCGAAGTCATTCGCCAGGCACACCTTGAGCTGAAAAAAAAAGCGGATATTGTGATCGTGGAAGGAGCAGGAGGATTTCTCGTCCCCTTGAACGATCATGAGGACAGCGTAGCCCTGGTGCAGGCTTTGGGTCTAGCGGTCCTGCTGGTGGTGGGGATGCGGCTCGGCTGTATCAACCACGCACTGTTGACGGCCCATGCCGTTCGAGCAGCCCAAATTCCGCTGGCGGGATGGGTGGCAAACCGGATCGATCCGGAAATGGCGGTTTTCAAGGAGAACGTACTGGCCCTGGAGCAGCGGCTTGACTGTCCACTGCTGGGTATATTGCCTTACGATCAGAACCATGATGCCAGGGATTTGTCGTCCTTGCTGGATATTGCAAGAATCGGGATGAGCTCCTAATAGAAGTGCGTTCCGCGAAGCTCTGCTGAGGGGCATACCCAAGGCATTACCATTATGCCTTGTGCCCCTGCCTGGCCCAAGCGGAAATCCTGGGAGCAGAATCGTCAAGATGCGGATAAAGTACCCCACCATCCTTGACGGCTTAAAACAACAACACGCAGCTGCCAAGCATCGCCTGAACGCAAACAGCCGTTTGGCACCTATTCCGCAGAACCTTAGTCATACTGGTATGTGGAAAGACCAGTGCGGTGGAGTGGCACAAACTAGACTGATCGGCTCATATACTTTTTGCCTGCCGGATTTTAAGCTGAGCTGTTGCAACGGAAGGTTGTGGGGCATTGCCGGTAGGCTGAGTAGCAGTGATCGCGAAACTCGAGCTTAGCTCATCCCTTAGCGGAGCGGGGTGAGTCTGCCATGGGGAACGGCCTTCAACATCCACCCAAAAACCACTGCATCAGCGGGGTGAGGTTGTTCAAGCGAGTCTTCGGCATCGACATGCAGCGCTGTCCGAGCTGCGGTGTGGGTAGTTGCAGATCATTGCGGCGCTCCTGGGGGTGATCGAGAGGATCCTCGAACATCTTGGATTGGAGCCACAATCCAAGGCCCCGGCGCTCGCTACTCTGTAATCTAGCGGCACTGCACCCTACGGCGCTTGCCGTTGTTGCATTTTTCATCCAGATCGGCAACTTCTGTAGACGATGTATCATCGTTCATAAAAACATTTCCTTTGGCAAGGAATCTATTTCTTTGAGTTCCTTGAGCTTCTTGATCACGGCCTGGCCCAGATTTTTGGTACTTTTTGGATTCTGGGCCGTAATCAGGAGGCCATCCTCCACCACATGGGAGCCAAACGGCATCATTGCCTTGCTGTATCGCCCCCCTCGCTTTTGTAGTTCTTCCTCCAGGTTGAACGGAACCGCCTCATCGCGGTTTGCCAATTTCTCTTCCTTCCACGAAAAACCCGTTATCTGCTTACCATTAATAAGATATGTCCCGTCGCTCAGTTTCACTTCCAGCAGCCCGCAAGGTCCATGGCACGCGGCCGAAACAATCTTGCCGGCTTCATAGAATCCGGCGGTCAATTCCGCCAATGATGCGCTTTTTGGAAAGTCGAACATGACCCCGTGCCCCCCCGTCATATAGATGGCATCGTACCCGGCCGGATCCGCGTCGGATACTTTCAACGTGTTGTCCAGCCGACTCATGAAGCCCTTATCTTCGTAGCGCCTGGAAAGACTCCCCCTGAGGCCGATGGCGTCACCCATTTCCGTGATGAGCAGGCTTTCGGGATCAAGGGGAGTTTTGCCACCCGACGGACTGGCAATATCCATCTTATAGCCTGCTTCTTCAGCAATATCCCAAAATTCGACGAGTTCGCTAAGCCACAGTCCCGTTCTGTATCCCACCTTTTCAAACAGGTCAGAGTTGGTAACGATGATAAGAATCTTGCTGGTCACAATCATTTTTTGCTCCTATGTGTAATGGCCACCCATTAATTGGCTGGTTGCGATAGCCAAGTCTATTTAATACCACGCGTCTTTCAGGCTGATCTGCTCGGTTATCAACATAGTTCAGTAAAATGTTTGCAAATTGATGTAGAAGCGCTGACTTGCATCCACGTCCGGTTAATCCCATGAGGTTTTCCCCTGTTGCCGGGGATAGATCGGGGATAGCGCTGTGGATAAGTTCGGTAAGTCTATATTTGGGATAGATCTACTGGGGTTGCTCAGATTTGTTGCAGCATAGAAGTGATGTAGCTGGTAAACCACGGTTCGTCGAATTACCAGATACTGTCGATTTTCGTCGGGATCATGGGTAATCCATACTGGAGTATGGAAGATGCGGTGGGTAATGGAGAATGGTAAGGTTAAACAACTTCGGAACCCGAAATATTACTGACTATGGCTTTTTTCCGCTCTTGTTTGAATTAAGTAATTCTGCAATGACTACAGAGGATGCGTTTGTCCCTGGCATAAAATCTTTAAGCGGATTGAATGTTTGATGCCTGTTTGCCCTTCGGGCCGTTCGTAATCTCAAACGTTACTTTTTGACCTTCCTGAAGCGTTTTGAATCCGCCGGTGTTTCCAAAAATATTGATTGCGGAGAAGTGAGCGAATAAATCCTCATTGCCCTCATCAGGGGTAATAAAACCAAAGCCTTTTGTTCCATTGAACCATTTTACTGTGCCGGTTGCCATTTTTACCTCCTCAAAAAAGTAAGCGGAAATCCGGAAACACGCCCGTCAAAAGAGAGGTTACATGTGCAACGCGCTCAATTGTCCCCCTGGGCTACGAATATAGGGGCAGGCTTGCCAAGAGGGTCTCCAAAGAAAAATGCTTTTGACGAAAGAGTAAAGCAGGTGTTACGCACCTATTCTAGTAGCAGGCATGTTTCTTTTTTATGAATGCGAGGTAATCTCCGCTTTCTGCTGCAGGATTGAAAAAAGCCCAAAGAAATTCGTGGAATGCGCAGATTACAAAGGTCCCTATGCAGCGTGAGCGAATAAGTACGCGAGCTGATCCGCGTCGACTGGCTCCTGTTCCGCAGAATCATAACGGTCATATCCGACAGCATTACCCCTAACTTCGCCGAATCGAGAGTGGCACGCACTTCCTCAGCGCCTGGTCTTCATGAAAGGACAGGGTATAAACTTTCAACGCCTTGAAATCCCCTCAAAAAACCCGCGCTGTGTTAGAAGGTATCTTGAAAAGCCAGAGATCAGGTGGCAGTGCGCATTTCGCGGCGCCTGCGACGCGGAAGTTTGCGGCTTTCATCTTCATAAGCCGCAAAAATAGTGGACATGTCTAACTCTGATCTGGATTTTCCGGCAGAGCGAAGCTTTTTATTAATGCCTCTTTCCAGCCAGCGATCAAACTCATCCGATGTATAACCATACAGGTCGGTGTATCTTCGTTTCTTCATAACGTTTCTTCAGAGGTGAGAAAACATATCAGCTAAAAAAGCTCCCATTTCAGGGCCGGTTGGATTTTTACAATCTTTAAGGGGAGGAATATGTTCGGTATCGTACCGAACATTCCACGGAAATAGACTTGACGACCCGCTTGGGGAAACCGGTGGGCCGGCACCTCAGGGCCTATCCCCCCGATAACGCAGGGGGTTGCGATCAGCAGAGGGAGAAGAAGGATTAATGGGAGCCAGACCTACGCTGGGCCCCGTACTTTTTTCCCAGTGCACTACCGATTCAGGAAAACCCACGAGCTCTTCTTCGTACACATAGGGAGCTAAAGAACCATAAGTTTCTTTCGGATCGCAGGCCAGATTAGAAATAACGTTATTCATGCGCTCGATATAGCCCTCTTTGGTCCTTATATACACAGCGTATTTAAACATCTGTTTACTCCCGGGCGGATTTGGTTCGCACATCTTACTGCGGGTTTATTACGGTATTTTTAAGGGCATGAGAGCTAGCTCATGAGACAGCCGAGAGGATTTCTTAGGAACAAGTCTTCAGTAAGGGGCAGTCTAAGAACACCAGTCTTCGTTTTCCTGGATCAATGAGGTTGATGGATGCTATCGTCAAAATCACCGACGAGCAGGTGAAGAGGAAAACGCCGTCGGATAAGTTCTCGATCTGTGGCGAAGGGGGTAAACCTACTACATCATTCTTCTGAGAACCGGGACGCCACACTGGCCATACCAGCTGAAGAATACGCGCAACTCAGCCGGGGCCAGATCTACTACCGGAAGAGGCCTCCCGGAGGGTTGGACTATTACTACAATCGGAGGTCAAAGTGGGGAAATAGGGAGAATACAATAGCTAATCATTGAGTAAAATCTATGCCGGCTGGAGCATGTCAACATTCTTACTATTCCCCCTACGGTCACCGCAAGACACGACCGAAGGAAGCTCGACATTCGAGGTGAGGTATTGATGGAACAAAATGGCAAGAATCATCCCCGTTGTCACCTCTGCGCTTTTCTTGCGCCGCGATGACATTTACGGTTTACACATTCGAGGTGGGGCTGGGCCAGGAATGGATATTCCCGGTCGACGAAGACCATTTCGAACTGTTCTTCGCGATGAATGGGAAGGTTATCTCGAACTGGGATCCACCTGTCATGAGGGTCAATCGCGAGATCAATCATGAGGAGAGATTTAGTTCCAGCTTTCCCTGGCTTGATGAACATGTGCCATTTTTGCGAAAGCCGGCGGTGATCTTGCTGAAGTATGAACGGTTTCTGTTCAATCACGAGAGAAGGTTCTATTCCGACTTCCCTTGGTTGGGCGAGCATGTGCCGTTTTTGAGGAAGCCTGCGGTAGAGGCTCTAGGGCACGTCTTGCTGAAGTATGGACAGCTTCTGCCCGTGCGAGGAGAAGAAGTTTGGCTCTTCAACGCAACGACTGTGCTCGACGCGCTTGATCATGAGCGCTCCCACATCGTGTACTTCGACGACGGCGGCATTCTGGCAATCGAACGCTATGTCTTCGACAGAGGCAGGATCGGAACGGCGGAAGTCTTCAAGCTGCCGATGAGGGCGTCACCCGTTTTTGTAACTGACAGTTTTGTCAAACAGGTACGAAGTGCCGGACTCCGCGACGTTTCTTTCAAGGCGTTGTGAAGCTCCGCTGATCCTTGACTGCGGGTCGTTGCGTGGCCATGGAAATGACTGCCTTCCCTGAGTGCCATTTGAGAATGCGGCAGCTCTGAAAAACGCTTCAGTTCAATAATTGTTTATTAAACCTGTATCGAACCAAAATTGGTTTATTGCTTTCAGATCATCACACCTTTTTGCTGAGTGGGTATCTCGAAATAATTTTCTTCGGATTGAAATACCATCGTGCCGATGAATAGGCTGACGATTGTGACCACGATACTCGCAAAGAACGCAGTCCAGAATCCAGAAACCCTGAATCCCGGAACGAGCGCCGATACCAGCATCATCATAAGAGCATTGATAACCAGCAGGAAAAAGCCGAAGGTGATCAATGTCAGCGGGATGGTCAGAATGATAATGACAGGCTTCACGACAGCATTGACCAGGCCCAACAGCAAAGCGGATATGAGCAGTGATTTTTTACTGCTGAATGAAATCCCATTAAACATCAGGCTCGCTACCCATAGCGAGAGCGATGTAACGCCCCAATGGGCCAGAAATGCCATCATGTTATCCAGCATTTTTCAGTCCTGATTTCCAGGGTCATATTTAATTGGTATATTAGCAGCTATGGGCGGCGAGCAGCGAGTTTCGCATGATAGTACATTTGCCTTTGGGGATATCGGAAAATTTTACAGTGATTTTACTGTTGTTTGGGAAGAACGGCTCTTCAGGCGAGGCTAAGGGGATGGCGCGGATCCTGCTTGTTTTTGAAGTACGACGTTTCCGTACCGGCTCTGGTGTATTGCGCAAGCTGCGGTATTTTTAGGTTCCACGAATATTGTAGGGTGGGGTGAAGAGTGCGGCGTCTTCACCCCCATCTAAATAAGGGATAAATCCGGATAATCAATCGGTACGCAAGCGGATGAGATTCTTTCCGCTTTCATCCGGGTTGGAATGGGAGCAGCGATAGTATATGTGAGGGAACAGATTGGGTGTGAAGCGCGGATTGGATTGGGAATCGAACAAAAATTTATTAGCCCTGGACGGATCCAGTGTTAAACAGGTATTAAAACGGAAAATTCGATGACGTCTTCTTCCGATATTCTTAATGCCCGGATTTTAGTGGTCGACGACCGGAAAGGTAATGCCGAGCTCCTTCATGGCATGCTTTCGAGCGCAGGTTATACTTCAATCACCTGCACCATGAATCCCCGGGAAGTATGCGATCTTCATCGCGCCAATCGGTATGATCTCATCCTCCTCGATCTGATGATGCCGGGAATGGATGGATTTCAGGTGATGGAATGCTTGAGAGAAATAGAATCAAGCGGGTTACAGGTTCAATCTCAAGGTGAGCGCACGGCTCTTCCCGTCCTGGTAATCACTGCCCAGCCGCAGCATAAGGAGAGAGCCTTGCGGGCAGGGGCCAAAGGTTTTATTACTAAACCTTTTGACCGTCTGCAGATGCTGACCCATATTCATGACGTGCTTGAGATCAGGCAGTTGCAGAAACAGCTGCAGAAATTTGCGGTACGCAGTGAAGGTGTGTCAGAGGAGAAAATTTTTCCCCGGGAAACCGGGGATTTGTTTGATCAGCTTGCGGGTAACCTTCCCCAGGTGTTCTGGATCTGGGATGTTCACGACCAAACCTTTCGCTACATTAACCCTGAGTGGGAGAAAATGACAGGGCAGCGGGTTGGCCGGGGAGATAGGCTGGAAAAGATTTTCGAAGCCGTGCACCCCGAGGACATGGAGCGTGTCCTGCGCGAAGCGGCAGATCTGCCACGGGGGGGAGTGGACCATGATTACCGGTTGCTATTACCGGATATGTCGATACGCTGGGTTCATTCGCGCACTTTCCCTATCAAGGATTCAGCCGGCGTGCATCGAATCGTAGGGGTAATGGATGACATCACCCAGCGCAAGCAGGCCGACCAGCAGTTGCTGCAGGTATCCCGTTATGACGCGCTCACGCATCTTCCCAACCGTATCCTGTTTTATGAGTCACTGCGCAAGGTAATCAAACAATCTGAAATGAATCATCGGATCGTTTCGGTATTGTTTCTCGATATCGATAACTTCAAAAATATAAATGATACGCTGGGTTTCGCACTGGGAGATGAACTGCTGCGTGAGTTCAGTCTTCGTTTGCTGGAATGCCTGCGTGTAACCGATATCGTCGCGCGCATCGGAGGAGATGAATTTGGTTGCATTCTTGTCAGTGCTGACGATTTGGGAAATGCGGGCCTGGTGGCAAGCAAGATCAGGGAAGCGTTGCGTCAACCCTTCGATTTGCAGGGACATCAGGTCACGGTAACAGCGAGTATCGGAATCAGTGTGTACCCGATAGATTCAATCGATGCCGATACGCTCGTAAAAAATGGGGATACTGCGATGTATCAGTCCAAGACGGCAGGCAGGGATACCTATCGCTTCTTTACGCCGGAAATGAATATTCGGGCAATCGAGAAGCTCGACCAGGAAAATGCTTTGCGGAAGGCGCTCGATCGGGAGGAGTTTGTCTTGCATTATCAGCCGAAAGTGGATCTCTCCAACGGATGGGTCACCGGCATGGAAGCGCTCCTGAGATGGAAGCGGCCCGAACATGGCGTGGTGGAGCCGCTGGAATTCATTCCGGCACTCGAACAGACTGGATTGATAACCCGAGTGGGCGCCTGGGTTATCGAGAGCGTATGCAGACAGATTGCGGAGTGGCGTCATGCGGGGATAGGAGAAATCCCGGTTTCAGTCAATGTCTCGGGAAGGCAGTTTTCGCGGAGCACCTTGAACCAGGATGTCATTCGGGCAACTCAGGCGAACGGCATCCAACCCGCACTCCTCGAATTCGAATTGCAGACGGAAAGAGCATTGCGGGAAAACAGCATCGATTCCGATCTGCTGGAACTGGAGCTGACGGAAAGCTCTTTGATGATGCATGCAAAGAAGACAGTAAGTATCCTACAGAGATTGAAGGCACTCGGAATCCAGATCTCGATCGATGACTTCGGAACCGGTTATTCAAGCCTGGCATACGTAAAACGGTTTCCAATAGATGTGCTGAAGATCG
This sequence comes from Nitrosospira multiformis ATCC 25196, assembly GCF_000196355.1. NCBI lineage: Bacteria > Pseudomonadati > Pseudomonadota > Betaproteobacteria > Nitrosomonadales > Nitrosomonadaceae > Nitrosospira > Nitrosospira multiformis. The sequence goes on from NC_007614.1 coordinate 1,310,726, forward strand.
ACCGTTCTTTTATCCAGGAGATCACCACAAATTCCGCCGATGCCGCCATTACGACTGCAATCATCGACATGGCCCACAGCCTTCATGTGAGAGTGGTAGCGGAGGGTGTGGAAACTGCCGAACAATTTGATTTTCTGAAAGGAAGAGGGTGCGACGAAGTACAGGGTTTCTACTTGTCACCTCCGCTCCCTGCAAACGAAATATCCCAATTGCTATTGAGCGGAAATCGGCGGCTTAAACCCACTCCATGCCGGCCCAATACTGGCGAATCTGCCTGTAGTTCTTGAGATTGAGCCTGGCAGATTTTCCCGTCACCGCCCCCAAGGGTGTTCAGGGATTCCTTGACGTCTCATCGAGCGCCACCATGTCGCTAGTCGGGCGCTACCCCAAGCCGAGCGTAAGGAGAAAAGAAGAAGAGGGGTATAAATTCAGGATCAGGACGGAGAGCATTACTGTGGGGCCTGGAACGGGTAAAATATATATCCGTTGCTTCCTGTCACTCTCTTTTATCTCTCATAATTTGTTTTGTTCATGAGCATGCGCTTTGCCTGTTTGGGAAGTGGTTCGCAGGGCAACGCTCTGGTAGTCGAAGCGGGGAACACCCGGTTGTTACTGGATTGTGGCTTTACGCTCCGGGAAACCGTTATTCGCCTCGCCCGGCTCGGGCTCGAACCGGACACCATAGATGCCGTTGTCGTAACTCATGAGCATAGTGATCATATTTGCGGTGTTGCCCGGTTTGCCCGCAAGTTCGGTATTCCTGTCTGGCTGACGCATGGCACGTTGCGCAGTGCGGGGAAAGCGTTCGGGAAGCTGCCAGGAGTCAATATCATAGAAGGTTATCAGCGTTTTTCCATCGGGGCCATCGAAGTAGAGCCTTACCCGGTTCCGCATGATGCAGAGGAGCCTGCGCAATTCGTGTTTGGAAACGGTTCACTGCGACTGGGCGTATTGACTGATACAGGTTGCTCGACTCCCCATATCGAAGCTGTCCTGAATGAATGTGACGCTCTTGTGCTGGAATGCAACCATGATGCCCGGATGCTGGCAAACAGCGATTATCCGGAAAGCCTGAAGCGGAGGGTGGGAGGGCGTTTCGGTCATCTTGAGAATGCTGCTTCGGCAAGTCTTCTCGCCAAACTTAATTGCAACCGTCTGCAGCATGTCATAGCAGCCCATCTGAGCCAGAAGAACAATACCCCTCCGCTTGTGCAGGGAATGCTGAGCAATGCTTTAAACTGTGAAGCGGCCTGGATTGGCGTAGCCACGCAGAGCGAGGGTTTTGAATGGCGCCAGTTATTCTGACAGGAACAGCAAAACCAATAAAACAACAAAAAGCCGTCCCGGGACGGCTTCGTTTATTACGTTAAAAGCGTTTTACTTTACTTCGGAAGAAATGCTGGATTCGACAGCAGGCTGATCCGGAGTTGAGGATCCTTGCGACATGATTTTCGAGTAGTTTTCCTTTTCCTGCTCGGGGAGCGCCTGGTTCGGCTTGCCGCAAGCGGTCATTGTCAGTACTACTGTGGCAGCCAGGAGCGAGAGTCTTATCATTTATTCCCTCTTGATAGTTGATTATGAAATCAACATTCTACATCGGAATGCCGTTGTGCTTCAAGAGACAAGGAGAATAAGGAAGCTCGGGTCGCTGATAAGCGGCGTGGGACAGGTCATCAGGCGAGTGTGTTCGCTTGCTCCTGTCATTCGGGGAGCTCGAAATATTTGGACAAAAAAAACCATCCGAAGGGATGGTTTTTTTGCCTGGCATCTAGACTTAGTGTCCTTCCGGTATTGCGCTTTGTCCCTCGGGAAGGGGGTTGCCATTCCCGTCGAGTTTATGCCCAGGGAGAACAGCTTGTCCGGAGTATTCATCATCCGGATTTGTGCCAGCGGCTGAAGCCGTTGAGTCGCCGGCCGGAGCTGCTGAACTCTTGTCGCCAGCAGCCGCGCCACGCTCTTGATCCAGAGTCGTACCTTCTTCAGTCCGGGTTCCATACGACGTCGAATTTGCAGGCAAGGCCTGTTCCGGTCTTTTGCATGCGGAAAGAGCGAGTGCTGCCATCAAAGCTGCGGCGAGAAGTGAAAGTTTCATTGTCGAGCGTCCTTAATAAAAATGAAATGATATGACGAGAATCACATTATATAATAAAAAATTTCCATTCAATCGAAATTTCCTGCCTCTTGAAGCACTGAGTTTGCAGATCGCACTTTATCGACTGATGAAGGTTGCCTTTTGGCCGCCGTTATTGTGCCGGAGCCTCCCGCTTGGTATCGCCGCCGACAGGTGCTGGTGTATTCCCCGCAGGTTCTTCTTTATCAAGTTCGCTGAAATCGGGTGCCGAATCGCGCTCGACCATCGCGGAGGGTGGGGGTTTATCCATAGGATGTTTTTTGTATTCACAAGCGGACAGCGCAGCAGCTGCCAGCACAATGGCAAGGAGTGAGTATTTCATTATTCAATCATCCTATAGAGTAGTGCAAAAACGATAGTGTAACAGAAGCGTTTGAGGATTCAAATCCCCTTGCTCCGGTCCTTCTCTTTCTGGAGCGGAGCCTGGACCTGGCCATAAAAAAGGCCGTCCCGGGGGACGGCCTTTTTTAACGCTTGGTTAGGCGTATTGTTACTTTGCCTCATCTTTCGGTGGTTCATCTTTCTTTGTCTCCGTCCCGGCACCTTCTTTCTGGGCCGCTTCAATGTCCGCATCACTGAGCTGTCCCTCACGTTTCTCCCAAAGGCTCGGCGGATATTGACCAGGCTTTCCTTCTCCCGGCTGGTGCTGTTTCATTTGATCGCATGCGGAAAATGCCAATGTTACCAACGCTGCAGCGAGGAGCGAGTACTTCATTTTTTTAATCTCCTTATAAGGTTTATAACAAATCATGGGTAAGTTACAAGAGCGTTTCGGCCATTCAAATCTGAGCGGACCACCAACTAGCAGCACCTATCGTAACAGCAGAATTGCCATTACTTTAATAGCAGAATTAGGAAATATTGTCTAGTCGTTGTATTTTACGCCATTCCAGTATAGGGTCTTTGGTTATCACAAGGCCGATTGAAAAATCCATTTTTTACTGGAACGGGACTCGGGGAACCTGGGATTGCATTTCTGAATCACTGCATGCCTTCACTGACTTGCTGCTCTGTCTTTTGCTCGGCTCGCCGCATCAGGTTACTTTCTTTCTATTATCGATTCCTGGATTTCCTCAACTGCCCCGGTATCTTCAACATAAACGACGTAACCATCGAGGTACCACTGATATAGCAGCGCCTGTGTTTCGGCATCGATATCTCTCACAGGGGATAAGGCAAGACGATCGGCCAGCTCTCCTAGTATCCGTTGTGCGGTTTTTCCTACTTCATATACGTCTCCGTTCAGGAAAATTCTGTTTTCCCTGAAGAGCATGCGGCTTTTCAGATCCAGTTGCAGTTTTCCTTTTCTTATCTGATGCACGAATTTCCGTTCGGATATCGGCTCCTGAGGAGGCATAAAAAAAACGTGAGGTTTGGGTTCGGTTAAATACATACCGATAAAACGTTCCACTTCAACGTTGTCCCACTCGATTTTGTCGAGCGCCGCGTTGACCTGATCCAGCATCGCGGAACTGATTTGTCCGGGATGAGTTTGAATCCTGAGATCCGGATCCTCGTAGATACCCGCTATTTCACAGCTGTCCTGGAGATGAACGAGAAACTGCATCGCGAGCTCCTGATAGGTGGGTGCGCGAAAACCGATGGAATAGGTCATGCAGGGTTCCACCGCAACTCCATCGTGCGCATAGCCGGGCGGCAAATACAGCATGTCGCCTGGTTCCAGTACCCATTCCTGCTCCGGCCTGAAATCCTGCAGAATCTTGAGCGGTGCGGCGGCCACCAGCGTTCTGTCCTTCTGGCCCGATATTCGCCAGCGTCTGCGGCCTGTTCCTTGCAGCAGAAAAACGTCGTAGGAGTCAAAGTGGGGCCCCACGCCCCCGTCTTCGGGAGCGTAGCTGACCATCAGATCATCGAGCCGGGAATGTGGAATGAAGTTGAATTTCAGCAGCAGTTCACGCGCCGCCGGAAGGAAGTGATTGACGTCCTGCACCAGCAGAGTCCAGCCTTTCTGCGGCAGCCGTGCGAAAGCGCGAGGTGCGAAGGGGCCATGCCTCACCTCCCATCGGCCGTTTCTACGGGTAACCAGACGCGATTGCGCATCTTCCTGACAGGCCAGGTCGATAAGCTCATTGGCATCCAGCAGTCCGCTGAAATCCGGCAAGGCTTTGCGTATCAGCAAAGGTTTTTTCTGCCAATGATCCTGAAGGAAGTCGCTGGGCGAGAGGCCGCCTAAAAGCCGGATTTTCGTCATGGGATTACCGGTGTGAGCGTTTTGGTGAAGGTAACAATGGCTGCACGACATACAGCGGGGCAACGGTGCAATCATTTCGGACTTTTCCGGCGATAACCGGATGCAAGCAATTCTTTTATCTGCCACGCATGAACATCTTATCCAGGTCAGTGCGGCTGATCTCAAACCATGTGGGCCTGCCGTGATTACACTGGCCGGAACGTTCAGTGATTTCCATTTCACGCAGCAGTGCATTCATTTCCGGAATGCTCAGGCTACGGTTAGCCCGAATCGCTCCATGGCAGGCCATGGTGGCGAGGAGTTCGTTTCGCCTGCTGACAAGTACCTGACTCCCTCCAAATTCCCGGATTTCATTCAATACGTCACGCGCGAGGGTCACCACATCGGCATCCTTGAGCGCGGCCGGTACGGCTCGTACCGCGAGCATCACCGGTGAGAAGGGGGAGATCTCGAATCCGATATCATGCAAAACCGCACTGTTTTCTTCCGCCGTGGCGATATCCTGGCTATCTGCCCGGAATGCGGCCGGAATCAGCAGGGGCTGCATGGAGAGCGTGTGGTTGTCGAGCGCCGACTTGAGTTTCTCGTACAGGATGCGTTCGTGCGCGGCGTGCATATCCACGATAAGCAGGCCTCTTTCATTCTGCGACAGGATGTAGACGCCGAGAAGCTGCGCCAGCGCGAATCCCAATGGCGGGATTTCCGGTTCCCGAACAGTCCCTTCCGGCTTCATGAAGGCAGATTGCCCATTGATCCCAGCCTGATATCCAGTCTGACGAGTGCCGGCATTGGAATCGGAACCGAAAAGCACCTGGTAGAAAGCCTGCGGTTGAGCCGCTTTTATCTGAGGCGCCGCCGAGGCAAAAGGAATCGCATCCTGCCGGGAATAAGCGGGAGGTGCAAGGGATACTTCTCCGGCTGCCTTCCGGGTGAATTCAGGAAGTTTCCCGGCTACAGGTACTGCTGCTCCACCCGTCAGGTGCGGCATGGCCAGAGCCTTGTCAACCGTATGAAAGATGAATTGATGGAGCGCACGCGGATCGCGGAATCTCACCTCCGTTTTGCTTGGGTGCACGTTAACGTCCACACCGCCCCCATTTATTTCCAGGAATAGTACAAACGCCGGATGCCGATCCAGATGGAGGATGTCGCGATAGGCTTCGCGCAGGGCGTGGGCAACGAGTTTGTCACGTACGAAACGCCCATTGACGAAGAAATATTGGGCATCGCCAGAAGACCGGCTGTAGGCAGGGAGTGCGGCCATGCCCCATAACCGTAGATCCGCTGCCTGATCATCGACGAATACCGAGGCCTGACTGAATTCATCTCCTAATACTGCAGCAATGCGCAGTCTTGCATCCGCTGTCCGCAAATGGCTGCGTACAGTGCCATTGTGCTGCAAGGTGAAACCGACGCTGGGCCGTGAGAGGGCAATACGCTTGAACACGCTCTCGCAATGCGCAAATTCGGTAGCTTCTGTTTTCAGAAATTTCCGCCGGGCGGGAGTGTTGAAGTAGAGATCGCGCATTTCCACGGCTGTTCCCTGGGCGAACGCAGCAGGCTCAGGCGGGGTGAACCGTCCTGCTTCCGCCTCTATCCGCCAGGCGTGCTTATCTCCCGCGCTGCGGCTTACCAGAGCCAGCCGGGAAACGGAAGCGATGCTTGCAAGCGCTTCGCCGCGAAAACCCAAACTGGGCACATTCTGCAAATCCTCCAGAGTCCTTATCTTGCTGGTGGCGTGGCGGGCAAGTGCAAGGGGCAGGTCTTCTCCGGAAATTCCCGCGCCATTGTCTGCCACCCGCACAAGCTTGACACCGCCCTGGAAAAGCTGCACCGTTACTTCGGTTGCTCCCGCATCGAGGCTGTTTTCCAGTAGTTCCTTGAGCGCCGAAGCGGGACGTTCAACGACTTCTCCCGCCGCAATCTGGCTGATGAGAAGATCGGGCAGGGGTTGGATTGCATTCATGGCTGATCACATTGGCAGGGCATCTCTTCATTATACTGCCCGGAGCCGAAAAGCCCTGAACAAGTCTCCTGCAGATTTCGCCTGTCGCTCGTATGTCGCGCTGCCCCGCTCTCGTTTGCGCAGCTAAAAGACGGCTGGCAGGGGGTGGCAGGTGGCAGGTGGCAGGAGAGGCGGGAAGCGATGATTAACACGAAGGTGAGGGGAGGCAAAGAACGGATGAAAGGATCGATGAAAAGGGAACAGTAAAACGGGGACGGGTGAAACGCTGTTTCCGTTCGCTACCCTATGTGCCCTTATGTACCCGTATGTACCTTATACCCGCTATGCCCATTTGCCGTTTATGGACGTTCGGTCATGGCCGCCGCAACGGTTGCCCGGTCAAGATGGGGGGCAAACATTTCGATGAAATCATATACGTATTTGCGCAGATAACTGTTGCGGCTGATACCAATGCGTGTCGTGCTGGGTTCGAACAGATGGCTGGCGTCAATGGCTCGCAAATGCCTGTCGCGCGAAGGTTCAAACGCCATCTGCGCCAGTATCCCGATTCCCAGTCCCAGTTCCACATAGGTTTTAATGACATCCGCATCAATCGCCGTGAGCACGACATTGGGGACCAGGCCTTTTGCATCGAATGCCTGATTGATCTTCGAGCGGCCGGTGAATGCAAAATCATAAGTGATGATCGGATGCTCGGCGATTGCTTCCAGTGTCAATCCCTTGAGTTTGAGCAGCGGATGCCTAGGCGGAACAATTACGCAGCGGTTCCACTGGTAGCAGGGCAGCATGACGAGTTCGCTGAACAGTTCGATTGCTTCCGTGGCAATCGCTATATCGGCCACTCCGGAGGTGACCAGTTCAGCGATCTGTGTCGGATTGCCCTGGCGTAAAACCAGTCGCACCTTGGGGTAGCGTGCGGTAAAATGCTGAATTGCGGAAGGCAGTGCATACCGCGCTTGTGTATGGGTCGTCGCGATCGTCAGAGAGCCGCTGGCTTCATTGGCAAATTCCTGCCCCACCTGCTTCAGGTTTTTTGCGTCTCTTAACATTCTTTCGGCAATTTCAAGAATCGCCCGGCCGGGCGGCGTGGTTTCGACCACCCGCTTGCCGTTCCGTACAAAAATATCCACCCCCAATTCGTTTTCCAGCAGGCGGATCTGCTTGCTGATGCCGGGCTGGGAGGTATGGAGAATTTCCGCCGCCTTGGATAAGTTCAAGCCCTGGTTGGCGACTTCGCATAGATAACGTAATTGCTGCAATTTCATGAGTCGTGATCTAAATAATGTTTGGTTATGTTAATCTAACATAATATTCTTTCACGATATATATGTTCATTGCTATTATCGCGTTTTCGATGCATCATGCGCGGTTTCCTGCTCCTCGCATGTGTGGGCGAAGCGGGGAGAGGTGATGGGATATGGCAGACACAGTGGAATAGTGGAGGACGTAAATGGGTTATCTGGATAACCTCGCAAATGACGGGGAAATAGCTTTGTACGATCAGTCGGTACAGGAGTACCGCGATCTGAAAATGGATGTTACGCGCTTTACTGCCGGCCGCCTTCAAATGGGGATTTATGGCCAGCGGCAGGAAGGGGTCAACATGGTGCGTATCAAGCTGCCCGGCGGACGGGTATCCGCTCCGAAACTGAGAACGATCGCCTCCGCCTTGGAGAAATTTTCCCGGCACGATGTGGTCCATATCACCACGCGCCAGGATATCCAGATGCATTACGTGCCCCTGGAGCAAACACCGGCCACCCTGCGCCACTTGGCGGAAGGGGGGTTGACCACCCGCGAGGCCTGCGGCAATACGATACGGAATATAACGACTTGCCCGCTTTCCGGGGTGTGTCCTCGCCAGCATACCGACGTCACCCATCACCTGGAGGGAACGGTGCGGCATATGCTGCGCAATCCCTTGACGCAGCAGATGCCGCGCAAGTTCAAGATCAGCCTGTCAGCGTGCGAGGCTGATTGTGCGCAGGGGATGATGCATGATCTCGGGGCCATCGCGGTACGCAATGGGGAGCACTTCGGCTTCAAGGTTGTTGCGGGCGGTGGTCTCGGACACAAGCCGCATGAAGCTATCGTTGTAGAAGAATTCATCGAGGAGAAGGATCTGCTGGCGGTGATGGAAGCAGTGATTCAACTGCACAACCGCTATTCGGATCGTACCAAACGCGCGAAATCGCGAATCAAGTTTCTGGTGGACAAATTCGGTCCTGAAGGGTTTGTCGAAAAATATCGCGAAGAGTTGGTGCGTACCAAATCGGCACTGGCAAACATTGATTACCCGAAAGGCGAATGGAGTCCCGGCAAGGAGGGGGAAGCGCCAGGCATTGGCGCCCCGCGCCGTATTTTCCCGCAGAAACAGGCAGGCTACTATGTATTCCCCATCAGCGTGCCGATGGGCAACCTGAACGCAAGCCAATTGCGCGCCCTCGCCGATATCTGTGACACCTTCGAGTTGCCCGATATCCGCACAAGCCAGGATCAGAACATGTTCCTGTCAGACGTGCCCGAAGCCAAAATCGAGCCCCTGCGCGCTGCCCTTGCTGCGTTGGGATTGGGAGTGCCGAAGGCGGGCGATGATGTGGTGGCCTGTCCGGGAACATCGACGTGCCGTTTGGGGATTACTTCCAGCACGATCGTGGGACCCAAACTGAGCGGGGGCGAGCATGACCTGAAGATACGGGTATCAGGATGTCATAATGGCTGCGCACAGCCGGAAGCGGGAGATATCGGCATCTACGGTGAAGGCAAGCGCATGCACGGCAAACTCGTGCCGCATTACCAGATGCACTTCGGGGGTAATGGGATGGCGCGCGGCGCGCTGGCGTTCAAAGGCCCATCGATACCGACAGCGCGTATCGAGGAGGCGGTGAAACGGGTGCAATCGGCTTTTTCAGCTACACGTGAAGCGGATGAGCCATTCTTTTCCTGGGCGCATCGGAAGGATAAAGCCTATTTCAATGATCTGCTGGCGGATCTGGTGGAGGTCAAGCCCGAACAAGTGGAATCTGTTCTACGCGATCATGGCCAGAAGGCTGATTTCAAGGTGTTGCAATTGGGCGGGGGTGAGTGTGCGGGCATAGTACAGACAAGGACGGGCACGAGCTTTTTCGAAGCGGCACATGAGCGCAATTATCGGGATGCGCTCAAGTTTCAACTGAAATTTGCCGATTCTGTTGGGTGCGCCGAAGAAATTGCGCGCCTGCTCGCACAAGGTACGCTGGAACTGATTGGCGGCCAGAAGCGCGACGACTTGTCGGATTTGGCGGAGGAATTCCGACGTTTGCTGCCCACCAAGCCGCGGCTGTCCCGGCAGTTGGCCAAATTTGCGGAAGATTTCGCGAGCCCTGCGGAAGAGTTGAATGACGCTCGCCTGACCGAGTGGTTTGCCGAATTGGATACGTGGACGATGGAGGTCGCGCAGTTCTGCCTGGATTTCGACCGTGGGCTCGATCTGGAGGGTGCGCTGCCGAGGCCGCTTCCCGCGAAGTCAGCGTTGGGACGGGTACCTTCATCGGCAACTGTCTGATTAACTCGATGAATGATTGGCCGGGAATGATTGGTTGAGGACATGAGCCTGGATCAAAAAATTGCAGAGGTGCGAACCCTGCTCGAGAGGGTGCAGAAAGATTATTTGCCTGCCACTTTCGCAAACAGTTTCGGCGCTGAGGATATGGTGCTGACCGATCTCATTGCGCGGCATTATCCGGATATCGAAATGTTCACATTGGATACCGGACGGCTTCCGCAGGAAACCTATGACCTCATGCAGCAGGTTACCGAGCGGTACGGCATCCGGATTCCAGTCTATTTTCCGGATGCTGCCGCAGTGGAAGCGTACGTGGCGCAGAACGGCCCCAATGCGTTTTACGACAGCGTGGATTTGCGCAAGAAGTGCTGCCACATCCGCAAGGTCGAACCATTGAAACGGGCCTTGAGGGATAAGCGCGCATGGATTACCGGTTTGCGCCGGGATCAGGCGCCCACGCGGAAGGGTTTGGTCGAATCGGAGTTCGATGCCGAGAACGGTCTGCAAAAATTCAGCCCTTTGCTGGACTGGAGCCAGGCTGACGTGTGGGCGTATCTCAAGCAGTTCGATGTGCCATACAACGCTCTGCACGACAAAGGTTACACGAGTATCGGATGCGCTCCTTGCACTCGCGCCATTACCCCCGGTGAGGATGTTCGTGCGGGCCGCTGGTGGTGGGAGGATCCGGAAATCAAGGAATGTGGCCTGCATCCTGGCAAAAAACGCGGCGCCCATAATATCGCCAGCGCAACTACTGCCGGTTCAGGCGCGGCAGTAAAGGATCTGGCTGTTTCAGACTGAATACGGGATCCCGGAAAGCGGGAATAAAAGACATCGGCGGGCACAGTAGGAATAATAAGCAGGGATAGTAGGGACGAAGGAATTGCGTGGAGCGCCTCCTGAACTGAATGGGGATTGTTTGATGGACGTTATTTTGAATCAAATGGATGAATTTGCACCTGTTGCAGGACCGGTTGCAGGTCTTGTGATGAAGAATGAACCCGTCGTCATCAAGCGGCGTGCCGCGCGACAACTTAGCCACCTTGAAGCACTGGAAAGCGAAGCAATCCATATCATGCGCGAGGTCGCGGCCGAGTGTGCCAATCCAGCTCTACTCTTTTCCGGTGGCAAGGACTCGATTGTTCTTCTGCGTCTGGCGGAAAAGGCTTTCCGTCCCGGACGTTTCCCGTTTCCTTTGATGCATGTCGATACCGGCCATAATTTTCCGGAAGTGATCGAGTTTCGTGACCGCCGTGTCAAACAGCTCGGTGAGCGCTTAATTGTTGCCAGCATGGAAGACTCGATCAAGCAGGGAAGGGTGGTGCTGCGCTCGGAAAATCAGAGCCGTAATCCCTTTCAATCCGTGACGCTGCTGGATGCCATCGCCGAACACGGTTTCGATGCCTGCATTGGCGGCGCCCGGCGCGACGAGGAGAAAGCTCGGGCAAAGGAACGCATATTCTCCTTCCGGGATGAATTCGGCCAATGGGATCCGAAGAATCAGCGCCCGGAATTATGGGATCTTTACAATGCAAGAGTTCATCCGGGAGAAAATATCCGCGTATTTCCCATCAGCAACTGGACGGAACTCGATGTGTGGGAATACATTTCACGCGAGGGGCTGGAGGTGCCGCATATCTATTTCGCCCACAGGCGTGATGTCATCCGGCGCGGCAGTGGGCTTTTGCCGATATCCCACCTGGTTCAGCCGAAGGAAGGGGAAAAGGTTGAAAATCTCATGGTGCGCTTCCGGACGGTGGGTGACATGAGCTGCACCTGTCCGGTGGAGTCGGCAGCGGTCGGTATTGGGGAAATCATTGCAGAGACGGCGGTTACGCGAATTACCGAGCGGGGTGCAACGCGCATGGACGACCAGACATCGGAGGCTTCCATGGAGTTGCGCAAGAGAGAAGGATATTTCTGAGAGGCGTTGCCATCTCCCGAGCGACTCCGGTTTTCCTTTTTTAAGATGACAGCTTCTGAAAGCAGGTAATCTCCGATCTTGTTTCATCTTTGCTTCAGTTTATAAAGTAACGGGAAAGCAGAATTTCAAGACGAGTGTTAAATGTCAGCTATTGAAAATATTTCTTTCGATCATTCGGAATTGTTGCGTTTCATTACCGCAGGTAGTGTGGATGACGGCAAAAGCACGCTGATCGGGCGCTTGCTGCATGACTCAAAATCGATTTTTGAAGATCAGTTGAGCGCGATCACCCATACTTCGCGCAAGCGCGGGATGGAGGCTGTCGATCTGTCGCTGCTCACCGATGGCCTCCAGGCAGAGCGCGAACAAGGCATTACCATCGATGTGGCCTATCGTTACTTCGCCACTCCCAAGCGCAAATTCATCATTGCTGACACGCCAGGCCATGAGCAATATACCCGCAACATGGTGACCGGCGCTTCCACCGCCAATCTTGCCATTATCCTGATCGATGCGCGCAAGGGTGTGCTCACGCAATCCCGCCGTCATGCCTACCTCGCCAGCCTCGTCGGTATTCCTCATCTGGTGGTGGCGGTAAACAAGATGGATCTGGTGAATTACTCCCGGGATGTATTTGAACGAATCTGCCAGGAGTTTCACCGTTTCGTTGCCGGGCTCAATCTGAAAAACATCGCCTATATTCCGATGTCCGCGCTCAACGGCGATATGGTAGTCGAGCGCGGCAACAACCTCGGCTGGTACGAAGGCATGACGTTGATGGATTTACTGGAAAAGGTTCCGGTCGACCATGACATCAACCTTGAAGATTTTCGCTTTCCCGTGCAATTGGTGTGTCGCCCGCAAACGGAGGAATGGCACGACTTTCGGGGCTACATGGGCCGTATCGAATCCGGTTCCATCAGTGTGGGTGACGAGGTGCAGGTTCTGCCCTCCGGCTTGACTTCGCGCATCAAGGAGATTGTTACCTATGAAGGAAATGTCGAGGAGGCAGTTGCGCCCCAGTCGGTAACGCTGACGATTGAAGATCATCTGGACATATCAAGGGGAGACATGCTGGTAAAAATTTCCCAGCTTCCCCAGGTTACAAGAGAATTTGATGCGATGCTGTGCTGGTTGTCTGAGCAGAGCCTCGATCCCCGACGCAAATACCTGATCAAGCATTCTACACGGCTGGTAAAAGCCGTCATATCCCGCATAGAGTACCGGCTGGATATCAATACCCTGAAACATGAAGGCGCCGATATTCTCAAAATGAATGACATTGCGCGGGTATCGCTCAAGGTTCATCAACCTCTCGTATGGGATGCATATCAGCGTAACCATGCCACCGGCAGCTTCATCGTGATTGATGAGGTTACGAACAATACCGTGGCCGCAGGGATGATTTGCCCTTCAAAAGGTTAGGGTCGGTAAGCCCGAGGGCTGTCAGGAAGTAGCAGGTGTTTTAATGCTGCAGGACTGGCAGCAACACAGTCCGGATAGCTCAACAAGGCGTATGGGGAGATAAGGGGCGGATAAGGGGAACAGGACCTTGCCGCTTTTGTATTTTTAAAGCGGGAAAAAGCACAAACTGAAAAGGGATATAAAACTTTTCGTATGTAATCAGTGTTGATGGCTGATGTTTTTTGCCCCTTTTTGATTTCACTTATAACTTTTGAATGACTTTATCATGACAAGTTTACAATCGCCGCTTCACCCGGCACAGGTATCTGACGTTCCATCTCCGGCGCTGGGGTTTGGCATGGCTTTTGCCGACCTGTATCGTCGGGAAGGGCTGGTGAGACTGGACCAGGCATTCCTTGGTTTTCTCGATGAAGGAGAGCCGGGACTGCGTCTTCGTCTGGAGCATGCGCGAATCCAACCCGATCATCTCGATCGCAAGGAAGAAGCTGCACTGCTGATTGAAGTCGCGCCCTGGATGGAGGATTTCATTGCCAAGCTGTTCGGCATAGAGAAAGAAGCCGGAGCGCTTGCCGCACGTCATCATCAGCTCGCCCCCCTTTATTCCTGCAAGAGGCTCTTCGTGCAGCGGCGCGCCATGAACAAGGTCAGTGAGGCGGATGCCGCCGCAGTGGATGGTGTTGCACTGGAAGCAAAACTGGTGGCCGAATTCGGCACTTCTTTCTCGGAGCTGGCTTTTGCAACAAAAGTGACGGAATGGCTGCTGGACGAGGGCGCGAATGAAGACCGCCTCAAGGATGCCTTGCTGTATGCCGCCTGGGCGTTGAAGACTCCTGCGGGGCGGGAGCGCAATGCAACTGGCGTATTGTTCAAGGCCCCGGCCAAGCTCGATTTCCTGCATCTGCTGTCAACGGAAACGGACACGTCGGCAGGTTATACGATTCACAAGCTTCATCATATACGCCGCCGCGAAGGATTTTCCCTCACCGACCGGGGAACCGACCTCGTGGGAGCCCTGGATGAGGCGAATTATTGCATCTGGTGCCATGAACAGGGGAAGGATTCCTGTTCCAAGGGAATGAAAGAAAAACAAAAAACGCCCGATGAACCTGTTACCTTCAAGAAAAGCCAGCTTGGCGTGCTGCTGACAGGCTGTCCCCTGGAAGAGCGCATTTCGGAATTTCACAAACTCAAGACGCAGGGCGTGGCGATAGGCGGCCTGGCAATGATTGTCATCGACAACCCCATGTGTGCCGGCACGGGTCACCGTATCTGCAATGACTGCATGAAATCATGCATTTATCAGAAGCAGGAACCGGTCGATATCCCGCAGGCCGAGACGCGCACCCTCAAGGATGTCCTGGAACTGCCCTGGGGATTCGAGATATACAGCCTCCTGACTCGCTGGAATCCGCTCAATCTGCGCCGCCCTGTGCCGAAAGCACCGACGGGGCGCAAGGTGCTGGTGGTGGGCATGGGACCAGCGGGATATACCCTGGCGCATCATTTGATGAACGACGGCCATACCGTGGTTGGAATCGATGGTCTTAAGATCGAGCCCCTGGAACCGGAACTCTCCGGCGTGAACAAGCAGGGAGAGCACGTTCCGTTCAGGGCCATCCGCAATGCGGATGAGTTGGCAGAGAATCTGGATGAGCGCCTGCCCGGGGGGTTCGGCGGTGTTGCAGAATACGGCATCACCGTCCGCTGGGACAAGAACTTTCTCAAGCTGATCCGCCTGCTTCTCGAGCGGCGGGAAGAGTTTGCGCTTTTTGGCGGTGTCCGCTTCGGCGGAACACTCACCGCGGACGATGCGTTTGCCATGGGATTCGATCATGTAGCGCTCGCCGCAGGAGCAGGACGTCCTACCGTGCTCGATTTGCCCAATGGCCTGGCGCGCGGGGTTCGCGCTGCGTCCGATTTCCTGATGGCATTGCAGTTGACCGGGGCTGCTCAGAGCAACTCGGTTGCCAACATGCAGTTGCGCCTGCCGGTGGTGGTCATCGGCGGGGGGTTGACGGCCATCGATACCGCGACCGAAGCGCTGGCATACTATCCCGTGCAAGTGGACAAGTTCCTCCGCCGCTATGAAATTCTTGTTGCCGTCCAGGGCGAAGCAGCGATCCGTGGAGCCTGGGATGAGGAAGAACGAGAAATTGCCGAGGAGTTTCTCGGCCATGCCCGCGCCATTCGGGCAGAGCGCAAGGAAGCGGAACGGGAAGGACGCGCCCCGCGAATACTTGAGTTGCTGCAATCCTGGGGAGGCGCGACGATCGCTTATCGAAAACGCCTCATCGACAGCCCTTCCTACACGCTCAACCATGAAGAAGTCGAAAAAGCCATGGAGGAGGGCATATGGTTTGCCGAAGGGCTCACTCCCGTCCGCGTGGATACCGATAGATGGGAGCACGCGAAGGCTGTGCATTTTGCGGTACAGGCGCTCGACGAAACCGGTTCCTGGCAGAAAACCGGGCAAGCCGTATTGCCTGCACGCGCTGTTCTGGTCGCGGCGGGCACGCAGCCCAATACGGTGCTTGCCCGGGAGGACGATAAACATTTCAAGCTGCATGGACGCTATTTTGCCGCCTGCGATGAAAACGGCGATCCGGCAAGTCCGGCACGCGGGAATCCCAAGCCCGAGCATCCCACCGTACTGCTGAGCCGTAACGAGGATGGGCGTTTCATCAGCTTCTTCGGCGACCTGCATCCGTCCTATTCGGGGAATGTGGTGAAAGCGATGTCCAGCGCCAAGCAGGGTTATCCGGTGGTCAGCCACGTGCTTGACCGCCTGCCACCCGCTTCCACGAAGCCTGCCTGGCTGTTTTTTGCAGAGATCAATGGCCGGCTGCGCGCAACCGTGCACAAAGTCGAACGCCTCACGCCCAATATCGTGGAGGTCGTCGTGCATGCGCCGATGGCAGTGGAACGCTTTCATCCGGGGCAATTCTATCGCTTCCAGAATTTTGCAACGCTTGCCACAACCGCAGGCGATACCAAACTTGCGATGGAAGGCATTGCGCTTACCGGCGCCTCGGTGGATGTTTCCCGCGGGCTGGTTTCGCTCATTGCACTGGAGATGGGCGGGTCCGCGGATTTATGTGCAAGACTCAATCCGGGAGATCCTGTCGTTCTGATGGGCCCGACCGGCACGCCTACAGAGATTCTGCCGGATGAGACCGTGGCACTGGTGGGCGGGGGACTGGGGAATGCCGTGCTGTTCTCCATCGGTGCTGCGGCACGGGCTGCGGGATCGAAAATCCTGTATTTTGCAGGCTACAAGAAGCTGATCGACCGTTACAAGGTGGCGGAAATCGAGGCTGCGGCCGACGTGGTGATCTGGTGCTGCGATGAAGCGCCGGGTTTCACGCCTTCCAGGCCGGGTGATTACAGTTTTGTGGGAAACATCGTCGAGGCAATGGCCGCTTACGGAAGCGGCGCGCTGGGACCGCAGAAAATCCGTCTGGCAGATGCCGATCGCATCATTGCCATTGGTTCCGACAGGATGATGGCGGCCGTAGGCGCTGCCCGCCATACTCGGTTGAAACCCTACCTGAAAACGGATCACTTCGCGATCGGCTCCATCAACTCGCCGATGCAGTGCATGATGAAGGAAATCTGCGCTCAATGCCTGCAACCCCATAAGGACCCGAAGACCGGAGAAATTACATATGTGTTTTCGTGCTTCAACCAGGATCAACCGCTCGATCAGGTCGATTTCGGCGGATTGGCGTCGCGTTTGCGCCAGAACAGCGTGCAGGAGAAATTGACCACCCGCTGGATCAGTCATTGCCTGAAAGAGACGAGCCAGCCGGAACTCGAAGTTTCTGCGGAGCCCGTCTCTAAATAGGGAACATCGCCTTTCCGGAAAACAGGAATCCGGGTTTTTTCCAAATCAAAACAATTGCGGGACGGTTCTGCGGGACGATGAAAACGTTGTCCGCAGAGCTTGCCTGCACTTCCGCACTTTCATGAATTGTTATAACCGGAAGCGCGCAATCGTGATCTTTTCAAGTCCGCTGATCACCCTTGCAAGAGAAAGAACTGGCGGAAAGTTGGAGAAAAGAATCGGTTTTTCATTTGATCGAGCACTGCATTGTGCCCAGGTTCATTTATAATTCGGGGTTTTTGTTGGAACAGGGCTCCGCGATGGGTGCGAGGGGCTTTTTACCTCGCCACCGAGCGTGGCGCATACAAGAAAGATAAAGGGAGATATTCATGCATATAGGAATACCGGCAGAGACCCGTGGGGGAGAAACCCGGGTTGCCGCCACGCCGGAGACGGTCAAGAAATTTACCGCCAAAGGTTTGCATGTCGTTCTGGTGCAGTCGGGCGCGGGTGCGGGCGCGAGCATAGCGGATGAGGAATACCAGGCTGCCGGCGCAAGTATCGTGACCGATCCCGGCGAACTGTATGGGCAATCTCAGATCGTGCTCAAGGTGCGGGCCCCCGAAGCGTCTGAACTCGCATTGATGCGCAAGGATGCCGTATTGGTTGGACTGCTTTCTCCACATCAGGCCGAGGGTATCGAAGTGCTTGCCGCTCACGGTATAACCGCTTTTTCGATGGAGAAACTGCCGCGTATTTCGCGTGCCCAGAGCATGGATGTGCTGTCGTCACAGGCCAACATCGCCGGATACAAGGCGGTGATCATGGCAGCCAATATCTACCAGAAATTTTTCCCCATGCTGATGACAGCGGCGGGTACGGTAAAGGCGGCGAGAGTACTGGTTCTGGGCGCAGGAGTGGCGGGATTGCAGGCCATTGCCACCGCCAAACGGCTGGGGGCGGTAATCGAAGCATTCGATGTGCGCCCGGCAGCCAAGGAACAGGTGGAAAGCCTGGGCGCCAAGTTTGTCGAGGTTGCGCTCAGCGACGAGGAAAAGGCGCAAGCGGAAACCGCAGGTGGATACGCGCGGGAAATGTCGGAGGATTACAAACGCCGCCAGGGCGAACTGGTGCACCAGCGCGCCTCTGCAGCCGACATCATCATTACGACGGCGCTGATTCCCGGCCGTCCGGCCCCCGTGCTGATCCGGGAAGAAACGGTGCAGGCGATGAAACCGGGTTCCGTCATTGTCGACCTGGCGGTTGAAGCCGGTGGCAACTGTCCCTTGTCTGAATTGAACAAGGTCGTCGTGAAACATGGCGTGCATCTCGTCGGCATTGCCAATCTGCCCGGACTGGTAGCCGCCGATTCCAGCGCCCTGTATGCGCGCAACCTGATGAATTTCGTGAACCTGATGCTCGATGCAAAGACAGGCGAACTCAACATAAATCGTGAAGACGAAATCATCGCCGGAACCTTGGTATGCGCCAACGGGGAAGTCATCGGGAAAACCTGAAGGAAAACACGCCTCGGACTGAAAAGCACCGCCTGTGTCTTAACCGTTGCTTTTCCTCCCCCGGTTCGTGTCCTGGTAAAAAGTTAACAGATTAGAAGGAGCGATCATGATTGGTGAAATTGACCCGACCATTATTAATCTCACCGTATTCGTGCTGGCCGTGTTCGTGGGTTATCACGTAGTCTGGAATGTGACCCCGGCCCTGCACACGCCATTGATGTCGGTGACCAACGCGATTTCCGGCATTATTCTCGTCGGCGCCATGCTCGCCGCGGGGCCGGCGGAAACCGACTGGGGCGTATGGCTGGGGGCTGCCGCGGTAACCCTGGCCGCGATCAATGTATTCGGGGGATTTCTCGTTACCCAGCGGATGCTGGAAATGTTCAGAAAAAAAGATAAAAAAGGAAGCTAGTCAATGTCGGCAAATACGGTCGCTCTCGCGTATCTTATCGCCTCGGTCTTCTTCATCCTGGCGTTAAAAGGTTTAAGCTCGCCGCTCTCCGCCCGACGCGGGAATCTGTTCGGGATCGTCGGAATGGTAATTGCGGTCATTACCACGCTTACCATCACCAAGAACTGGGCGTTGATCATTGTCTGCATCGCGCTGGGAGGGGCCATCGGCGCGGTGGTGGCCCGGCGTGTGCAGATGACCGCGATGCCCGAACTGGTTGCGTTCATGCACTCCCTCGTCGGTCTGGCGGCGGTATTCATCGCCATCGCCGCAGTCAATAATCCCGCTTCCTTTGGTTTGCCCGAGACATTGCCGATGGGCAGCAAGCTGGAATTGTTTCTTGGCACATTCATCGGGGCCATGACCTGGTCGGGTTCGGTGATCGCCTTCCTCAAATTGTCAGGCCGGATGAGTGGCGCACCCATCACTTTCGGCGGTCAGCATAAGGTCAATCTGGCCCTGGCGATCATCATGATTGGATTCGGCCTGGGGTTTTTCTTCAGCGCCACCACGAACTGGACTGCCTTCGCCGCCATGACCGCGGTTGCGTTCGTGCTCGGCTTTCTCATCATCATTCCGATTGGCGGCGCTGACATGCCCGTGGTCATTTCCATGCTCAATTCCTACTCCGGGTGGGCCGCAGCCGGTATCGGGTTCTCGCTTGGCAATCCCATGCTGATCATCGCGGGATCACTGGTGGGCAGTTCGGGTGCGATCCTGTCCTATATCATGTGCAAGGCGATGAACCGTCCCTTCCTCTCCGTCATACTGGGTGGGTTCGGAAGTGAGGGGGGGGCCGCCGCGGCAGGAGATGGGACGCAAAAGACCTATCGCAGCGGCAGTGCGGATGATGCTGCTTTCATCATGGGAAATGCCGATAGCGTCATCATCGTGCCGGGCTACGGCCTGGCTGTGGCCAGGGCGCAGCATGCGGTGAAGGAACTGGCGGAAATGCTGCACAAGAAAGGCGTGAACGTGCGTTTTGCCATCCATCCTGTTGCGGGGCGCATGCCGGGGCACATGAACGTGCTGCTCGCCGAAGCCGAGATACCGTATGAGCAGGTGCTGGAGATGGATGAGATCAACAGCGATTTTTCCAATACCGACGTGGTGCTTGTGCTTGGCGCAAACGACGTGGTGAATCCGGCGGCAAATGTGCCCGGTAGTCCGATCTACGGCATGCCCATTCTGGATGCGCATAAAGCGCGTACGGTAATGGTGGTCAAACGCAGCATGGCAGCGGGTTATGCTGGCCTGGACAACGATCTCTTCTACATGGACAAGACCATGATGATATTCGGGGATGCCAAGAAGGTCGTCGAGGATATGGTCAAGGCCTTGTAACATTGAACATCGCCAGCAGCATCGGATGATGCCAGATGTAAGGACGCAGTGAGCGCAATCAAGGGTTTTTCTGAAGAACTGTTCACTGCGGACGGTCATACATTCCCCATTTTCCGGAAAGGTGGAGGGTACGGTGTCATCCTTCTGCACGAACTGCCGGGCCTTACTTCGGAGACTGTGGAGTTTGCGGAATGGCTGGTAGATCGGGGATTTCACGTCGTCATGCCACTTCTGTTCGGCAGCCCGCTCCAGCCTGTGGTGCGGGGCCTGCTGCAAGCGCCTTTCATATGCATACGGAGGGAATTCAACACGCTGGCGACCGGTAAATCGAGCACTATCACCCTGCCGCTTCGGACTTTGTGCCGAAAAATACACGCCGAGTGCGGTGGCCCGGGTGTGGGCGCCATTGGCATGTGTTACACAGGCGGATTCGTTTTGGCCATGATGCTTGAAGCCTCACTCCTCGCACCCGTCGCCGCGCAGCCGAGTTTGCCGCTCTGTCAGCCCGAAGGGCTCGATGTCGAACCCGAAGCGCTGTCCTTCGCATCCGCCCGCAGGGATACGATGTCGTTACTCGGACTTCGTTTCGAGGACGATGCGCTTTGCCCCGCGAGCCGATTCAACCGACTGGAAGCTTCACTTCAACCTGCGCCAGCGTCACCTGTTCCGCGCTTTCACTCTGTTACGGTACCGGGGAAAGCGCATTCCACTCTCACGCTGGATTATCCGGCAGCACTCAAAGGTGGAGTCGATACACGTGAAGTTGTGCTTCAGCATTTGCGCAAACAATTGCTTGGTTCCTCCCAGCCCGGATATTCCACCCAACCGACCTGACAATTGTAGAAAGCGGGATGAGCACGATCTCAACCATGGCTGAAACCGGTTTATCCGCGGCTTTCACAGGCACTGAGGGGTGTTTTGCGGCGTTTTCACGTCCCCCCGCTTCATGTCGATAGCCCCGATATTGACTAGGGGCGGAGGATACGCAAATCTACTCCCAAAACACCTCGCTCCATTAGCTGGTAAGCCGGTGAAATATCCGGGCTCGTTCTTACCGGTTGCAGCGCCGGTCGAATATTTTTTTTGAGTGATTTCACGCCGGTTGTATACTTGAAAGGGAGATGAGAGGCGGCTTCCCGGCAACATTTGCGCGCTGTCCCTGCTAATTCTCCAGACTCAGTCATACACAAAAAAACGTTTTCCTCATTCCCCTGTTACCCCAGTTATATATGCCCATGCTGATCGGATTGCCCAAAGAAACGAAAGACCATGAAAACAGAGTAGGCATGACTCCGAGCAATGTCAAAGGGTTGACGCGACGTGGTCACCGCGTGCTGGTACAAAGCGGAGCAGGAGAAGGAAGTTTTCTTTCGGACGACGAATATCGCTTGGCAGGGGCTACGATTGTCCCCCGGGCGGAAGATGCGTGGGCAGCGCAGCTCGTGGTCAAGGTCAAGGAACCGACTCCTGCGGAATACGGTTACCTGCATCGGGACATGATGCTTTTCACTTATCTTCATCTGGCCTCGGACCGCCCTCTTGTCGAGGCTTTGCTCTCGAGCGGGGTTACAGCTGTGGCTTACGAAACGGTGCAAACCGCAGATGGGAAATTGCCACTGCTGGCGCCCATGAGCGAGGTGGCAGGACGCATGGCTACTCAAATCGGGGCGACCTATCTGCAAAAAACACAAGGGGGGCGAGGCGTGTTGATGGGAGGTGTCCCTGGTGTGGCCGCGGCCAACGTCGCCATTCTCGGCGCGGGCATCGTGGGAACGAACGCCGCCCGTGTGGCTGCGGGATGTGGCGCTCAGGTCACCGTGCTGGATGTGAGCCACGACCGTCTGAAATACCTGGATGACATATATCGGGGGCAATTGCAGACGCGCTTCAGCGATGAATACAATATCGAGGAAGCGGTCTACGACGCCGATCTTGTCATCGGTGCGGTTTTGATCCCGGGGGGACGAACTCCCTGGCTGGTAACGACGGATATGTTGCCGAAAATGCGAAGAGGATCGGTCATCGTCGATGTGGCGGTGGATCAGGGGGGATGCATTGAAACAAGCCGACCTACTACTCATAGCAATCCAACCTATGAGATCGACGGAGTGGTGCATTATTGTGTTGCGAACATGCCGAGCGCCGTTCCTCGTACCAGTACCTTTGCGCTGAGTATTCAGACGGCGATCTACGTCGTGCAGCTGGCGGATGAAGGTGTGAATGCGGTCAGAAAAAATCCGGCATTGAAATTCGGAATGAACACGCATCGCGGAGCGGTCACTTATCCCGCTATTGCACAGGAATTTGATATGCAATATGTCGATCCCTTGCAGGCATTGGGTAATGCCTGATCAAAATCCTGACATTGGAAATATCGGGAGAGCAAGATGAAGTTACCCTACTCGACATTTCTCGTCATGCTGTTCGCCCCGTTGTTCCTGGCAAGCCAGACTTTGCCATTACCTCTGACCTGGGCAAATATTTTGGCGAATGGATCATGAGGCCGTGAATGATATGAGCTGGGAAGTTTCTGCGATACTAGAAATGGAGATCTTGGCCATAATGCTTGCCGGGTTGGGACTCCTAGGCGGTCAAACGGGGTTCGCCGCAGAGGCTAAGGTCAGTTGAGTTCCTGGCAGGCTTCGCTGTTCGGGGTCTGGTATTTTCACGCGCTCCCAATAATAAAACAAAAAGTAGTTTTCCATGTCGGCGCACGCCGCATTCATACCACTGATCGCGTTCCTGTCTCAGTTTTGGACCCTGTCCAGGCAAATTCCCGATAAACCCATCAGAAAAAGGGGCTTATCATGGTTTCCTTACTATCTCCGGCAAATCCCATGCCCCATAGTTTTACCCTGATCACTACCATTGCCGTCAGCTTCGGCCTTGCCCTGCTGATGGGGGTGATCGCCAACCGGCTGAAGTTGCCCGTCCTGGTGGGCTATCTGACCGCAGGCGTCATCATGAGCGCCAACACCCCCGGGTTCGTCGCCGATATGGAGCTTTCAGGTCAACTGGCGGAAATCGGGGTCATTTTACTGATGTTCGGGGTGGGATTGCATTTCTCGCTCAAGGATCTGTTGGCGGTGCGTCGTATCGCTTTGCCTGGCGCTCTCGTTCAGATTAGCGTCGCTACGGCCTTCGGCGCCGCTGTTGCCCTTTCCTGGGGCTGGAATCCGGCCATCAGTATCGTGTATGGCGTGTCGCTTTCGACCGCGAGCACCGTTGTATTGCTGAGAGCCCTGGAGCAGCGGGGCCTGCTCAAATCAGTCAATGGTTCGATTGCAGTGGGATGGCTGATCGTCGAAGATGTGGCCATGGTTCTTGTTCTTGTATTGCTGCCGCCGCTTGCGGACTGGTTGCGCAGCGACGTGAGTGGTGCCACAACGGATGTATCGGGCCTCAGTTTGCTGATCTCGGTGCTGTTTACCTTTGGCAAGGTGGCTATTTTCATTGCGCTGATGCTGGTGGTGGGAAGGCGCGTTTTTCCCAAATTGCTTTGGTATGTTGCCAGCACCAACTCCAATGAACTCTTCATCCTGAGCGTGATCGCCGTTGCGATAGGCATCGCCTATGGCTCGGCCATGCTCTTCGGTGTTTCGTTCGCGCTGGGGGCGTTCTTTGCCGGCATGGTGATGAGGGAGTCGGATCTCAGTCATCGCGCCGCTCATGAATCGCTGCCCCTTCGGGACGCGTTCTCGGTTTTGTTTTTTGTCTCCGTGGGAATGCTGTTCGATCCCGATGTGCTGTTAGAGCAGCCTCTTCACCTTGTCGCCACACTCGGCATCATCATCATTGTTAAATCACTCGCTGCCTTCCTGCTGGTACTCGCCTTCCGTTACCCCTTGAATACGGCGCTTACCGTATCAGCCAGTCTGGCGCAGATCGGGGAATTCTCTTTTATCCTTGCCGGTCTGGGAGTGTCGCTCGGACTCCTGCCGGTTGAAGCGCAGAGTCTCATACTCGCGGCAGCCTTCATCTCGATCACCTTGAATCCGCTGATATTCAAGCTGGTTGAACCGGCGCAGGCATGGATACGTTCCCGTTCCGGGGTGGCGCGCATCCTGGAACGTTCGGACGATCCCCTGGCGGAGTTGCCGACCACTGTCACATCAAGTTATGTTACGAACCATGTCGTGCTGGTGGGATATGGGCGCGTAGGCGGACACATCGGTGAAACGCTCAGGAAAGAGGGGGTTCCCCTAGTTGTGGCCGAGCAGAATCGGGAGACCGTCGAAGGGTTGCGCAAACGAGGCATTCACGCCGTTGCGGGAGATGCCGCGGAGCCCGCAGTGCTTATCCAGGCCCACATCGCGCGGGCTGCGATGCTGGTGATCGCGGTTCCCGATACATTGCGCGCTCGCCGAATGATCGAAACTGCACGTATACTTAACCCATCGGTCGGGATTATTGTGCGTACGCATAACGAAGAAGAGGCAACGCTACTGAGAAAGGAAAGCGGAGGAATGGTGTTCCTCGGGGAACACGAACTTGCGTTCAGCATGGTACGGCATGTGCTGGCGAACTTCCCCAAAACCGATATGGATGCCGAGCATCCGGTGCACGAACACATAAAGCGGCAAGGTTTGACTTAGGTTTGACTTGAATGCATTTTCATCGTTTCGCCGGACGAATGGCCGAACCCTGGTCGGGGTTCGGAATATAGGAAGGAGAATTCAATGACCGACAAGATCACCATTTATCAGAAACCGACGTGCAGCAAATGCCGGGCTACGCTCGCTCTGCTGAAAGAAAGCGGGGAAGAGTTCGAGGCAGTCAACTATTATGACGCACGGCTGACCGTTGAACGGCTGCATGAACTGATTGACAAGCTTGGTATTCCGATAATGGATGTATTGCGTCGCGAGGAATCGCTCGCACACGACCTCAAGCTTGTCGAGCGACACCGGATGGGGGAGTTATCCGATGAGGAATTGATGAAAATCATGGTGGAGAATCCGGATCTGATCCAGCGTCCCATCGTTGTAAGAGGCAATCAGGCGGTGCTATGCCGTCCCCCGGAGAATGTAACGAAGTTGTTGTAACATATCCTCTTCAAAGCCGTATCCGTTGACACGGTTTGCGCCCATGAAAGGGTGAACCCTGGAGCCGAGGAAACTCGCGAATCAATTTGTGATATGCTAACCATGTTCGGAAAGCGATAATGAATTTCAGGTTAATCAAAGCGTTAAGGATAATTGCCTGCCTTATTCCCGCTGCCCTGGCAGGAACCAATGCCGCCATTGGTGCGGAAGCCGAATGTTCCGGATGCCTTTGCCCTGGAAATCCGTGCCGGCTGTGTCCGTTGCCACCTTCAAAAAATGCTCCCGCGATGCAGGATGAACCGGATGCCTGTCGCAAGATCAGGGAAAAAGTACCGCCGGTTTCCGCAAATACCGAGCCGAACGAGCATTACGCGAGCCTGGACAAGTCGATCATGGAATGTGTAAGAAATGGTGGTGACGTTGTCATGAATTCACGGCGGAACAAGGAGTATCCTTCCAAGCATTATTGCAAACCTTATCTTGCTCCCGGCGCCTCCAGTGCCACCACAGGGAATTCGTCCCGGACGAAAAAATAGAAATCAGAAAAGGCCGAATGCTCCGACGTACTGGATAGAACCAGTAAGTATCCTGCCTCGCGCTGCCAAATTCCGGCACTTCCGATCGTTTGAATCACCACAAGGGGGTTTCCAAGCCTGAGTGGCAGGATCAGTATGAGGCATGCAAATAAAATTGCTTCGATTCCTCAAAGGAACCAAAGAAGAGAAATGATTGCCCCCGTGGAAGCCGGAAGACAGGATAGCGTAAGCGGTTCATGGGTAAGACTGCGGCGTAAGCCCAAATCCTTTGTCAAACTCATTCTGCTGGGTTTTGCTCTGGTTGGCTTGCCACTGATCGTGGCGCTCATCAATAGCGCTTTTTCCATTGACCGGTTGGCAAATCAGAGCCGGAAGGCTGTATATCAGGCGGCGGAGATTGCGCACAGCAGCCGCGCTCTTGCGGATGAAATCGCGAATATGGAGCGGGCGGTGCGCCAGACTCACATTCTGGGCGATACTGCCCTGCTGGAGGGTTATTTCCGTGGACATGCCGGATTCGAGAAAATCGCCGCGGGCCTTGCCGAACTCTCTCTCAGCGATGAGCAGAGACGATTGCTGGGACAGCTGAAATCAGAGGAGGCCGCTATTTTCGAGGAAATTTCAGCCGTTAAGCAATCACCGGAAGAGTTGCGTAAGCTGATCGGCAATTTTGGTCATCTGCGGGATTCCGCACGCTTCTTTTTCTCGCTCGGGTACGCGCTCATAGAGCGCGAAGTGGACGAAATGCAGGATATGGCGGGATCAGCGCGCTTTACCGTTGGCTGGCAACTGCTTGCACTGATTCCATTTGCCATATTACTTGCCTTCTTTTTTTCCTTCCGGATCGCCCGCCCGATTCGCCAGATTGAAGAGGCTATCCGCAGCATGGGACAGGGAAAGCTGCATAAGGCGATTCGGGTGGATGGTCCTCAGGACTTGGTTTATTTTGGCGAAAGACTGGACTGGATGAGACAGCGCCTGCTAAAGCTCGAAGAACAGAAGACGCGGTTCCTGCAGCATGTTTCTCACGAACTCAAGACCCCGCTGACAGCCATGCGGGAAGGGGCGGATTTGCTCGTGGAAGGTGTGGCGGGCAAGCTGACGGAAGAGCAGCAGCGCGTTGCCAGCATTCTTCATAGCAATAGCCTGCAGTTGCAGCGCCGCATCGAGGACTTGCTGAGTTATAGCGCCCTTCAGACCGAGAAAGCCGCACTGGTGAAACAGGAGGTGGATTTGAAGAAGATTCTGGATGTGGTATTGCACGATCAGAATCTCATCATTATGAACAAAGGCCTGCGAATGGATTTGTCTTGCCCGGAAGTGATGCTGGAGTGCGAGCCGCAAAAAGTCAAAGTGATTGTGGACAATCTTTTATCGAACGCTGTGAAATTCTCCCCCCGGGGAGGGTGCATCCGCATCTGGACAAGTGAGACAGCAGGGGTTGCGCAACTGGATATAGTGGACGCTGGACCCGGAGTGGATGATGCCGATCGGGAGAAAGTATTCGAACCGTTTTATCAAGGGCGGAGAGTGCTTGACAGTCACGTGAGGGGAACGGGCTTGGGATTGTCGATCGCCCGGGAGTATGCGCTTGCGCATGGCGGGAACATCGAGCTCGTACCGCTGCCTGACCGCGGCGCCCACTTTCGGCTCACTCTCCCCGTTCATGATGTGCCTGAAGGATCAGCATGAGGAGCATGGTGCGCATACGAGAACTCGGGCTGGTTCCGCCGATAGCGGCGTTGATGTTTCTGACCGCGTGCGTAGCCGTTGAAAGCGTTGAAAGCCCGCAGGCCGTCGAGCCCGCGCCGACCGAACTGGTTGTGACCGGACAAATGGATGATATGATGGAGTTTTACGATTCCATCCGCAGGCAGTCGCCGGCAGAGGTGAGCCGGGTATACGACAAGGCGAAACAGAGCTTCATGCGGAACAAAAGCGATACCAACCGGGCCCGCCTGGTATTGCTTCTCATCCTGCCGAATACGTCCTTTCGAGATGTTACCTCTGCAATGCATCTGCTCAACGAATGGCCGAAGGACTCGAAATCGGCAAATAATTTGCAGAGTTTCAAAAACCTGCTGATCGGTCTGCTTGCGGAGCAACAACGGCTGAATCACAGCATCGAGGAGCTTTCGCAGAAACTGAAAGATGAGCAGAAGCGTGTAGAAACCCTGCAGAGTCAGATCGATGCCATAAAAAGCATGGAAAAGAATCTGCTTAAAGAATTGGAATTGTAAAGAAACCTAAAATCATGTCCGATGCAAAACCCAGAATTCTGATCGTTGACGACGACACCGATCTGCTTGAGCTGCTGACCATGCGCCTTACAGCGGCGGGATACAAAGTGGACGCCGTTCCAAGCGCAGAGGCGGCGCTGAACTATCTGGACGTGTCCCGTCCGCAACTGGTCATCAGCGATATGCAGATGAGCGGCATGGACGGCATGGCATTATTTGAACAAATCCATCGCTCCTTGCCGACCTTGCCGGTGATCATACTCACGGCGCACGGAACGATCCCCGATGCCGTCACGGCTGTCCAGCGAGGGGTATTCGGCTATCTTGCCAAACCTTTTGACAGCAAGACGTTGCTGGCAAATATCAGTCAGGCGCTCAAGTTCGTTCCGGGCGCCGTATCGCAGAAGGAACTGTCGCAGGCACCGTGGCGCAAGAATATCATCACTCAGAGCGCCGTCATGGAGGATCTTCTTACCCGGGCGGGACTGGTTGCGGAAGGTGACGCCAGCGTGCTGATCTATGGAGAAAGCGGAGTGGGCAAGGAGCTGTTCGCGCATGCCATACATGATGCATCCAAACGATCCGATCATCCGTTCGTGGCGATCAATTGCGCCGCCATTCCGGAACAGTTGCTGGAATCCGAGCTGTTCGGGCATGTCAAAGGGGCATTTACCGGGGCTGTCAGGGATCACAAGGGTTTATTCCAGCTGGCCGAGGGGGGCACTCTCTTTCTCGACGAAATCGGCGATATGCCGGTTTTGCTTCAGGTCAAGCTGTTGCGTGTTCTCCAGGAAAGGCAGGTTCGACCGGTTGGGTCGGCACAATCGATTCCGGTGGATGTGCGTATTATTTCGGCTACTCACCGCGATCTGAAAACGGAAATCGCTGCTGGAACATTTCGGGAAGACCTGTATTACAGACTGGACGTGGTGTCCCTTACCATCCCGGTTCTGGCGCAAAGGCGCGAAGATATTCCTTTACTGGTAAATTACTTCCTCAGCACATTTTCAGAGAAATACCAGAAAAATATCAATGGCTTCTCTCCCGAGGCCATGGAAACACTGGTTGCCGCGTCCTGGCCCGGCAATGTGCGCCAACTCATGAACGTCGTCGAGAGATGCGTTGCATTGAGTACTGCGCCCCTTATTTCGCCCGTGCTGGTCTACGATGCGATGCACCGGGAAGAAGAGCAACTCGTGTCTTTCGAGGATGCCCGCAGAAGTTTTGAACGGGATTATCTGGTGCGCGTACTTAAAATCACCGGAGGAAACGTCACCCAGGCAGCCCGCCTCGCCAAGCGCAACCGCACGGAGTTCTACAAGCTGCTGCAGCGATACCAGCTCGATCCATCTGTCTTCAAGCAGGCGCAGGTTTGAGAAAAGGAAGGACGGGGCTGAGCGGCACAGGTTCTGCTAGAGTATCCTCCTTTTTTCCTTCCTGGCCGGATCAGGTCTCGCCGGCGATGGGTCTGCGCTCATCCTCGACATATTGGTCGTCCTTCTTCACGGTAAAGCCCAATTCGGTCCACCACCGGACCATGTCAACATAGTCCTCTATGCCGCGGGAAAACGGGCGCAGCCTGGAGGCGGGGATGACATCGACAGGGCGTCGCGTTGCCTACCACAGATCTAATCGTTGTTTTTTCATTCCCAACGATCTCGCTGTCGATGGTTTCCTTGCCGAAATCATGCCGAATGAATTTATAGGTCCGGAATCGCGGGGCTTTGGCTTTATTTTTCCGGAATTGTCGCGATTGGGTTCGGCGGGAACGATTCCGGGAGATTCGGGAGCCAGAAAATACGTCTTCTCGCTGTTTCCTATGTGGGCAATTCCTACTGCCGGATAAATGCGAGCGACCGTTTTCATTCGGTCGCTTCCTTTCCGTCGATTGTGGAGCGGATATCGGTGACTTCGAATCATAGCTACTGCCAGAAATATTCCGTACTTTCTTTGTTGCTGCCGCTTTCCATAATTCTCAGGCGGGTTTGGTGAAATATCCGGGAACTCGC
Source organism: Nitrosospira multiformis ATCC 25196 (assembly GCF_000196355.1). Classification (NCBI taxonomy): domain Bacteria; kingdom Pseudomonadati; phylum Pseudomonadota; class Betaproteobacteria; order Nitrosomonadales; family Nitrosomonadaceae; genus Nitrosospira; species Nitrosospira multiformis. The sequence goes on from NC_007614.1 coordinate 1,340,893, forward strand.
TATGTTCGGCAGCGAACGGAAAAGGAAGCGAACATCGTACACTCTGTTTGGGATAACCAGATCGTTTTGTCGCATTGCTCCTTTTGCTTTTGTTAATGGGTACCTGCGTTTAATCACTGGGGATGTGCGCTATGAACTCCTTGTATGATGACGTTTCTGAAGCCCGGGCTGTTCGCATTCCGGCAAGCGGAGTCGTGCTGAATGCCGATCTGACGGTGCCGCCCCATCCGCGGGCCATTATTGCCTTCGCTCATGGCAGCGGCAGCAGCCGGCACAGCATTCGCAATCGCTACGTGGCCGAAATGTTGAACGCATATAACTTCGCCACTCTCCTTGCCGATCTCCTGACTGAAGAGGAGGAGGTCACTGACATGCGCACGCGGCATCTGCGGTTCGATATTCCGATGCTCGCGGACAGGTTGATCGATATCGCTTCCTGGCTCCAGCAGGAGTCGCAGACGACGGATTTGAAAATAGGCTGGTTTGGGGCGAGCACCGGCGCTGGGGCAGCGCTGATTGCAGCGGCGCAGCGTCCGGAAAATATCATGGCCGTGGTTTCACGAGGTGGACGTCCTGATCTCGCGGGTGCTTATTTACCGGAGGTTGTAGCGCCTGTACTTCTCATCGTGGGGGAAAACGATCAGCAGGTTCTGGAGCTGAACAAGGAAGCGCTCGCCCGCCTCAATACCGAATCGAAACTGGAAATCGTGCCGAAGGCCACTCATCTGTTTGAAGAACCGGGAACGCTGGAGACAGTTGCCGGTCTTGCCGCCGAATGGTTTCAAAACCATTGCTAGATCGGCAATAAAGCCATGTCTGGCGCTGGATATCACTTCGCAGACAGAGCCGAAGCAGGGAGGATACTGGGAGACGCGTTGTCGGTCTACGCTGGAAGAACCGACGTCCTTGGTTCTGGCGCTTCCGAAGCTGAAAACAACCCTTCGGCGAACAACCGAAACTCCAAAGAGAGCGACTTAAGGGGAGACGGAGGGAATTGCAGGATTCCGTCGCCTGAGGCTCGAGGAGGATTTCATTATGGCTAATATCGATTTTGATTACCATTTGATCGATGTGCTGGAGCAGGACGCGCATACTGTTGCGGAATACAGTGCAGGTCATGAGTTGATCCGCGCGGTACGCGAGCATGTGCAGGGGAAAAAGTTTGTCCTGATCGGTGAAGCAAGCCACGGTACAGCCGAATTTTATCGCCTGCGTGCTGAAATTACTCAACACCTCATTGTCGAGGACGGATTCGACGCTGTTGCGGTCGAGGCGGACTGGCCGGATGCCTATCGGGTCAACCGTTTTGTTGCCGACCGTTCGGAAGATAAGGATGCGGATGCAGCATTGTCCAATTTCGAACGGTTTCCCACGTGGATGTGGAGGAATACCGAGGTATTCGCTTTCATCACATGGTTGCGCAACTATAACCAGGAGACGGGGAGACACAAGCGCGAGCAACAGGAACCGGTGGGGTTTTATGGACTCGATTTATACAGTATGACAACCTCGATGCGGGCAGTGCTGGCATATCTGGAAAAGATCGATCCGGAAGAAGCTCGCGCCGCCCGGGCACGCTACCGTTGCTTTGGCCAATTCATCGAAAATCCGCAGGCGTATGGTTATGCCATTGCGTCCGGGCGGTGGGATTCGTGCGAACAGGAAGTGATCGCACAGCTTATGCAGCTTCAGCGAAAAGGACGGCTTTACGTTGAAAAGGATGGGGTTTTTGCCGGAAATGAATATTTCTCGGCGCAGCAGAATGCCGAGCTGGTAAAAAATGCGGAGGAGTATTATCGCGCCATGTTCAGGGGAAGGCCCAATACATGGAACCTGAGAGACCGGCACATGTTCGAGACGCTCGAAAAGCTCGCCAGCCATCTGGAAGACCGACTGAAGCGGGAAGCGCGCATCATTGTCTGGGCCCACAATTCTCATCTGGGCAATGCGGCGGCCACCGAAATGGGGCGGCGGGGCGAATTCAACATCGGCCAGCTCGTTACCGAGAAATATCCGGATAAGTCATTCCGCATCGGATTTTCGACGAGCCGGGGCAGCGTGACTGCGGCAACTGATTGGGATGGACCCGCCGAAACGAAAACCGTTCGCGAACCGGTTGCAGGCAGTTACGAAGAAATTTTTTCGCAACTGGCCAAGAAACGTTTCTTTTTCGATCTCACTACTGACGGCGAAGCCATGGAGTTTCTACGGGAGGAGCGGCTGCAACGGGCTATCGGAGTGATCTACCGGCCTGAAACCGAGAGGATGAGCCATTACTTCTATGCCTGTCTCCCGTGGCAATTCGATTTCATGATTCATATCGACAAGACGGAAGCGCTACAACCGTTGCCCGCATTCGTCCGCCGCCGGGCGGGTGAAATGGATGAGACCTATCCTTCAGGCTTGTAGGAGACCGCGTTTCTCGATTCTCAAGGTGGCGGTGCAGAAAGCGAAGCGCACTGCCAGTCTGGATATGCCGCATATCTACTGAACGGAGATTCGAAAATGAAAAATGAAATGGGAAAAGTTTCTCCCCTTGAAAAAGATATATTGGATGCAGCTATCAAATCGGTAAATGCAGCACATTCCCGTCCATCAGTTATCGAAAAAAACGGAAAGCATGAATCCTCAGCTGTAAGTGCTGATTGTCAGAGTCTTCTGGAACGAATGCTCGCGGTAGGCGGAATCGACCAAATCGAAATGGAGCAATGCAGTGAGCGCAATGGCAATGAAATGCGCGCAATCTTTAACAAAAAGAAGCAGTCGTTCATTGATCGATCTAACATTATTGCCCAGCAATATGATCGGCTCACTCGCCAAAGCCAAGGAATACTCTCTCATTTAGGAATTTTTGCTAAGGCTCAGTTCCTGATTACATTAGATGTAGCAGACGCTATTGTCTTAAATCCACCCATCAGCCAAAGATCTGATGATTTTGAGATTGACATAAAGAGTGATCCCCCCGCTAGTAATCATAATTTTATAAAAGCTTATATGTTCAGTGATACGCCATTCCATCTCGGACCCCGATTCTGTATCCCTGGCTACGCTGAATTTACTGCGGATTTCTATTTCCACTGGACAGCTAACGTAGATGCTTACGTAAATGCGGTCACATTTGTGCAGCCAAATGGGACCGGTTTTGTATACTCGGGATGGGATCCCTTTCATTCCAACAAGGAATGCGTCACCTATTCCTCAAGCCTCAGGTATTTCACTCCGCCGCCTAATTTCGATCTGCATCAAAATTCAGAAGGCTGTCTTATCAGTAACCTTGCTAATACAGCCAGCCAGACTTCTGATCAGTATGATTATTGCGCAGAAACCGGCCCGTTCGATTTTTTAGGAGCTGCCAATCATGGGTATCTAAGTGACCAGTCAACACTGTTTGATAATAGTCAATTCTATCTTCCCGCTGGCTATACCCTCATTTTCGTGGTCGGGGTAAAAGGCTCGTTTCTCCAAATGGGATGCCAACCTGCCATTCAAGAGATAGATTTCTACAAGGGTGATTTTGGAATTAATGTCCCTGGCGTGTTCTTGGGGGTGTTTCCTGTATCTCCGATTCCCTAGTGTCCTGAATTAGAAATTCGCATGCGAACTCGTTCCAGTTCGGCGCGCCCGTAAACTTTGGCGTTATCTGTAACGAGCACGACGTTACCCCACAGGTAACTGCCCTACCTGGAGCGCACCCGTCCCTCACGTTTTTTGTGGGACTGGGCTGATGGGAGCTCTCATCCCCGCAGGAGGAGTCGATTCCGGTATTCCCAGTCATGCTTTCCTCCTTATACCTGCTGCCTCAACCTGTCCTTTCTCTACAATCCATCACTGAAATTCCGCCTCCGCTATCTCGATATGAATTCATATTCAATGCCTGATTTTCTTGCTTTTTGATAAAAGCCGTCTATTTTAAAAAATATTGCCCTTGTATATAAAAAGAAGCCATGAACAGACAAAAATCAAATCAGTGTAGCGACCAGCGGTGGCGCCGACGGAGGAATCCTATCCGGGGGTGAGAGTATCCTCGTTCTGATCGAGTTGACCGTGATTTGGATAAAAAATACAAAACGTAGACATCATCAAAAGGGAAAGGGGCAAATGATGTAACCACATTACCTGTTGATGGAGGAAGCGATGAAGAAATTGAGTTATGTTGCGTTTCTGGTGGCAGCAGCCCTATTTGGCACAACCCCGGTTTTTGCGCAACAGAATGATGATAAGGGAGTCGGGGGAGAGGCTGCAAACCGCGCCGTGAACATCAATCTCGGCAGTACCGGAGGGGCGCTGGACAGGGGCGCGCTGAAATCCGTACGAAAGACGGTGGGGAAGGCTATCAGCGAAGAGACGGTGGATACTTTCGCTGTTTATAGTCCAAGAGCAGGGGGGCCTATTCCGATAGAGGGAGGATTGAACGCCTGCGCGGAAGCAGGCTTCAGCTCGAAGCCGGGAGAATTCAAAGCATTCGTCAAGCGTCTGCGTGATATTCGTCCCAAGGCGGGAACGTTCCTCAATGTGGAGCTCACCGATCAGTGCAAACCTATTGAAGGCGGAGGGGGCGGTGCTGTTTGCGGAGGTATCGCCGGAACACGTTGCCCCGAGGCAAACCAGTATTGCGACTTTGGGGCCAAATGCAAGATGCCGGACGCACAAGGTCAATGCAAAACCAAGCCCACCATTTGTCCGCAAATCTTCAAGCCTGTTTGTGGATGTGACGGCAAGACTTACAGCAACTCATGCACCGCAGCGGCGGCCGGTGTTTCCGTCGAACATGAAGGGGAGTGCAAGAAGTCCGAGCCACAAGCCTGCGGCGGGATAGCCGGGATACCCTGCCCTGAAGGCCAAGCTTGTATGGATGACCCCAGGGATGATTGCGATCCCACCCGGGGCGGCGCGGACTGTCCGGGAATCTGCAAGGGTAAAAGATAGAAGCAACGGGAATACAGGTTAATCTTTGGAGGCCTTATGACTACTCTGGATAAGCAGGTCTTGTTACCCGTGGCGGACAGCTTATCCGGAGTTTTTCACCCGAACGTTAGACAACGTACAGAGAGATTCCTTGATCAGGTGTTAAAAATCGGAAGGTCCGGCCGTTAGAAAGAGCTAGGCCGCTTAATCGCAGTGGCACGGTCAAGCGGTACAGGCGCAATCGATCAACAGTTCCAGAGGGAAAATCTTGAGCACATCATCTGACAGAGGCAACGCAAGGATCAACGAGAGCGGGATCGGCAACCCGGTCGAGAATACAGAAAAAGCGATTACCGATAGCCCGGCAGCAACCGGGTTTTATGGAGCCTACAGGCAGGAGCGGAGGAAAAGTCATCAAGTGATTTCTACCGCCAGTTATTACCAGGTGGAGCGGCGCGGCAGCACCCGCTATGGGTATGGGGAAACACAGGACTGGTCCGACGCGGATCCGGAAGCGGATGGAACGCCCTATTCCGGCAGGAATTTTTGACAGCGGGAGATGCAGAGATTCAGGCAAAGGATTCAGGGCATGCAATGCGTAATGCTGGCAGGATCGAGTGAGACAGAAGAGTGAGATAGAAATGAGGCAGCAAGTGTAGAAAAGGTCGTTCATTTAATTCACATCCATTCGAAAGGAGAAAACCATGGCAAACATTGCTCGTCGTTCGCCTCTTGTGGGCGACATCATGCGCTATGACCCGTTTTACAATCTGGATGACTGGTTCAAGAATTGGGGAATGCGTCCATTCTCGATGGATATGGAAACCACCCCCCAGATCAAGATCGATCTTACCGAAAATGACAATGCCTATACGGTTCGTGCAGACATACCGGGAGTAAAAAAGGAGGATGTCAAGGTTCAGGTAGAGGGCAATCGTGTTTCCATCAGCTGCGAAACAAAGCAGGAAAAAGAGGAAAAAGAAGGTGAGAGGGTGATTTGCCGGGAATGCCATCAGGGATCGAGCTACAGGAGTTTCACCCTGGGAAGCGAAGTGGATGAGGCCAGGGCCGAGGCAAAATATGAAAACGGCACATTGGAGCTGACGTTGCCGAAGAAGGAGGGAAAAACCGCCAAACGTATCGAGGTGAAATAATCCGGGCAGTGCTCTTCGGGTCATCAGACCGATCGTTCTGCTCCCCATAACCGGAGCTCCACCATGACACACTCTCCATTTGTCGGTTTTCGCCAGATTTCACGACATGACAAGCTCTTCAAGGAGCGTATCCACGATCCTTACAGAGCACGGCACAAACTGCCTGAACCTGCTGTCTGTCCCAGTTGTGGGGCTGTATTCCATGAGGGACGCTGGCAATGGGGCGAAGCACCCGCAGGCGCTCACCAGGAAATGTGTGCGGCCTGCCAGCGTATCCGGGATGATTTCCCCGCCGGCTTCGTTACCCTGAGCGGCGGGTTCTATAGCACCCACCGCAATGAAATCATGCACATCGTGCACAACGTGGAAAAGCGTGAAAAGGTCGAGCATCCGTTCAATCGCATTATGGCCATTGAAGAAAAAGACGGAGGAACCCTGGTGACGACCACCGATATCCACTTGGCGAGAGGCATCGGCGAAGCCGTACACGATGCATATCAGGGCGATCTGGAATTTCACTATAACCCGGAAGAGTATTTGTTGCGCGTGCACTGGGCGCGTTAGAAAAAACTTTGTGAAGGTAGCATTTGGGGACAAACCCCCGATACGTATTCCCAATTGCAACATACCTCACCGTCCCTGCAACGAGAGCGTGATCAAAGTGGAGGGCAGGATGCCTGTGGGTGAAATTTGTAATCGTGATACTGTAATCGTGAAGCGGGATGAGACGATTGGAGAGGCAGCCAAACTCATGCGCCAGCACCATGTGGGCGATGTGGTCGTTATCGAAGAGCGGGATGGTCTCAATATTCCCGTCGGAATTGTCACCGATCGCGATCTCGTGGTGGAAATCATGGCAACCGGATTGGATGCTGTTGTCATCACCGTGGGCGACATCATGGAGCAGGAACTCGTCACCGTGAAAGAAAGCGTGGGGGTATTCGAGGCGATTCAATACATGCGCAGCAAGACGGTACGGCGCTTGCCGGTAGTGGGCGAAAATGGCACGCTGGTGGGCATTCTTACGCTCGATGACTTGCTGGAACTCCTATCGGAAGAATTGCTGGCGATTTCTCGTCTGACAAATTATCAGCGGCAGAGGGAAGCCAGACAGCGGCATTAAAGGATCAACGGGATCAAGGAGCGACTGGAAATACGCGAACGGAGTTTTCGGCGAGCCGGCCATTGCCAGCTTTTCCCATAATCGAAAGGAGCACGATCATGATGGATTCCGTGAAGAATGCAAGTGAAAATATCAGCCGGAGACTCAGTCGGACATGGGATCACATTTCAGACGGCTGGCGTGAACTCGTCCACCATGGCAGCGATGCGCTTACGCACTTTGTACACCGCAAGGGTGAGGAAGACAAAGGACAGGAGGCCGCTGCCAGCACGCCAGCTTTTCCTCGCTGGAGTATTCTGGCAGGGGATATGGAAGAAACGGACAGGGAAATCGTGGTACGGATAGAAGTGCCCGGCATGGAGAAAAAAGACTTTGAGATCAGCATAGAGGGCAAGACGCTTTCTCTGAGAGGGGAGAAACGCTTTGAGCGTGATACAAATGATAGCAAGTATCATGTCATGGAGCGTGCTTACGGCGTTTTTCAACGAACCTTGCCGTTACCGGTCGAGGTGAATGAAGATAAAGCGGAAGCGGATTACAAGAACGGCGTGCTGACCGTTCGTCTCCCCAAGCTGAATGTTGAAAAGAGAAGATTTATTTCCATATCATGACAAGGTGGGATTTTGCTTTTCAGCGCCGGCGCACCCTGCCGGAAATTATGCTTATCCGCCTGATCGCGGGTGTAATGACCACTATGCTGGCAGCTTCGATCTCCGTAGCGGCTGAGCCCGACATTCCCTTGAGCCAGAAGGAAAGAAAACCAAAGAAGGAGGCGTCTCGCATGTCTATGGCAATAACATCTTCATCCTTTGCGAATCACGGGGAGATTCCTATTCGTCATACCTGCCAGGGACATGATACTTCACCCGAGCTGTTCTGGGAAAATATACCGGAAAATGCGAAAAGCCTGGTTTTGATTGTGGACGATCCGGATGCGCCCGATCCTGCCGCTCCCAAGCTGACCTGGGTACACTGGGTGCTATATAACATTCCTCCTGCCGCTCAAGGTTTACCCGAGGGTGTGGCGGAAGCCGATCTTCCCATTGGAACACTCGGCGGGCTCAATGACTGGCAGCGCACAGGGTATGGCGGGCCCTGCCCCCCTATCGGGAAGCATCGATACTTTCATAAACTCTACGCGCTGGATATCATGCTTCCGGATCTGAAACATCCCACCAAGGCAATCCTCGAACAGGAGATGCAGGGCCATGTGATCGCGCAATCGGAACTCGTGGGGCTATATCAGAAGCAATAGCTGCTATTGCTTTTTTTCTTTTTTAGGTTCCGGTTCATCCAGCGCGGCTATGTACACTCAAGGGGATAAACGCGCAATATGGCATGGGTCGCATCAAGAACCTGGTATCCGGTGGAAATCGAAGATTGATCCGTACACCCTCGACCCGGCATCAAGCAAGTGCTGCACTGTGCTTTCCCCGTATGCTGCGGTTCGTGATGACAGAAAAGCAAGCGAAGCTGATACCCTGAATACATTGATTGCCATGCTGGGGGGCAGAGGGTCATGAAAACCCCGCCTGAAGAGCTGTCTGAATTGCGCCGCAAACCCAACCGCGTTTTACCCGTAAAATGGGCGGTGAAGGGCGTAGTCAAAGACTTGAAGTATGCGCGTGATTTATCCTTCTACCTGCTTAAACGAGAGAAGGCAGATGAAAGGCCGCTGGTGAGGTTATATGAAAAGGCCCTATCTCCCCGTTATGATCGTCCCGTTTGCCTTTTTTGCAGCTTCGACAAGGATAGCGTTGTCAGGGAGAACGTGTATTACTATCTCAATGCTCTGATGCTGGCCGGTTTCGATATCGTATTCGTCAGTTCAAGCGGCATGATTTCTGGAAGCGATCTGGAAAAACTGTCTCGATGCTGTATCGCAATAATAAACCGTGAGAACAAAGGCTACGATTTCTATGGGTGGAAAACGGCTCTGGAAAAATATCCCGAATATCGCGAGCACAGCGGTCTTCTGTTAGCCAACGACAGCGTTCTCGGTCCGCTTTTCAGCATCGATAATATCATCGCCAGACTTGAAGGTAGCGAGGCTGATATCGTGGGAATGACGGATTCTTTTCGTTTTTATCCCCACCTGCAGTCCTATTTCCTCTACTGCAAGAAAAAAACCGTATCCTCCGATGAATTTCTTCGCTTCTTCACGGAAATCGAGGTTCTGGAATTCAAGCCGGCCATTGTTCGCAGATATGAAGTCGGTTTTTCCCGCTTCCTCAGCCGGCGCTTTCGCCTTGCAGCGCTCTACAGTCTGGGACAGGTTCTTGCTCGAACTGATTACCATCAAAGGCCGCTGCAATGGGTCGAATCGACCTTTCACCTGTGGAAGCCGCTTATTGCCGAGTCTGGATTCCCGTTCCTCAAAAAAAGCGTGCTGACAAGAAGAGGTGTGAGCTTGGGGGAAGTTTCAGCGGTCCTCGCGGAGGCGGGCTCTCCCTACGAGACAGAAATTCTCAACGACTGGATATTGCCCCGCGGATAAGACAGAATTGCTCGACGGCGATTTCCCTTCGTCATTCCCTTGAAAGCCTCGAAGAAGGAATCCGGAACCCTCGCATACGGATTTGCCCCTTCCGCTGAAGTGACGATCGAGCAACCTGCAAGCGCACTGCTCACCCTGTTGAGGATCCGCACTCGGGGATTGCAGCAAAAATATCTGGGCTCCGGGACTATAAACCGGATATCCTTCGCCCTTCCACTGTTTTCACTTCCACTCATAAAGTTACGATCAGCATAGATGTCTTCATTTTTCATGGATGTATTATCCGGATGCGCTGTAGCGCTTTACGGATTGAAGGGCGGTTACACTGAAGTCAATGTCAAAGGTCAATCCATACGTATCGCGGTGGACAATTTTCGGACGCTCCAGCGAGCAAAAACATATTCAATGAAAGAACCCGATACCCTGGACTGGCTTGACGGCTTTGAACCGGGTTCCTGCTTCTTCGATCTGGGAGCGAATATCGGGCAGTATTCCCTGTATCCAGCAAAGAAATACGGGAAGGACATCCAGGTATACTCGTTCGAGCCCCAGTGCGCCAATTATTATTTATTGAATAAAAACATCTACCTCAACAAGCTCGATAAAAATATTACCGCCTATTGCGTAGCTGTTTCCGGAGAGGAAGGCTTTTCGAAACTTTATATTCCCAAATTCATAGGCGGTGGAAACCGCTCCCAGTTCGGAAAGGAAGATTTGAAGAATATGAAAAAATCCGCCGCGCATATTCAGGGCATGTTCGGCGTGACACTCGACGACTTATGCTCCAAATGGGGATTTCCCTATCCCAACTACATCAAGATCGATGTGGATGGCATCGAGCTGGCTATCATCCGGGGTGGCGGGAATGTGCTCAGGAATCCGGCGCTGAGATCCGTCATCGTCGAGCTGGGAACAATCGAGGAGCAGCAGGAAGCGGTAGCGCTAATGGAGCAGGCAGGTTTGAAAGTCAGATTCAAAACCACCCGGAATTGGGGTGAAACCTGCTTTGTGTTCGCGAAATAGGGTTGATCATCTCTTCTTTGCCGAAGCGCCGATACACTTGTCTCTGAGCCTGGCGAACGAGCGTGTCCCGGGCACTGCACGCCCCCTCGATCCTTCGACGACTCCGGAGCAAGGGAACGGAGACGAAAGCTCAGGCAGGCATTCGTTGACCGCTCAGCGGGAAACGAAAACCGCTTCCCTGTGAGACAAGGGGGGAGTATCCCGCTCCGCAGGTGCATAACGGGCTGCCTCCGCCGGCTGCACCCGTTCCGCTTTTCCTTTGGAAAGCGCAAAAATCACATCCGCTGCGTTGATTAGCGCTGGCTGGTGGGAGACGGCAACAACCGTGAGCTCCTGTGTGAGGTTTCGCAGGGTTTCACAGACAAGTCGCTCACTTTCCGGATCGAGCGCACTCGTCGGTTCATCCAGTACCAGAAAGAGCGGTCGGTGAGCCAGTGCCCGGGCAATGGCAATGCGTTGGCGCTGTCCCCCGGATAACAGGCCGCCACGCTCGCCGACAATGGTATAGAGACCCTCCGGCAATCCACTGACGAACTCCCATGCGCCCGCTTGGCGCAGTGCTCTTTCCGCATCCGCTTCAGTCAGTTCGGGTGCGCCGACGAGAATATTATTGAGAATACTGTCATGCAGCAGGACGTTCTCCTGGGCGACATATCCGATCATGCGGCGCCAGGCACGTGGATTGATGTCGCGCATGGGCACGCCATCCACGAGGATTTCGCCTGACTTGGGGTCCACCAGGCCGCACAGGAGATCCAGCATGGTGCTTTTGCCGACCCCCGACGGGCCGGCTATGGTGGTGAAGGATCTGACCGGGATTTCGAGAGTCAGGTCCTGAAAAATCGGCCGGGTATCATAATCGAAATTGACGTGGCGCAGGCTGATGCCCTTTTCAAGGGTGGGTTCGCGTGTGCCCGAGGTTCTTTCCGCTGCCGCACGCGCTTCTGCGACAGCGGTACGCAAGGCCCAGTAGGCGCTTTCCTGCGCCATCAGATTCTGGTATTTCCTCTGCGTCTTGTTGAGCAGACTGAGGAGCCGGGTCAGAAGAAAAACCATCACCATCACCGAGGGCAACGAGAGCCCCCATATTTCCAGAGCCAGATAAAGGCCGATTGCCATCAGTGTGGCAAGGATAGGCTCCTGCAGCGCCATCAGGGCCTCGCGCGCGATGATTTCCCGCCGGGTAGCCTTTTCCAGTTGCTGGGTCTGATCGCGCAGGATCGCTTCGGCTACATTGTCTCTCGCCATGGCCTTGAGCGATTTTACCGAAACGAGCACATCCGAAAGGTACGTCAGCAGGTTTCGCAGCAGATGGGTCTGCCTGGTTCCCGCCTTGCGTGTCGCACGAATCAACTGGTGCAGTACCTGCATCATGATGATGCCGACCAGAATGGAAGTAAGGGTGGCCTCCCATGAAACAAACATGGCTACGGTTCCGTAGACGACAACCTGTACGGCCAGTGCGAGTACAGTGACGCTGTGCTCAAAGCCATTGGCTGCCCGGTAGGCTTCAGTGGCGACGGAATTGGCAAGCGAACCCATCGGCTGGCGCAGGTAATACTGCCACCGGCTGGCAAGCAGCGCGTCGATCAGTTCGAGGCGGAGGACGGTGGCCACATGGGCGACCGCATAACCCACCTGCCTGTTCGCCATCAGTAATATGAGGCTTTTGAGGATCATTCCTCCCACGATGATCAGCAGCATGGCCCCTATGGTGGGAGAGATCCCGATGTTCTGGAGAACTTCGGCGATGTGCCGACCCATGTCCGAACTGGCGGAATCGCCGACAGCGATCGAAAGGAGGGGAAGGAGGGCAGTGAGGCTTAAGCCTTCTGCAATGCCTGCCGCCAGAAGCGCAACCAGGACGTACGCAGTACGCCTCGGGGAAAGCATGCAATAGGCAAAGAGAGTTCGCATAAGTTGGGTCTGCAGACTATGGAGTTATCATAACCTAAATTACGGGCACGGTCTTGAAAAAACCCTTCCATTAACGAGGAATTCCATGGGGAAATTCAGCCGCAAAGCGGGGCGTAATGGAGGGTCATGCAGGGAAAAGGACAGACAGTGAAAGTGAGTACATATTCTGAAGCAACGGATCGGGCGGAATTGCGGACAGGATGTGCCTGTGCGCTTGTTCCGGATTATTCAGTCGGTCTTTCGAGCTCCGCGGATATTGATCGTTGCCAGAGCCAGCTGGAGACCGAGAACCGCGAATGCTTCGACATGCCATCCCCAGATTACCCATAATACATTGCTGAGGAGGGAAAACAGAAAACCCGCGTGACGCATGCGCTTGGCCTGGTAGGTCAGAAGCCAGACCGAAAGAATATTGATCACCATGGCAGGCCACTGTAGTAAATTGATGTAATCCATATTCCTCCATTTTCCGGAAAACAAGCTGTGCTTCAGCGATATATGTAGATATATGTGTTATGTTAAATTCAATGCGTAAAAAGCGTTAAAGGCATGCATGCCGAACGTAGGCCCGCCGACACATCTTTTCGCTCCAGCGATCAGGGCTTCGTGTCCAGTTTCACCTTGAACCGATCATCTCATCCATAGACTCGTAGTTCCGTTCGAAAGAACACAAATCAGAGTGGCGGAGTGGAAAAGGCTTGTATCTCCAGGGTGCGCAATCGCACATACAAGCGGAGGGGGGAGGAGCATGATTTGTATTTCGATATTTGGCCCTGGAAAGGGGCTCATTTCCGATCAATCATGGTTGCATCTGCCTCCACCCGGGCTTTATGGAAGGGCGCCATCAGTTTTGGACTGGTGCATATCCCCGTGGCCCTTCATACCGCAACGACAGAGCAGGGTTTGAATTTCGACTGGCTGGACAAGCGCAGTATGGATCCTGTCGGGTATAAACGCATCAACAAGAGGACCGGGAAGGAGATCGATAAGGAAGATATCGTCAAGGGAATCGAGTACGAGGATGATCATTACGTGATTTTGAGCCAAGAGGAGATTGCTGCCGCTTATCCCAAGACCACGCAGACGATCGCGATCGAAATGTTCGTGCCGGCAACTGATATACCCTTCATCTATCTGGAGCGTCCCTACTATGTCACACCCGCCAATAAAGGCGAAAAAGTTTATGCGCTTTTGCGCGAGACCCTGTCCAGGACAGGGCGGGTCGGCATTGCCCGAGTGATTATTCAGACAAAGCAGCATCTTGCCGCTCTTATTCCGTTCGGTCGCGCATTGGTTCTTAATCTATTGCGCTGGGGAGATGAAATCCGCAGCTCGGAAAATATGAGTTTTCCGGCCGAAGGCGCCAAGGAAACCGGCATTACCGATAAAGAATTGAAAATGGCTGAGCAGTTGGTAATGGACATGAGTGGCAAATGGAACCCGGAAGAATTTCATGATTCGTTTAAGGACGAAATCATGAAACTTGTGAACGAGAAAGTTGAAACGGGTGATATACAAACCGTAGCAGAGCCGGAAGAAGTCGAGTTACAGCGTGGCGGTGCGCAAATACTCGATCTCACTGAATTGCTCCAGCGCAGCCTGAAGAAACACACAGACAACGAAGACCGTGACCGGCGACCTGTCAGAAAGCCCGCCAAATCGACGACTGCCTCATCTGCGCCTGCCCGCAGCGCACACAAGCGCCGGGCGGTATAGGGCGAATTCGATAGAATGACAAATGATGACTCGCTTAAAACTTACCGGGCCAAACGTGATTTCTCGGTAACACCTGAGCCAAGCGGCGTTGCCAGTGGCAAGACAGCCATCAAGAGTACTGCCAAGGTTTTGTCGTTTGTTGTCCAGAAGCACTGGGCAACGCGTCTGCACTACGACTTCAGGCTGGAACTGGAAGGAACGATGAAGAGCTGGGCTGTTCCCAAAGGCCCCAGTTTCGACCCTAACGACAAACGCATGGCGGTCCACGTCGAAGACCATCCCATTTCCTATAACAGTTTTGAAGGCGAGATACCCTCAGGTCAGTATGGCGCCGGTAAAGTCATTATTTGGGATAAGGGAACCTGGATTCCTCTCGAAGATCCGCACAAGGGGTATCGTGACGGCAAGCTGAAATTCGAGCTGCGGGGGCTCAAGCTGAAAGGGCACTGGGCCTTGGTGCGCATGAGAAAGGAAGAAAACAAAAAGCAGGAACCCTGGCTGCTGATAAAAGAAAAGGATGAATATGTCCGTTCATCGCGGGAGTATAGCGTGGTGGACGAAATGCCGGACAGTGTGGCCGAACTTGACGTGCCAGACGTGCCACAACCTTCCAAAGCTTCCGCAACATCGGGAAGCAGCTCACCCAAAAGCAGTTCGATATTCCGCAAGGGAACGAAAACGACCTTGCCGGACAATGCGCGCAAGGCTGAGCTTCCGCGGACATTGACGCCGGAGCTCGCCACGCTGGTGGACGAGCCTCCTGTGGATCCGGAAGAGTGGATTTACGAAATCAAGTTTGACGGGTACCGGATGTTGAGCAGAATAGAGGGAGGAGAAGTCCGCCTCATAACCCGAAACGGAAATGACTGGTCTCATAAGCTGCCGCATCTGATAAAAGCGTTGGGAAAGCTCAAACTGAAGTCGTCCTGGCTCGATGGCGAAATTGCGGTGCTGGATGAAAACGGTATTCCCGATTTCCAGTCGTTGCAGAATGCCTTCGACAGCGCGCATACCGAGAGCATCATTTATTATCTCTTCGATGTGCCCTTTTACGAGGGATATGATTTGCGGGACGCTTCCCTTGTCGAACGCCGCGCCTTACTGCAAAAACTGTTTGAGGCACACGCCCCTGATGAAATACGCTTCAGCGACGTTTTCGATGTTTCTCCAGCGGAAATTCTCGATTCCGCTTGCCGGCTTGGACTGGAAGGAGTGATCGGCAAACGTAAAACCTCGGTTTATGTCTCGCGCCGATCCCAGGACTGGATAAAGCTCAAATGTAAAAACCGCCAGGAATTCGTTATCGGCGGATATACAGATCCCAAAGGTACGCGGAAGGGTATTGGTTCTCTTCTGCTCGGTTATTATGATGAAGACCGAAAACTCAGATATGCAGGGAATGTAGGCGCGGGATTCAGCGATAAGACGCTGGAGGACCTCAGGGCAAGGTTGGACAGAATTGCTTTGACGGATAGCCCTTTTGTGAAAGCAAATGGCCTCGATAAAAACGCGCATTGGGTCGAACCCCGGCTTATCGCGGAAGTTTCCTTCGGTGAATGGACGCGAGGAGGTCACATTCGTCACTCGGTATTCCACGGTTTGAGATCCGACAAAAAAGCGGATGTCATTGTTCGCGAGAAGCCCGTGCATCCCGCGGCGAAGTCGGCGCCTGCAAGCGCCATTCCAAAATCCCTGAAAGTGACGAACCCGGACCGAGTGATCGATCCCTCCACCGGGTTTACAAAGGTCGATCTCATACGCTACTACGCGCTGGTAGCGCCTTTGATGCTGCCTCACCTCGCACGGCGGCCGGTTTCACTCGTGCGTGCTCCCGAGGGGGTATCGGGCGAACTCTTTTTTCAGAAGCATTGGGAGAAAGAGAACATGCCGGGGATCGAGCAGCTTGATCCATCGCTCGACCCCGACCATCCTCCGCTGCTCGAAGTTTCAACCGCTGAAGGCCTTCTTTCCGCAGTGCAGATGAACGTGATCGAGTTTCATACGTGGAACGCCACCAAGAATGTCATTGGCAAGCCTGACAGAATCGCGTTCGACCTGGACCCCGGCAGCGGAGTCGAATGGGCCCTCATCCAGGAGTCGGCGCAGCTCGTCAATGTCTTTCTCAGGGAACTGGGGTTGAAATCTTTTCTGAAAACGAGTGGGGGCAAAGGCCTGCACATCGTCGTGCCGATCAGGAGGCTGCGTGATTGGGATACGGTGAAAGGTTTCTCTCAGGCCATCGTACAGCATCTGGCTAAAACCATTCCGACGCGTTTCACCGCAAAAAGCGGGCCTCGCAACCGGGTGGGAAAGATCTTCATCGATTACCTGCGCAATGGGTTCGGAGCCACCACCGTATCCGCCTGGTCAGTACGCGCCCGGCCTGGATTGGGCGTTTCTGTACCGCTGGCGTGGGAAGAGCTGTCCTCGCTGAAAAGCAGTACTCGCTGGTCCGCTTCCAATATTCATGAACGCCTGGATAAGGGTAATGACCCCTGGGCCGACTACGCAGAGACGAATCAATCGATAGTTCCTGCCATGAAAAAGCTGGGATTCACCCCTTCATCAAAGGCATGAAGGCGCTATCCGGACAAATCTCATGGCTTCACTCCTGTAACCAGGCTGTAGTAACCGAAGGCCGGATGCACTTCGATGCCCTCAAATCCCGCTTCCGCCAGCATGGTTGAAAGCTCCCTGCCAGAGTATGATCTGCCTTCCGTCCATCCCATCATCAGCATGCTGAAGGCAGCGGCCGCAAACGGTCCGGTTTTTTCATCGTTGTAAAGCATGCCGTGGATGATGATGCGCCCGCCGGAAGGAAGACTGTTGAAGCTTTTAGCGGTGAGGAAATTACATTTTTCCGGAGGCCAGTCGTTGTAGACCGTGGAATAAAAGTGAAGATCGGCGGCAGGCAGCGTATCGCTCCACATGTTTCCTTCCTGTGTTCGAATACGGTCCTGCAGACCATGGCGAGCGATGAATTCCTGGGCGATCTCGCAAACGAGCGGGAAATCGAAAACGATGGCCTGCAGCTGCGGCCATTTCGATACGGCTCCAATCGAATGAGCGCCTGAACTGCCTCCGATATCGAGCATTGTCCGGTAGTTGGACAGATCAAGAATACCCGGCCAATAGAATGCGGAGGTAATACTGAAACTGTACATGCCACGGGTAAACTTCCGCACTTGCTCAGCCTGTTCCTCGGGAGATTGATATATACCTGCTCCTCCGTAGACCTGGGGACTGTCCGAGAGAATTGCTTTTTTCAGGCTGGCAAATGAGTGTACTTGATCATCGTCTATCATCAGATCCCACAAATAGCCGAAATAGTTCGGGCTCGTCTCCAGCAGATAGTGCCTCGCAAGGGGCGTGAGATAATAGAGCCCGTCCTGAAAGGATAAGAAACCGGCCGCGGTTGCAGTGGTTAAAATGGCTTCCGTGGGCCGCGCTTTGATATTCAATTTGCCACAGATAGCGGTGAGCGACAAAGGCTTATCGGCAAGCAGGGGGAATATTTTCAGCTTGTGCGCCAGCAGTAAGGCGGGGTAGCCATACACTCCAAGCACGACATCCCATAGGGGGCGGTCGTCTTCTATCTGCTTGGGGGGTGTGTTCATGGAAGCTTGGGTCATTGCAGTTCCTCGAGACTGGGGATCATCTAGCGGGATCGTTGAACGGGAATGATGGAGACACGTTGGCTCATGCGCCTGGTTCGCTTTCCACCAGGCGCTTTATATTTTGTACCGTTCGTTCCGCTCCATCCTGCACCGCGGTCCTGATCATTGGCTCGAACGGCCGCATTATCATCTGGATCTCAAGCAATTCGAACTTAAAAAGAAGCCTGGTTGAGCCTGAATTCTGCTCGTCCAGCAACTCGTAGACGCAGCGAAAGGGGTCCGAGATGCCGGCAAATGCCACGCGGCGATCGGGCTCATAAATCGTAATCCTGAACTTCGATTCCGAACGATGTCCCTGGTCAACACGCACCTGGCGTGCGATGGTTCCGAGGCAGACCGGACCATGGGTGAGTTGCTCGAGTTCCTTTACCTCCGGCGACCATCTGGGGTAGTTCAAAAAGAGATTTTCGCCGATAAATTTGAATGCCTTTCCGGCCGGGCATTCAAGAAGAATGCTAGCCTTACCCACTACTGGCTCGGAAGGGCCCAAGTTGAACATCGACCCTAAATTGAACATCTCGGCTCCTCTCTTCTACCTCGAAACGGGATTATATTTATATATCCTGTTGAGTAATCATATCTCTGTGACGCTTACCCTATCAGGAGTAACTCCTGCAAATTGTTATTATCCGTTTATTATATTACCGCCATTGGGATGCAGTACCTGTCCTGACATGTAAGAACAATCCTGAGAGGCGAGAAAGACATAACAAGGAGCGACTTCATCAGGCTGCCCCGCGCGTTTCATGGGGACGTTCTTTCCAAAATCGCCGACTTTATCCGGAGGAAAAGTGGCCGGTATCAGCGGTGTCCATATTGGACCGGGAGCAACCGCATTTACATGTATTCCCTGTTCGATCAGCTGGAGAGACAGAGAACGGGTAAACGCGACAATTGCACCCTTGGTCGCAGAGTAATCAAGCAGGTGAGGACTTCCCTTGTAGGCGGTGACAGAGGTGGTGTTGATGATGCGCGCTCCTTTTTTCAGATGCGGGAGTACAGCCTTCACCATATGGAACATTGAGAATATGTTCGTGCGGAAAGTTTTCTCGAGTTGGGCCTTATCGATATCGAGAATGCTTTCCTGAACATGCTGCTCGGCCGAGTTATTTACAAGTATTTCGACATGATGAAAGGTGGAAACCGTTTTTTCCACTATCTCGGCACAGAATTTTTCGTCCCCCACATCACCCGCGATTAAAATGCATTTTCTTCCGCACTTCTCGACCTCTTCTTTAGTGCGTTGAGCATCTTCATGCTCGTCGAGATAGGCGATTGCAATGTCTGCTCCTTCCTTTGCGAAAGCAATGGCGACAGATCGTCCAATACCACTATCTCCTCCGGTAACGATCGCAACTTTTGACTCCAGTTTACCGCTTCCATGATATTCGGCCATGCCGGAATCGGGTTGAGGGTGCATTTCAGTCTGCAGCCCGGGTTGACGTGATTGCTGCTGCTTCGGAATGTCACTGCCTTTTTTCTCGTATTTCTCGGTCTCATTGGTCATGACTCTCTCGCTGATCTGGTTAAGCCCGTATCCGGGTATGTTGTCCACCGATGGGTGGGCGATTCGGGGTTCTTTTCGATAATTTCGATAATCTGGTTGATGAGTAACAGACAAGACCAGGTATTGAAGCATTTTCTTGCCATTGCTTGTCATTCCGCAGAAAACAGTCAATTTTCCACGGTTGTGATTTTTACTCCATTCGCTCGCCCATCAGGATCGGAAAGTGCATTCCCGGTTGGGAAGCGAGTAAAATAAGTAGGAGGGCGGTCATCTCTGAATATTCCTTCCTATTACTTTGACCGGGACGTCTGGGACGCCGGGGGATGATCCTCATCTTTCTTATCTTTGACTCCAGCCGCGCGCTTCGCTGGCGTTTCCACTGAAGCAATCAATGCCCTGCAATTGGCATCTTTGGCCAGTCCGGTTTCAATGGTCGGGATGAGCGCTGCTAGAGGTGTCGCAAGAACTCCCAGTACGACCGCTGCTCCCGCCCGTATGGCAAGTATCTTGTCGGGAAGGATTGTGGGATCCTTGAAAGTGCCTTCTATGTGAATAGGGGTGCGAAGGCTCAGGATGCTGACATCCTTGGCTTTGGGAGACAGCTTCATGTCAATCTTTTCTTCAGCCAGGCTTATCTGTCCTTTAGCGACAATTTTGGTATCGGTCGTGTCGATGACGAAAGCTTTGCTGCTCATGATGCCTTTCTTGATATCAAAGTCGATTACCCCGCACCGCACCGGCACGTTTTTGTCTCCGGCAAACAGGAGCTTGATGATCTGCCCCCCATCAAGTCCGATCACTTCCAGCAACAGCTTGCTGATCTGGCCGCCGGACATGATCAGGCCAAAGTTTCCATCGGCCGAAGCCAGCAGCGCGCCGACGGACTTGCCGTGGCTATTAATGTCTATTGCACCGCCGATTACACCTGCACTATTCTTCGTGATTTCGAGCTTAGGAAAGAGCTTTTGCAATTGCAGGCGCTTGACGTCGACTTTGATTTCTCCCTTGGGCACTTCGGGACGCGTGTTGATTGTGATATTCGAAATGATATTCCCACCCGCCACCGCAAAGTTGACGGGGTTGAGGGTCAGAAGCCCGTTGTCTATTTTCAAGTGGCTCACGATATGCTTCACCGGCAGTTCCTTGTTGCGGATCGATTCTCCAGTGAACCTTACGTCTGCGTCCATGGCTTTCAAACGGTCTATCCGGAATTCCTGGTCTGGTAGAAGACGATGCCGCTGTTTCTTCATTGATTCCTTTTTTTCTTTCTTTTCCGCAGGCGTATCCTGTGGTTGGGGGCCTCGCCGCGCCCCAATAAAACCTTGCAAATCGCTCAGGTCGAGTACTTTGGATACCACGTCGCCTCGAAGGAGCGGCCGCTCGCCTCCCGTGTCGAATACGATATCCCCGCCAAGATCGCTGTTGCCTACATTTCCGGAAAATCCCTTCATGGACCACTCGGTATCGTGGTGCAAAATCCTTCCGGAAATGTGGTACGGGGGGGAGGGGAAAATAACGATGCCGGTTACGGGGTAGAGCGCAGATAAATCCTCTCCGTGTAAGTCCAGCTTCAGATCCACTTCCGCCATCTCGGCCAGCCCTTTGATGGTTCCATCCGCGCTTGCGCGCGTTGTTCCCATCTCGGCACTCGCTTTGATCGGATAGGGGATAGTCTTATCCGCAAGCGACATTATCTTGCCGCCTTGCGCTTGCGCGGTGAATTTCAGGTCGGTAAATTTACCTTCCGCTGCCACATGAAGGGGCAATTCTCCGGCGTCCACCGCCGGATCCGTGAATACGTCGGCTGCTATATCTGTCTTGGTCTTCGGATCGCGGAAGAGAACTTTTCCCTGATCCAGGGTGAATTGGCCAATTTGAGGCAGTTCCATCTTCTTTTTTTCTTCTTTTTTCAGATCCCAGTTTCGCTTTCCATCCATGCTTTTTTCCAGGAGTACCCGGGGCCGCGTGATGGATAGCTCGGGCAACACGATATCGCCGGACAGGAGATCCCATAGACTGATGCGCACAGCAACCTTATCCACGGCAACCATGGGTTGTTCGGTCCCCCACTCGGCATTCGCTAGCGAAAGTCCTTCAACGCTGACGAGGGGATTGAGCGAAAGGTTTACATCGAGATCGCCCCGAATCGTGAATTCACGGCCCGTCCTCTCGGTAACCTGCCGTTCGATATATGGTTTCAGCATATTCCAGTCGAACCACAGGACGAATGCGATGACAAGCAGCAGCAGTGCAACGCCGGAGATCGATAATATTTGCTTGGTACGCACTCTCATGGCAAAGGCGGGTTTCTGAGCCCAAAGCAGAAGAAGAGGGTCATGATACTTCTGCCCATACAACGGTTCGGTACGTCAGCGCACACTAAGAAGAGTGCAGGGGGTACCTGCAACCACCTGCAGGTTCGGTTTGTTGGCTGGAAATGGGATAAATGCGATAGAAAAACGCAGCGCTCGGGATGCGGGACGAAGAAAAGACTGACAGTCAGGATTTTTTTACATCGCGAAACAGGCGCTCGAACTCCTTCTTGACGACCTCATAGCATTCACAGACATGTCCCTCCAGTCCCGCACGGTTGAGGACGGTAATATGTCCCCGGCGGTAGCGAATGATTTCGGCTTGCTGTAACTTGCCGGCGGCCTCGGTAATGCCTTCTCGGCGCACGCCCAGCATACTGGCGATGAGCTCCTGAGTCATGACCAGTTCCTGGGAGTTCAGTCGATCGAGCGTCAGCAATAACCAGCGGCACAACTGCTGTTCGATCGTGTGATGTCGATTGCATACGGCGGTCTGGGAGATCTGTGTTATGAGCGCTTGGGTATAGCGCAGCAATACGCGCTGCAGCGGGCCTCCCTGGTTGAACTCCTGCAGCAGGAGAGGGCCTTTCAGACGGTAACAGTAGCCAGCTGTCTGAACCGTTGCCCACGTAGGAGTATTCTCGCCGCCCATGAACAACGAAATGCCTAGCAGACCCTCATTCCCTACGCCGGCAACTTCTGACGATGAACCATTTTCCAGAATATAGTGCAGAGAAATGATGGCCGACGTAGGAAAATAGACGTAGGAAAGGCGCCCCCCGGATTCGCACAGCACGTCGCCAAGCGGCATATGAACCAGTTCCAGGTGGGGTTTCAGACGTTCGAGTTCTGCCGGGGGCAGAGCGGCTAGAAGGTGGTTTTGGTTGAACGGTGGCGGGGGATTTTGCATCCGCTAGTAGGAGAGAAAAAGTCTCATAAAATCGGTTGTAGCCTGGGCACGCTGAAAGAAATGCAGATGCATTAAAAGGATCTCACAGGCGAATTTCACAGGTTTACGGCTGCAAGGTACCCGTTCAGACCTATGATAGCATTTCTTTCCAGAGACCCGAGGCGGGCGACAAGGCTTTGCAGTATCCCATTTTGCCGGCTGCCATATTGTGCGCTAGCGTACATACTACGGATGAGGTATCCGTTTATCATTTTCCTGCCTAGAAAAATGCCTGCAAAGACGGCTGTGGCCTGCGTCGAAAAGATGTTTGCATCGTTCAAGCCGGTTTCTTTATACACCGGCCCGATATCCGGAGAGAATTGCAAGACAAGAGGACGTGGGACTGGAAATTGTAACGATGTCCCCTGAAATCCTGGTAAAAATTTAATGCGGGACCGCTCCAGCCAGGTAACAGCCCTATGAAGACACCCTGTAAAGAAGGTGCCAGACAACACTTCCAGAATCGCTCTTTCCCTTTTCTTTTAACCGTCCAGATTCCGGAAAGAGCTGTCAACTTGAGGTGGGGCATGACCTTCCGGTATCCAAAGAAAGGACGGGAGCAGAATGTCATGTGGCTCAACCCCTCGATTCGAAGGGGAGGCAATTTTAATACTTCTGCTGCTGACCGGACATAGCCTGGAGAATATCCGAATTGAACGTTAAAGGTATTCCTGTTTCCGAGCTTTTGAGGCCGGTTACAGCGCGGCTTCGCAATATCGGAAAGCCGCGTATTCCACTGAATGAAGAACTCCCCCTGCGATCCGAACTGTTCGGCGCGGATCAGATGGAGCTTTACGGGGGCATACTGGCGGCTTCACACGAGTTATCATCGGCGCGCGGCACCGATCAGTTGCTGGCCAGGCTGGATGAGAATGAGGCAACGTTATTCAATATCTGCCGTGTGCTGACCGAGGCAGTCATGGCGGACAAGCTGCTCACTCCGGCAGGGGAGTGGCTCTATGACAACTTTTACCTCGTCGAGGAACAGATCCGCATTGCCAAGCGGCACCTTCCCAAAAGCTATAGCCGCGAATTACCCCTCCTTGCCAAGGGCGCATCCGCCAATCTCCCCCGTGTATACGATATAGCATTGCAGGCCATATCGCACGGGGACGGCAGGGTGGATACAGAGAGTCTCAGGCGCTTCGTAACCGCGTACCAGTCCGTCGTCAATCTGCAACTGGGTGAACTATGGGCGATACCGATCATGCTGCGGCTATCGCTGATCGAAAATCTCCGCCGCGTGGGCGTGCATGTGGCAGCGGGCCGGGCAGACCGCAATCTCGCTGATACCTGGGCTGATGAAATCATCCGGGTGGCGGCAAAAGATCCGAAAAGTCTTGTTCTCGTCATTGCAGATATGGCGAGATCGAATCCTCCCATGACAACCCCGTTCATTTCGGAACTGGTGCGCCGATTGCAGGGTCAGGGACCGACCCTGGTGCTGCCATTGACCTGGATCGAGCAGCGGCTGGCTGAATCAAACCAGACGATCGACCAACTGGTGCAACTGGGAAATCAGCAGCAGGCTGCCGATCAGGTTTCCATCTCGAACAGCATCAACAGCTTGCGGAGTCTGGGCGCCATAGACTGGCGCGAATTCGTCGAAACCACCAGCGTTGTGGAACAGACTCTCCGGGAAGATCCAAGTGGAATCTATGCGGACATGGATTTCGCCAGCCGCGACCACTACCGGCATGTGGTGGAGCGGTTGGCCAAGGTAAGTCCTCTGTCGGAAGTGGACGTGGCCCGGACAGCGCTTCGCCTGGCGCATAACCCGGCGACAAGTACTGCTGGGGAGAACGTTAAGGAGCATGTCGGATTTTATCTGACGGGGGATGGTCTCGCTGATCTTGAGGAAGCGATAAAGGTCCGCTGGTCGCTGCATGAGCAATTCTGGCGCACCGCCCGCAAATACCCGCTCTTCTGGTATCTCAGTAGCATCGCATTCGTTACGCTGGGTCTGACCAGTGCCCTGCTGGTCGAAGCGCTCGAGGATGGCGCAAATGGATGGTTGTTAGGTCTTGTTGGCATCCTCGCGCTGCTTGCGATGAGTCAATTGGCTGTTGCCCTGGTCAATTGGGCGAGTCCTTTTCTGGTGAAACCTCATCTGCTGCCGCGCCTGGATTTCTCCAGTGGTATTCCCTCCTCGTTTCAAACGCTGGTCGTGGTTCCAACCATGCTTTCGCGGGAATCCGAAGTCGCGGCCTTGGTGGAGGCGCTTGAAGTCCGGTTTTTGGCAAATCAGGACGAGAATGTCTATTTCGGCTTGCTCACCGACTTCATGGATGCGAATCAGGAAACGCTCCCCGAAGACGATTCCCTATTGAGAATCGCCCGCACCGGAATCGAGGATCTCAATCGAAAGTATGCGAACCATAGTGCAGGTAACATGATCGGTGGCATGAATGGCGCTCCGGAAGCGTCAGCGCAGAAACAGGAAACGCGGTTTTTTTTGTTCCATCGCCCTCGCCGCTGGAATCCCCAAGAAGGAGTGTGGATGGGTCATGAGCGCAAGCGCGGAAAACTGGCGGACTTGAATGCGCTCCTGCGTGGCGAGGGGAGGGAGGCATTTTCCGTGGTAGTGGGCAATACGGATTTGCTTGTCAATATCAAGTACGTCATCACCCTCGATACCGATACCCAATTGCCGCGGGAGATCGTTCATCAATTTGTCGGAGCGATGGCTCACCCCCTGAATCGCCCCCGCCTCAAGAGGACCAGCGGGAACGCTGTGGTAACGGAAGGCTATGGCATTCTGCAGCCCCGGGTGGCGGTGACGTTATCGAGCACCAACCGGTCCCGGTATGCATGGCTATTTGGCGGTGAAGCAGGCATCGATCCCTATACCAGGGTCGTTTCGGACGTATATCAGGATTTATTCTACGAAGGCTCCTTTATCGGAAAAGGGATCTACGACGTGGATGCGTTCGAGCAATCGGTCTGCCGACGTTTTCCAGAGAACAGGATTTTAAGCCATGATCTTCTGGAAGGCTGCTACGCTCGCGCCGGCCTGTTGAGCGATGTACAGTTGTATGAGCAATTTCCATCCCGGTACAGTGCGGATGTAAGCCGTCGCCACCGCTGGATACGGGGAGACTGGCAATTGGCGAGCTGGTTGCTTGCCCGGGTTCCGGGTCCCGGCGGAAGTAATCAGCCAAACCCGTTGTCGATTCTGTCGAGATGGAAGCTGATGGATAACCTCCGGCGCAGTCTTGTGCCGGTAGCCCTGCTGCTGCTTCTGCTGGTGGGTTGGCTGGCTCTCGACAACGCGTGGTTCTGGACACTGGTGGTAATCGGTACGGTCATTATTCCGAGCGCCATTACCATGGCCTCCGATCTGCTGAAAAGACAGGGCGACGCCCCTCTGCGCGCTCACGTCATCACTACGCTACGCACTGGCGGCCGCCATTTCGCACAAAACCTGTTCGGGCTGGTCTGCCTCCCGTACGAGGCTTATTTCAGCCTCGATGCGATACTGCGCACCCATGTGCGACTCCTCCTTACGCACCGCCGGCTTCTTGAATGGACTCCTTCCCATCTTGCGGAACGCGAATATGATTCGACGAATAGATGGGGCGGCGTCGGCGCTTCCTTCAGGTCGATGTGGATAGCGCCGGCGACCGCGGTAGCAGCAGGCGCAGGAATGATGGTCGTTGCTCCCGTGGCCTTGATTTCGGCCTTGCCCATACTGCTTTTGTGGGGAGCGGCGCCATTTATTGCCTGGTGGATAAGCCAACCTCTTCCGCTGCGCAGCACCGAGTTAAACAAGGGGCAAATCCACTTTTTACGTCAGACTTCGCGCCGTACGTGGTATTTCTTCGAAAATTTCGTCAATTCCGAGAATAACTGGCTGCCGCCTGATAATTTTCAGGAGCACCCGGTACCGACTGTCGCCCACAGGACCTCGCCAACCAACATGGGATTGGCACTGCTTGCAAATGTGACTGCCTATGACTTCGGCTATATTGGCCCGTTGCAACTCATCGAAAGGACCCGAAATACCCTCGAATCGATGGAAACCCTGGAACGGCATGCCGGTCATTTTTACAATTGGTACGATACGCAGACAAAAACTCCCCTGACACGATACGTATCGAGCGTGGACAGCGGTAATCTCGCAGGCCACCTATTGACATTGCGTGTCGCGTTAATGGCAATAGCAGATAGGCCGATCGTACACGAAGAGTTATTTCAGGCGCTTGCCGACACTCTGCAGATTCTCGAAAGTACTCCTGGTTCCGAGGCTGCCAGTACACCCTTATCACAATTCGGGAAAGCGCTGAGGCTCGCAAGGGAAAACTCTCCACACGCACCTTTCAGCCTGCATGCCGAACTCGATCGACTGACTGCGTTTTCCAGGGAAATCATGCATGAGATCGAGAAAGCACGACGTGCTTCAACCGGACAGGAACCCCTTGAATGGGCGAGGGCATTAAACCGGCAATGTGAGCTCGCCCTAACCGAACTTGCCCACTTCATGCCGTCTGCAGCACTGGAGGACCGCAACACGCCCGCGGAGATCCCCTCTTTGCGACAACTTGCCCATCAAGGTGGAGAGGCGGCGCGTGAACATCTGGCTGCTCTCGAACGCCTGGTCTTTCAGGCGGGAGAAATGGCGAAAATGGAGTATGGCTTCCTGTTCAACCCCGCGCAGCGGCAGCTTGCCATCGGGTACAACGTGGGTGAGCAGCGACGGGACGCCAGCTACTATGACTTGCTGGCCTCGGAAGCGCGGTTTACCAATTTTGTCGCGATTGCACAGGGCCAGCTGCCGCAGGAAAGCTGGTTTGCGCTGGGACGCATGCTTACAGCTCATGATGGGGAGACCGCTCTGCTCTCCTGGAGCGGCTCGATGTTCGAATACCTGATGCCGTTGCTGGTAATGCCCACCTTTGAGAACACGCTTCTTGACCAGACTTGCAAGGCGGCTGTCAACAGGCAGATTGCCTATGGGCGGGAGCGGGGGGTGCCCTGGGGTATTTCGGAGTCCGGTTACAACGCTGTAGACGTTCAGTTCAATTATCAGTATCGGGCATTCGGGGTGCCTGGCCTGGGCATCAAGCGCGGCCTGGGAGAAGACCTGGTCATTGCACCTTATGCATCCGCCCTGGCATTGATGATTGCACCGGAAGCTGCCTGCCGGAATCTGGAGGAGCTGACCGCTCTGGGGATGATGGGAAAATTCGGCTTTTACGAAGCGTTGGATTATACGCCTTCCCGATTGCGCCGGGGCGAGACGTACGCGATCGTGCGCTCATTCATGGCTCACCATCAGGGAATGAGCTTTCTTTCGCTTGCATACCTGCTGCTTGACCGGCCCATGCAGCGGCGGTTCGATTCCGAGCCCATATTCCAGGCAACCATGCTCCTGCTGCAGGAGAGAATTCCCAAAGCCACTGTCATACGTTCTCCCATCGCCGAGCTCCCCGATGTGCGGGTTATCAAGGAACTTCCGGAAATGCCGATCCGGCTGCTTTCAACCGCCAACACGCCGATTCCGGAGGTGCAGCTTCTCTCCAACGGCCGGTACCATGTCATGGTGACCAACAGCGGAGCGGGAAGCAGCCGCTGGAAGGATCTGGCCATTACGCGCTGGCGGGAAGATGGAACCTGCGACTACTGGGGGAATTTCTGTTATTTGCGCGACATTGCAAGCGGTGAGTTCTGGTCGAATACCTATCAGCCTGTGCTGAAAGAGCCAAAGCGCTATGGAGTGGTTTTTTCTGAAGGAAGGGTCGAGTTCCGCCGACGGGATCTTGATTTCGATACCCATACCGAGATTACCGTATCGCCCGAGGATGATATCGAGCTCCGGCGGGTTCGAATCACCAATCGCGCATGGACGCGGCGGGAAATCGAGATCACGTCTTATGCCGAGGTCGTGCTGGCGCCCGCGATTGCCGATGCCCAGGCACCCGCCTTCGGCAATCTCTTCGTGCAAACGGAAATATTGGCGGACCGGCACGCCATTTTATGCAGCAGGCGTCCTCGTTCCCAAAGCGACCTGGTACCATGGATGTTCCACTTGATGACAGTGGACGGGGTCACTCCTGACGCGGCTTCTTATGAAACCAGTCGCATGGCATTCATCGGACGGGGAAACGACGTGTCTGCGCCGGCGGCAATGATGGAAGCGGAACCCCTATCCGGCAGTTCGGGTTCAGTGCTCGACCCCGTCGTTGCTATCCGAAAGCGAATGATGCTCGAGCCGGGGGAGTCGGCAATCGTGGATATTGTCACGGGTGCGGGAGAT
This sequence comes from Nitrosospira multiformis ATCC 25196, assembly GCF_000196355.1. NCBI lineage: Bacteria > Pseudomonadati > Pseudomonadota > Betaproteobacteria > Nitrosomonadales > Nitrosomonadaceae > Nitrosospira > Nitrosospira multiformis. The sequence goes on from NC_007614.1 coordinate 1,369,929, forward strand.
TCACGTCACGCGGTCATGCATCTGGTAGAAAAATACCAGGACCAGCATCTGAAAAATCGCGTTTTCGATCTCGCCTGGACTCATAGCCTCGTTGTCCTGCGCCAACTCAATGCGACTGAAACCGATGCACAGCTTTTTGGGCGAATGGCGGGTTCCATCCTGTATGCAAGTCCTTATCTGCGCGCCGACGAGGCGCTGCTGAGCAAGAACCGGCAGGGACAATCGGGTTTATGGGGTTATGCCATTTCCGGCGACCTGCCTATTGTATTGCTGCAGATCACCGATATGGCCAATATCGATCTGGTACGCCAGCTGGTGCAGGCTCATGCCTATTGGCGCGTGAAAGGGATGGCAGTCGATCTGGTCATCTGGAACGAAGATCACTCAAGTTACCGCCAGCAACTGCATGATCACATCATGGGGCTTCTGGCCGGGAGTGCGGAAGCTCATGTGCTCGATCGGCCAGGCGGTATTTTCATCCGGCGTGGGGAGCAGATTGCTCCGGAAGACCGGATTCTGATGCAGGCCGTGGCGCGCGTGATTATTCTCGACACGAATGGGAAACTGGTCGAGCAGTTGACGAGCCGCCTTCCGGCCGACCTTCCGCTGCGGCCACACCCCCTGAAACCGGTGCGGCGCTCCAGCCCCGAAAAACCCCCGGTATTGCCGCAACGGAATCTATTGTTTAATAACGGTTTTGGTGGTTTTGCTTCCGATGCGCGCGAATACGTCATCACTGTTGGGCAGGAGCAGAGAACCCCGGTTCCCTGGTCAAATATTCTGGCGAATCCGCAATTCGGGACGGTTATCTCCGAAAGCGGAAATGTTTATACCTGGTGTGAGAATGCCCATGAATACCGGCTGACTCCATGGCATAACGACCCGGTCTGCGATTCCAGTGGAGAGGCCTACTATCTGCGGGACGAAGAAAGCGGAGATTTCTGGTCACCCGCTCCCCTTCCGAGTCCTGGAGCCGCTTCCTACGTTACCCGCCACGGATTCGGCTACAGTGTATTCGAACATGCAGGAAAGGGGGTTTTTTCCGAACTCTGGATTTATGTTGCTCGCGACGTTCCGGTCAAGTTCGTTGTATTGCGGATTCGCAACGATTCCGGCCGGTTCCGGAGACTTTCCGCAACAGGGTACGTGGAGTGGGTGTTAGGAGACCTTCCCGAGAAGACGCGAATGCATGTGGTCACGGAGATCGATCCGGCAAGCGGGGTGCTGCTTGCGCGCAATCCCTACAATAACGAGTTTTCAAGTCGGGTAGCGTTTTTCGATGTCGATGACAGAACGCAAAGTGTAACGGGTGACCGGACGGAATTTATCGGGCGCAATGGACGAATGCGAAATCCCGCAGGTATGATTGCTCAGGATCTTTCGGGCCGGGTAGGAGCGGGACTGGATCCCTGCGGCGCTATCCGTGTTCCTTTTGATTTGCCCGAGGGCGCGACGCGCGAGGTTGTTTTTCGCCTGGGCGCGGGCCTTCACCGTGAAGCTGCGCTGGAAACCGTCCAGAGGATGCGCGGACTACAAGTGGCACATGATGAACTTGAAAAGGTGCGCCGCTACTGGGACCGAACGCTCGGGGGTGTGCAGGTGGAAACCCCTGATCCATCCGTCAACGTGATGGTCAATGGCTGGCTGCTGTATCAGGTAATTGCCTGTCGTCTCTGGGGGCGCAGCGGATACTACCAATCCGGGGGCGCTTTTGGATTCCGCGATCAATTGCAGGATGTGATGGCGCTGGTTCATGTTGAACCCGCTCTGGTACGCGAGCACTTGTTGCGGGCTGCGGCCCGCCAGTTTATCGAAGGGGATGTTCAGCACTGGTGGCATCCTCCGGTGGGCCGCGGTATCAGAAGCCGCTGCTCGGATGATTACCTCTGGCTGCCGCTGGTTGCTTGTCACTATGTCGTTGCCACCGGGGATACCGGAGTACTGACCGAGACAGTGTCCTTTCTTGAAGGCCGCCCTGTCGCTCTGGACGAGGAATCATACTATGATTTGCCTGCTCATTCCGCGCAGGTATCCAGTCTGTATGACCATTGTGTTCGCGCCATCACGCATGGGTTGCGGTTTGGGGAACATGGTCTTCCTTTGATGGGTACAGGGGACTGGAACGATGGGATGAATCTCGTCGGTTTCCATGGCCGGGGTGAAAGCATCTGGCTCGGTTTTTTCCTGTATGACATTCTCATTCAATTTTCCGATCTCGCTGTCGGGCACGGCGACGCGGCCTTTGCCGAACGATGCAAGAAGGAAGCAGACAAGCTGGGCAAGAATATCGAACAGCACGGCTGGGATGGAAAGTGGTATCTCCGCGCCTATTTCGACGATGGTTCTCCACTGGGTTCTTCCAGCAATACCGAATGCCGCATTGACTCGATCGCGCAAAGCTGGTCGGTTTTATCTCGCGGGGGCTCCCCCCAGCGGCAGCGGGAGGCGATGCAAGCGGTAGATGAACAACTGGTCCGTCGGGATGCTCGCCTGATTCAGCTTCTCGATCCCCCTTTCGATCACTCAGACCTCGATCCGGGTTATATCAAGGGGTATGTGCCGGGCGTGCGGGAGAACGGGGGACAATATACGCATGCAGCGATATGGGCAACAATGGCCTTTGCAGTCCTGCGCGATCATAAACGGGCATGGGAACTGCTTTCCATGATCAATCCTGTAAATCACGGCCGATCCTTGGAGGCTGTATCGGTTTACAAGACCGAGCCCTATGTCGTCTCAGCCGATGTTTACGCGGTGCTTCCTCATACGGGCCGGGGGGGATGGTCGTGGTACACAGGTTCCGCCGGTTGGTTATACCGCCTGATGCTGGAAACAATGCTGGGTCTTACAAGGGAAGGGGCGAAACTTCATTTCAATCCCTGCCTGCCGCAAGACTGGACCAGTTTTACGGTGAAATACCGCTATGGAGAAACCGTCTATCCGATCAGTGTTAACCAGGCAGACATCGATCCGGACGAGGAGGTCGTTATCGCTGACGGTACCGAGCAGCGCGAGTTGACTCTCAGCCTAGTCGATGACAGAGCCCCTCACAATGTAGAAGTGCGGGTGAGCCGCTCTCGCGATAGCTCACACAACAATGAGCCCGAGCCATGAGCCCGAGCCGTTGAATATGTGCCACGTCGCCTCTGGATTATCGATTTATGCCACTTTACTCCGCGCATGGGTAGTAAGGGCTGGATCGGGTTGAGCGAGATGGAGTTCCCTTCCCGAGAGTCCAATCTTGCTCAAGCCCAGATTATAGGGAATGACCAGGAGCGTGAGCGGAACGAGACGGAAGCCGACAAGGGGCGTCGTCAGGAGGAGAATGGGCGAATATGCGTGGGGAAATCCTGGCAGCCGGAGTAGAGGGAGCTTTTATTGGCGTGCCTTGTCTTGCTGACGGATGCGCCCCAGGCATGGGGGAGTGGATAAACCCGCTTGTCAGGGCGCGGGTATAACGCTGGAGTAGATAACGCAGAGGGCTTCCCAACTCAAACTCGCTTCTCAGGCTTGCGGCACTGAGGCGATAAGCGTAGCCCGCGGTTGCCACCAGAGCCTGAGTCGGCGCGATCTTTCTCCCCATCAGCATGGAAATACCGAATACCCCTTCCTTGCCGATAGCGGCAATTTTTACCGTCTCTCCTTTATCGGAAACAGTAAGCAGGGAAATGACGCTGCTGGTGGGGAAATACACCAGGTCCAGCTCGCCCCCGTTTTCATAGACCGGCCAGCCTTGTGAGAGTGCGACAAGTTCAAGGGAAGGTTGCAAACGTTCATAATCCTTTTGAGGGAGAGCCGCTAACAAAAGATTTTGACTGTGAGAAAGGTTTTGCGTGGGAGTAAGAATATGTGACATGTGTTCCTCACTATTCGGCGGTCCAATAAAAATTTTTCCTTTGTTCTTCGAAAGAGATTACCTGTCAATTTACACCGCGGTATGTGCGGTGCCAGACAGACATGTGCTTTGAAAAAAGAAAAAATCGGTTATGCTCGTGCACGAGATAAGGAATGTTCGATTTGATTTACTCTATTCACAGCTCATAGGAGGTTGTAATGGTTAGAACCGGCAGGGGAAGCAAAGAAAAACTCATCAAAGATTTCCGTTCGGTTATTGCTGACACAGAAGAATTAATGAAGCTCGTAAGCAACGAGGGGGAAGGCAAGGCGCAAATGGTGCGGGACAAGCTTAACCAGAACCTGAATGTAGCCAAGGAATATTTACGTAATTTTGAGGATGTGGTGGTGGATAAATCCAGAGTCGCCGCACGTGCTACTGATGAATACGTACATGAGAATGCATGGCAGACGGTCGGGCTGGCGATTGCCGTGGGGATCCTGGTCGGGTATTTGATAAGCCCGCGCGATTAGCCAGGAACTGTGATGGAGAAGCGGGGGCAAGGGAAAAGGATCGATGATATTCGCCAGGAAAAGCATCCTGAAAACCATCCCGCTGTTTAGGCGACATTTGGTGCTCCCTTAAAAAAACGATCTCTGAGCCAAGGAGGACTGACAATGAAAATATCAACAACAGTTGTCGCACTTGTCGTGTTGCTGTCTGGCGGAAGCGCCGGTGCTGCTTCCCCTTTCAGCAGTCTTATCGTATTCGGAGACAGCCTGTCCGATGTGGGAGACAATCCTTCCGGCGTCAACAGTCTTTACAAAGAGCTCGGCGGTAATTGCGATCCCTTGCATCCCTGCCTGCCATCACAACTTGGGCCGTCGTATGATGGTGGCCGCTTCTCCAACGGGCCCGTCGCCTCGGAGTATCTGGCGAAAAACCTCTTTCCCGCCGGCGTAAATACGGCTAATTTTCAGGGCTATGCCGTCGCGGGTGCGACGTCGGGTAACCACAACGTCGGTAATGATGCTGATCCAACAGGAATATTGAACTTGCCGGGCATGCAGCAGGAGGTGAATCTCTACCTGAGTAATGCAGGCGGAGCAGCAGATCCAAACGCGTTGTACTTCGTATGGGGCGGAAGCAATGATTATCTTATCCATGATTCTCCCGTTCAGGCCGCCCGAAACATAGGAAGTTATGTGAATGTGCTTGCAGCGGCGGGAGCGAGGAATTTTCTTGTGCCAAACCTGCCTGATCTCGGTCTTACCCCATCCGCCAGGATGGATAACGAAGTGTCGCTGGCGCACGACTATTCCGTAGTGTTCAATACGGAATTGGCGAGTCAGCTCGGAAGTCTCGATGGCACTTTTCCAGGGTTAAACATACAGCGCTTCGACACCTTCTCGTTATTGAACGATGTCGTCCAGAATCCGATGAACTATGGACTTACCGATGTGACCAATCCGTGTTTCACCCTGCTGGGGGTTACATGCGACAATCCCGAGGTACGTCTCTTCTGGGATGATTTTCATCCCACCACCAACGCTCACGCGATTCTCGGTGCGGCTTTCGCGGCTGCAGTGCCGGAACCAGCAACGATCTTTATGTTCATGCTTGGCCTGCTGGTGCTTGCCTCCACAGCAGGCAGGAGACAAAAAACCATGCCGGCGCGGCGGCAGGTATAAGTGCAGATGTCGAAGTGATAGAGGTGAGGATATTGCCTGAAACGGTTTCCACGATATTTCCGTTCCCATGCTGGTGACATTCAAGACTTCTGCCCATGCTGACATCATCATGTTCGGTGACGTTGCAAAACAGTTGCTGAAGATGATGGGGCATAGTGGGACCATACCCAGTGCGATGGTGGCGGATGAAGTACCTGCAGCGCTCGAGCGTCTGAAGCATGCCGTCGAGGCGGAAAGAGCGGAAGAGGCAAAGCCCCGGGACAATGCCGAACAGGCTGATGACCAGAGTGTGAGCCTGAAGTATCGCGCCTTACCACTGATTGAACTGCTCTCCGCAGCAGTCCGGAAGCACTGTGACGTGATGTGGGAATAAGACCTGGGAAGGACTGAACAAAATCCCTCGCGGAAGATAACCAGGAGGCGCGCCCCGGTGGGACCGATTGGGCGTTATCCAGGAAGAAAGGTACCCTTGCAAATCGCGTTTCTCCTCTATCCTGGCGTGACTGCCTTGGACGTGGTTGGCTCCTGGGAGGTATTGTCTCGCATGCCCGATACCGAGATACGGTTTGTCGGTAAAGAAGCGGGGCCGGTCATGAGCGAGGGCGACGCCTTACTCCTCGGTGCCGCATACACTTTGACGGAGACTCTCTCACCTGACATTGTAGTGGTCCCGGGTGGATTGACCACTCCCAGGCAAATGGTCGACGATGAGGTGCTCGCCTGGCTTCGCAAGGTTCATCAGACTACCATCTGGACGATTTCGGTCTGCACGGGCGCGCTGATCCTGGCCTGGACCATCGCATGCCTGTCGACCAGCGTAGACTCATTCCCAAAATTGCCTGGCGGCGCATGATCGACCTCCTTCGCACCCGGCAATAACTCCAACCCTCGATGCGCTGGAATGACCCGCTACACTCGATTTCAAATCAAGACTGATTTCAGTTGAATAGTATGAGTGCAGGGTAATTGACTCTTGAAGGGCTAGGCTTGGGTTACTGCTCTTGACAGGTGCCCGTAATCAATCGTTTATCCACGCAAGTGCCGGGTAAATTTATCTTTTCGGCAGAATGAGCAATAATAGTCATTCAACCCCTTTAAAGGCTGCGTATGCGTTTGATTATTGCTTTTCTCCTCCCTTGGCTAACCTTCTTCACAATTGGCCGGCCCATTACGGGCGTTATCTGTTTGCTTCTGCAAATAACGCTTATCGGCTGGATTCCTGCGACGATTTGGGCAGTGTACGCATTGAGCCAGTATAAGACGGATCAAAAAATCGAAAAGGCTCTCAATCAAAGACGTGCAGAACCTCCGTAAGAGGTGATAACACGATTAGCTCTTTATCAAGCGTCAATTGTAATCAGGTCAGACAGGGAGTTCAGCTAAGGTTACATGACCTTAGGGCGAAGATGAGACAGCACTCTCTGGAAAATGTAAATGTCGCGGTCATGCTGAGAGGTGATGAGTGACTTTAACGACCCTCATCCTTTCCTACTCATCTGGTAATAATTGCCACTGCATGGCGGGGGGAGCCGTCCGATCGGGACGGCAACATCCGGCAGGGGAGATTAATGCATACCTCTTCGGCGCATCATTGCGCCCATCAACCCAAGGCCTGCCAACAACATTGCATAAACTTCAGGTTCGGGAACCACGCCTGCCACTAGAGTTGCGGTAACGCCATACTTTGTCGAGAGGTCGGGATTGTTGGCTTCCTGGGCAAAATAGTCCGTGCCGCCGACGAACACCGAGTAGTCGCCCGCCTTGAGATTCATGAATGTATGCGAAACCTTGCCGTCGGGCGTACCGTCGGAGCCGAAGCCGGTACCATCATAGGCATGACCGATATACTTGAAGAAGCTCAGGCTTGCCGGAATGGGAGTTCCGTTCAAATCGCCCGGATCGTTACCGATTGACCAATCCGCCAAAGCTTTGAATGATCCCTCTGTACCGGGGTCACGATTGGCAATCGATATTTCGGCAGAATCGTAATCTGCCTTCACCGGAGCCAGGTGCGCCAGGCCCTCGTAGAGGGAGAAACCAGGTTTCAAGCCCAACCGGGAAGTCGAGACATTCCCCAAATGATCAGTCACTTGGGAAGTTGCCTGTTCGAATGTGAGTGTAACGTTCGTTTCCTCAGCAAGGGTAAAACGATAGGGGCGCAGTTTGTGGCTATCGCCATTGTCGGAGTCGGTCCCGTCGATCCAGCCGTAATTACCCGTAACCGCCTGATTGGATAACGTTGTCCTGCTATAGGTGTTGTCGAATGTGCCGAAATTGCGCTCCGTATAACCCACATGCGCCATCGCGGGCAGCGAGATGATAGCGGTGACAGTGGCTGCGACAACAGGCAGATACCTGAATGCTTTTTTCATATTAGTCCCTCGTTGATTGTCTGTTGAAGGTAGGTGTTTTTCCGTATTTTTAACATATCGGCATATTTACATTTAAGTGCCGATACCAGGGAGTATTTATTATTCATACCGACAAATCAATGTGGCATATTGTCGCATGCGGCAATATGTCGCAGTTTCCTGATGGAATGATTGACGGGGAGCGTGGATTGGACCATAAGAAGCAATGCTATGAGGAGATATGACGTAAATAAATATAAATATGGAAGGGTGCGGGAAACCTGGCAACCTGGAGATGCGCAGCGGGGGAATCCGTTCGGGGAGGAGAATCTTGAGGGCCGGGATGACAAGTTAATGCGGTTGCGGCACCTGAAGATATGGTTGGTCAGGTAGCGCTAGTGCTGGTATGGGCCAGCTTTTTTGAGCCGACCAGGTTATCGATGGCTATAATCAATGCAACGGAATCCACGGGCTTGGGCAGGTGTTTCTGGTAGCCTGCGCTCATCATTTTGGCCCTGTCCTCCGGATGGGCGAATGCCGTGAGGGCGATAGCCGGGATTGTTCCCCCATTTTCTGCCGAAAGGCTTCTCACCTCGGCGATGAACTGATACCCGTTTTTTTCGGGCATGCTGATATCGCTGATAACGATATCCGGCTTCTCGGTCTTTAAGAGTTCCAGGCCATCTGTCGCCCGTGCAGCCGTAATCACACTTGCTTCCTGCTGCGCCAGAATCCGCCTGATGAGTTCGCGTGCATCCAGTTCATCATCGACAACCAGCACTTTCAATCCCTTGAATAACGCCTGCGGTTCGATGCATTCCTGCGGAGGGAGCGGTTCGCTTTTTGTTTCGGAAACAGGAGGAGCGACCGGCAGGTTTACGATAAAGGATGATCCTTGTCCCTCACCCGGACTTTCTGCACGCACCGTTCCACCGTGAAGTTCCACCAGTTGTTTCACAATGGCAAGACCAAGACCGAGGCCGCCGTACTGCCGCGTAAGCGAAGCGTCTCCCTGCCGGAAGCGATCAAAGACATAGGGCATGAATGCGGAAGTGATTCCCGAACCGGAGTCGCTTATCCTGATTTCGAGGAACAAGTTTCGCTGTTCTACTGTAACTTCTATTTTCCCCCCCTTGGGCGTGAATTTTATCGAATTGGAGAGCAGGTTCCAGAGTATCTGCTGGAGCCGGTTGGAATCTCCGATGATGGAATCGAATTTTTTGCCCAGCGTTTTTTTCAGAATGACTCCTTTGGCCTGCGCTGTCGGCTTTACTGATTCGACCGCTGTCTCGACCAGGTTGGCGATATCCTGCCGCCGCATATCCAGCCTGACTTTTCCGGAGATGATGCTGCTCATGTCGAGGAGGTCTTCAATCAGCTTGTTCTGGACACGCGCATTTCGCTCGATCGTTTCCAGTCCCCGGTGGATGTCCTCTTTTTTAAGGTTTCCACTCAGGATGAGTTGGGACCATCCCAGGATTGCGTTTAACGGGGTTCTCAATTCATGAGAAAGGGTTGCCAGAAACTCGTCCTTGAGGCGGCTTGCGCGCTCAGCTTCATTTCGGGCGATTGTTTCATTCTCGAGAAGTTGCCGTTTTTCCGCATCTGCGAGGGCTAATGCTTCGCCGAGCTTGGCAACCTCATTACTCGTCGCTTTCCCATAGCGGCTGGGAAGAATGCCCCGAGTGGCTCCCGCGACCTGCCGGCCCAGATCGGCCAACGGCCGTAGTATGTTGAGCCGGGTATAAAAAATGATGCCCATGGTGGCTACCAGGGCAACGAAGATAAGCGCCATCTCGAAGATGATCTGGCGCTCGAGTCGCGCCAGCCCGAGATTTGATTGAGTTTGCATGCGTTCACCGAATAAGTCCATGAACGCCTGAATCGGCTCCATGACAGCGGCTTTTTCTGCAATATACTGCTCACTGAACAGAAGCTTTATCGCGAGGTCACGGTCGGGTTTGCCGCGCACGGTAAAATTGCCTTCACCGTCGTCATATAAGCCTTCCATTGCGGCAAAGGCGCGCTGCTCAAGCTTGACCAGCCTGTCGGAGCGTTCCAGCGATTGCTGCAGCAAGCCATATTCTTCATTGTTCAGGCCTTCTTGCTGAAACCTCTCCCGCAAAGGAACGGCACGCCCTTGCCTGACGACGGGAGTTTTTCCCGCCATCATCAGGTCCCAGTATGTCGGGGAATAATTCACCGGGCGTGGATGGAGTCCGTTGCGAATATCCAGTATTTCGTTGAAATACCGCTTGTAGACCGGGTCGCCGGTGATCACATACGTGCGGGCCATGCGTGTGAGGTCGTTGGAGGTGTGAAGCAGTTCATCCCCGAGCAGCAGCGCCTGGAACCGGTGCCGTTCCGCGATGTTGATCTCCTGGCGAATACCCATCGAATGAAAGACGAGGGCACCGATCGCCGCAAGCAGGAGCGCAAGGGTGACATTGGAAAAACTGATAAAGTTTCTGATGTTCATAAACCCATCCCGCTGCAATTGCCCGTCCATTTTCTATCGCATCAATTGCCTGTTTTAATTTTATACGCCTGGACTCCGGAGCGCGATTTATTTACAGACTCCTGTATCGAGCCGGGGGGGATATACGGCAAGCGGCTTCCCTCCCGCTTTTCTAAAAGAAAGAACGGTAACCCGCTCTATTTCTTCATTTCCATGCAATGCTGTTGAAATGAACCGGTGTTAGATTTCCTGGTATCAATCCACAGGAGGAAAAAGATGCGTTCATATCACTCCCGGCTGGTTTTTGCGATTCTGGCAATTCTGCTTAGCTTCAGTGCAGCGGTTGCCGCGCTGCATAGCATGTCCGCGAACTACAGTTCCGATGCAAGTCACAAAATGTTCGATGATTTCAACAAGGCGTTTATCAAGCACTGGAAAACGCGAACGGGTGTGGAGGTGACGATCCGCCATGCGGAAAGCAAGCCAGGCATACCTCTCCGGGCGAATATAGATGGACTCGATGTTACGTCAATTGCTCTGTCCTATGATCCGGAGATACTGCAAAAAACCAATAGATTTTCGTTACCTGACTGGCAAAAACCCCTCCCACGAAAATCACCATATACCTCAACCATTGTCTTTCTGGTGCGCAATGGCAACCCGAAGAAGGTGCGGGATTGGAATGATCTCGCGAACCCGGGTATCGAGATTGTAACTTCCAATCCAAAGACTTCGGGGGATGCACGCTGGAGTTACCTGGCCGCCTGGGGGTATGCGCTCAAACAGTCCCGAGGAAGTGATGTAACGGCGATCGAATTCATAAAAAAAATATTTGGCAACGTAAAGACTCTGGAAAACGGAACGCGCAGTTCAGTAATAACTTTCGTCGAACGCGGCAGAGGGGATGTGCTGCTGATTTGGGAAAATGAAGCCCACCTGATCGTCAAAGAGCATGGTGGAGACAAATTTGAGATCATTACCCCCTCCTTCTCAATCCTGGCCGAACCCACTGTGAACATAGTAAGTGATGCCGCCTCACAGAATGGAACGCGTGAAGTGGCCAAGGCTTACGTCGATTATCTCTACACACTGAAGGCCCAGGAAATAGCAGCCAGACACTATTATCGCCCGCGTGATGAGAGGATAGCCGCCAGGTATTCGAGGCAATTTCCATCTCTCGAATTGTTTACCGTCGATGAAATGTTTGGAGGCTGGAAGGAGGCTCGAAACATCCATTTTGCGGACGGCGGCATTTTCGACCGAATTCAAACGCATTCAAGCGCGTTTCACTGAAATTGCAGCCGCCTGTCAGTATGGGAGTATTTCCAACTGACATTCATGCCTACCACAATCTTCTGCAAAAATTCCTCCTATCTTTCCGACTGTAATTTCCCCTCTTTCAAACCCGCAGCTTCGTCGAAATAATTCTTCCGGGTTTCTCACCTTTTTCTTTGTTGCTGACTGCTTTTTGCTTCAACCACCTTCAGCTCCTCAGTTTCCTTGAGGGGGAAGGTGGCCGCGAGCAGGAGCAGGCTTTTTGCACAACTATGCGTTTTGCAACAGAGACTTATGGTATTCGTCGAAATGCGGCTAATTGACTTTTTCCAATTTATGTGCGCCAGCGCACTGAGCCATAAGCGATAGCGCGAGATGATTGAATCGTAGGATCGTAAGCTAAGCCGGTGTGGAGCAGGGCATGGATGGCCTTTAGCTGCGCGTCATTGGCGACCCTTAATTCAAATCTAGTCGGGAGAAAAACAGCATGAGTATTCAAAATAAATCGCTTGTTCTGACCATTGCGCTCATCAGTGCGCTTGCCTTCGCAGGTTGCGGAAAGAAAGAGGAGAAAGCCCCTGCCCCGGGGGAGCCGAAGTCGGAGGCTCAAACAGCTCCAACGACGATTGGCACCGAGATCGACGATACCGCGATTACTACTAAAGTAAAAACTGCGCTTCTGGCGGATGATTACGTCAAGGGACTGGATATCAAGGTGGAGACTCGTAAAGGGGAAGTTCAACTCAGTGGATACGTGGATAGCCAGGAGCAGATTGACAAAGCGGTTGCCATTGCGAAGGGTATTGAAGGCGTCAAAAACGTCAACAATGAAATGATGGTAAAAGGAGGCGAAGCCTCGGTAGGCGAAAAGATCGATGACACTATCATCACTACGAAGATCAAGGCTGCGCTGGCAGGGGATGACAATATCAAGAACAGTACTGACATCGCGGTAGAGACTCAGGAGGGGGAGGTTCAGCTTAGCGGTCATGCGAACGATCAGGCCCAGATGGATCGTGCCGTCGCGGTTGCACGAGGGGTTGAAGGGGTCAAGAACGTCGTCAATAAAATGAGCATCAAGGAATAGGAATCAAAAGCGTCTGCACCGCGGCGCTTATTTCAGGACTTTTAACTCAATCAAACCAGAAAGAGGAGCTAAAAATGAACTGGGATCAAGTAGAAGGCAACTGGAAGCAATTCAAGGGTAAAGTGAAAGAGCAGTGGGGCAAGCTCACCGACGATCATATCGACCAGATCGCCGGACGGAAGGATCAACTCTCTGGCCAGATCCAGGAAACGTACGGGATCACGAAGGAAGAAGCCGAGAAACAGATCGACGAATGGGAAAAACAGCAGGATACACATCGTCGCTCCTATTAAAGAGAAAAGTGGACCGGTAGGGGGCTGGTTTGCCAGCCCAAGTACAAAATAAAACCATCAAAAACGAGGGAATCATGCATAAATCAAATGTCATTCTTGTCGCACTTGGCTTTTCAATCAGCTCCGCCCTGATGGCCCAGCAACATGCCTCGGGAGAACCTAAGTCGGAGGCTCAAACAGCTCCAACGACGATTGGCACCGAGATCGACGATACCGCGATTACCACTAAAGTAAAAACTGCGCTTCTGGCGGACGATCACGTCAAGGGGCTGGATATCAAGGTGGAGACGCGCAAGGGAGTGGTCCAGCTCAGCGGGTATGTGGATAGCCAGAAGCAGATTGACAAGGCCGTTGCGATTACAAAGGGTATCAAGGGGGTAAAACACGTTGACAACAAAATGATGGTAAAGGGGGGCGAGGCCTCCGTCGGCGAGACGATAGATGACAGTATTATCAGCACCAAGGTCAAGGCCGCACTGGCGGGTGATGACAGCATCAAGAACAGTACTGACATCGCGGTGGAAACCCACGAAGGGAAGGTTCAACTCAGCGGGTATGCAAACGATAAAGCGCAGATGCATCGCGCCGTCGAGGTTGCCCGTGGCGTTGAAGGTGTCAAGAGCGTCGTCAATAAAATAAGCATCAAGCGATAGGAATTCGAGATTGTCGACAGTAGATCGGTATCAATGAGCATGCATGCTCAAGAGTTTTCAAACGGGATAAGCCTTAAAGGAGGAGCTAAAAATGAACTGGGATCAAGTAGAAGGCAATTGGAAGCAATTCAAGGGTAAAGTGAAAGAGCAGTGGGGCAAGCTCACCGACGATCATATCGACCAGATCGCCGGACGGAAGGATCAACTCTCCGGCCAGATCCAGGAATCATACGGAATCACGAAGGAAGAAGCCGAGAAACAGATCGACGAATGGGAAAAACGGCAGGACACGCATCATCGTTCCTATTGAAGGGAAAGGAAGGGAGAAACGGGGAATGAAGGGCCGTTTGCCGTTTCTCTGTCCGAATCACAAGTCAAACTATCAAAGCGAGGGGATCATGGGGAAATCAAATGTCATTCTTGTCGCACTCGGCTTCGCGGTGAGTTCAGCCGTGGTAGCGCAGCAACAGCGGCTGCCATCCGATGTCTATGAAGTATATACGGCCGACAAGGAGCGCATCGAGCGTGAATACAAGGCGGACAAGCAGCGCTGTGATTCCCTTGATGGCAATGCCGAGGATATATGTGAGGCGGAAGCCAAAGGTCGGGAAGAAGTTGCAAAGGCCGAGCTGGAAGATAAGTACAGGCCATCGAAAGAAAGCCGGTACGAAGTGCGGGCGGCAAAAGCGAAAGCTGACTATCGGGTGGCGAAAGAGCGATGTGATGACTTATCAGGCAATGTGAAGGATGTGTGTCTAGAAGAAGCAAAAGCTGCGCAAGCGGCTGCGATAGCGGATGCCAAGAGGGAAGATTAGGAATCTCTGGACAGATTCCTCTTGCGGGAGGTTTTCCATCAGCACAATACTCAGAAGAGCGGGCTTGAGGAATATACCCCTGGCAAGTAAAGCAAGCGTCATCTAGCCCAGGCAGGATGCAAGGGCGGCGCTTGTCGATAACTTCATGATAATGAAAAGGAGGCTATCATGCTTTACACAATCGCTGTTGTTTTGATCATCCTGTGGCTCTTGGGATTGGTCAGTTCCTATACGATGGGGGGCTTCATACACCTTCTTCTGGTAATAGCCATCGTAATGATTCTGCTTCGCGTAATCAGCGGGCGAAAACCGCTTTAATTATTTACGCCCGTGACGCCGCAGGCGAGCCGATGAGGAGAATGACATGCAAAAGATAAGCGAAGTGATGAGTTCGGATGTGCAGACCATCAGCCCGGATGCAACCATTGAGGAGGCGGCCCAGGAAATGCGCGACGGCGACTTCGGGCTTTTGCCCGTGGGAGATGAAGAGCAGTTGCTGGGGGTCATCACTGATCGAGACATTGCTATCAGAGCGGTCGCGGAGGGCAGGGGGCCAAGTACTCCCGTCAGTGAAATCATGTCCGAAGGCGTGATCTGGGCTCATGAGGATGATTCCATAGAGGAAGCAGCCGAGATCATGAGTGATAACCAGATTCGCCGCCTGCCGGTCGTAAACGCCGAACAACGACTGGTGGGAATCGTCTCTCTCGGAGATTTTGCAGTGGATGCTTCCGATATCGGCCCGGTTGCGGATGCGCTTACCGAAATTTCCAATCCGTCGTGAGTTTATTCAGGAAAGCATTCGGGCTTCCTCCGGATGCTTTCATTCCCACTCTATAGTGGCTGGCGGCTTGCCGGAGATATCATAGACCACGCGATTTATTCCACGTACTTCGTTCACGATGCGGCTGGATATTCTCGCGAGCAGGGCGTAAGGCAGTTCCGCCCAGCGTGCCGTCATGAAGTCCTCTGTCTGAACGGCGCGCAGGGCTACGACAAAATCATAAGTGCGGCCGTCGCCCATCACCCCCACCGATTTCACCGGTAGAAAGACCGCGAATGCCTGAGACGTTTTTTCATACCAGCCCGCATTGCGTAATTCCTCGATGAAGATTGCATCGGCACGCCGCAATAACTCGGCATACTCGCGCTTGACTTCACCGAGAATACGCACTCCAAGCCCCGGTCCGGGAAAAGGGTGACGAAAGACCATATCGTGCGGCAGCCCCAGGGTCAGTCCAAGCTCGCGTACTTCATCCTTGAACAATTCCCGCAATGGCTCCAGAAGCTTCAGATGCAATGTTTCCGGCAGGCCGCCGACATTGTGGTGGGATTTGATCGTGTTTGCCTTTTTTGTTTTGGCGCCGGCGGATTCGATGACGTCCGGATAAATCGTGCCCTGCGCAAGCCAGCGCGCATTAGCGATTTTTGCTGCTTCCCGCTGGAATACCTCGACGAATTCGCGTCCGATAATGCGGCGCTTCGCTTCCGGATCCGTAATGCCTTGCAAATGTCCTAAGAATTCTTCGCTGGCATCGACATGAATGACTTTTACGCCGAGATTCCGGCTGAAGGTGTCCATTACCTGTTCGGCCTCATTCAGGCGCAGCAGGCCGTTGTCCACGAAAACACAGGTAAGCTGCTTGCCAATAGCACGATGAATGAGTGCCGCTGCAACCGAGGAATCCACACCTCCGGACAGCCCTAGAATAACCTCGTCCGGTCCCACTTCGGAACGGATTCTGCCAACCATTTCCTCCAGATAGTCGGGCATGTTCCAGTCATAAGCGAGTCCGCAAATTTCATGGACAAACCTGTCTATAATGGCTTTGCCTTGCGGGGTATGAGTGACCTCCGGATGGAATTGCATTCCGTAGAACCTGCGCGCTCCATCCGCTATGGCAGCCAAGGGGGTGGCAGGATTGCTTGCCATGACCTGGAAACCGGGAGGAAGAGTGTTTACGCTGTCGCCGTGGCTCATCCACACATCCAGAAGCTTTTGGCGCGATGCATCAGTACGATCATGGATATCCTGAAGCAGGCCGGCAAGGTTTTTTACCTGCAATTCGGCGTAACCGAATTCCCGCACCTTCGAGTTTTCAACTGAACCACCCAACTGGGCCGCCATGGTTTGCATGCCATAGCAGATGCCCATTACCGGCACTCCCAGCTCAAAGACGATCTGGGGAGCGCGGGGCGTTTCATTCTCGGCCACAGAGGCTGGCCCCCCGGAAAGGATAATGCCTGCCGGAGCGAAATTCCCGATGAATTGCGAGCTTATGTCAAAAGGATGAATTTCACAGTAGGCATTGCTTTCCCGCACGCGGCGGGCAATCAACTGCGTATATTGGGAACCAAAGTCAAGGATGAGTATTTTTTGATGCATGACCAAAGCTCTCGGACCCGATCATAGGAGCATTCAGAGAGCGGGAATTCGTCCTAAAATGTATTGCTGTCAGTGAAGAGGGGAGGAAAGCAGCAGGGCAACCGAAGGTGCAACAGTTAGGCTGAGACATATGTTATTGCCATGCACCGTCATTTCCGCCTAATCGATATGATAGTTCGGGGCCTCTTTGGTAATCTGTACGTTGTGGACGTGGGATTCACGAATGCCTGCGGCAGTAATCTCGATAAACTCTGCCTTGGCGTGCATGTCATCGATTGTTTCGCAGCCCAGATAGCCCATGCCCGAGCGTACGCCGCCAATCAACTGATGGATGACCGCGATGACGCTTCCCTTGAAAGGAACCCTGCCTTCCACGCCTTCCGGCACGAGCTTCCTGGAGTCCTGCTCGGCCTGCTGGAAATAGCGGTCGCTCGAACCCTGCTGCATTGCCGAAAGTGAACCCATTCCACGATAGGTCTTGTATGAGCGCCCCTGGAACAGTTCTATTTCTCCTGGTGATTCTTCCGTGCCTGCGAACAAGCCCCCGAGCATGATTGAACTCGCCCCGGCGGCCAGTGCCTTTGCAATGTCCCCCGAATAGCGGATGCCGCCGTCGGAGATCAGCGGCACGCCGCTGCCTGCCAGTTCTGCAGAAACGTTTTTGATGGCCGTAATCTGAGGTATTCCCACTCCCGCCACAATGCGGGTGGTGCATATCGAACCGGGACCGATTCCTACCTTTACCGCGTCGGCGCCATGATCCACCAAAGCCCTGGCAGCGGCGGCAGTACCTACATTGCCGCCGATGACCTGGATTTTAGGGAACCGTTTCTTTACCCACCGTACCCGTTCAAGCACACCCTGTGAGTGTCCATGTGCGGTATCCACGACAATCACGTCCACACCTGCATCGACCAGCGCCTCCGCGCGCTCTTCACTGCCTTCGCCAACCCCTATCGCAGCGCCAACACGCAGCCGGCCTTGTTCGTCCTTGCAGGCGTTTGGGTGTTCGGATGTCTTGATGATATCTTTCACGGTGATCAGTCCGCGCAACTCGAAGTCGTTATTCACGACGAGCACACGCTCCAGCCGGTATTTGTGCAGCAGGGCCATTGCTTCTTCACGACTGGCGCCTTCGTTCACCGTGACCAGCCGCTCCTTCAAGGTCATGATATTCCGGATCGGCTGATCCAGGTTGGTTTCGAAGCGAAGATCGCGGTTTGTCACAATCCCCACCACTTTCGAACCTTCCACCACGGGTAAGCCTGAAATCCTGAATTTGTGGATCAGGTTGAGCACTTCCCGCACCGTCATGTCAGGCGGAATGGTAATGGGATCTTTTACCACGCCGCTTTCGAAGCGCTTGACATTGGAGACCTGGGCAGCCTGGGATTCCGCCGGCATATTCTTGTGTATGATGCCGATTCCCCCTTCCTGGGCGAGTGCGATTGCGAGCCGCGACTCGGTAACGGTATCCATGGCGGCTGATACAAGAGGAATATTGAGGGAGATCTCGCGCGTGAGTCGCGTTGTCAGATTGACATTGCGCGGTAAAACAACGGAGTGGGCGGGAAGCAGCAGGACATCGTCAAAGGTTAAAGCTTTCTCAACCAGTCGCATGATAGTGATCCTTCACAAAGCGGCATTATAGCGAACATGGATGCTATGGGGAATCATCCCGAACGAAGACGAAGCGCAGGAACGATCGAAGCTTTCCTATCTGTTCATGCCGTAGGCCACTTGTCGCAATTGTTCACGGCGCACCTCCATTCACAAGCTTGGTTCTTATTTTCGTTCCGGGGTGATGCACAATCACCGTTTTTTTGCACGCTTCCTGCGGGCTTCCTTGGGATCGACCCTCAGAGTACGGTAAATTTCTATCCGGTCGCGATCGCGCAGAACCGTGGTTGGCGGGACCAGTTTGCCATATATACCGAGCTTGTTTTTCAGGAGGTCGATCTCGGGAAACCGGGGGAGGATGCCGGATAGTTTTACCGCTTGTTCCACGGTAGTGCCCTCCGGCAAATTCATCTGCCGTACAACCTGTCTCTCCGGCAATGCATACACCACTTCGATATCAATATTCCGACCAGGAACTTCCATAGACTTCCCGCCGTCAATACCCGATCAGGAATTCCCATAAACTTCTTCTGCGCGCTCGATGAATGCTTCCACGAAGCTATTGGCAATGACAAAGAAGACGGGCCCTACCAGTTTTTCCAGAAATATGTGCGAGAACGTGTAGTGCAGGCGAAACTCGATCTTGCATGCATTTTCCGCGAGGGGAATGAAGCGCCAGTGCCCATCCAGGTTCTGGAACGGCCCGTTCAATAATGTCATTGTGATCAGCTCTGGCGGCTTGCGTACGTTCTCGGTCGTGAAACTGTGCTTGATGTGATGATAATCGATCATGATGGTAGCATGGGTGACCGCCTCGCTTTTATGCACAACGGAAGACCCCCCGCACCAGGGTAAGAATTTCGGATAATCCTCCACTGCATCCACCAGTTCGAACATGCGGCTTGCGGAATAACCGATCAGAACCGATTTTTCGATGTCAGCCATGCGATGAATTGCCCCGCTTCAGCGAGACAGTATGAAACCTTAAATTGATGGCGGACTGCTCGTTTTTTGACTTGGAAAATTGATACATATGCATTGTTTTAGTTGCTTGGGTGTTTCCAGCCTATGAACCTGCCGGAGCCTGAACTCCGGCCGGAGCTGCGTCAGTGCTCCAGCTTGTCCATCTGCCGAATTCAAGGCGAAAGCTGTTAAAATACACGAAACCCGCGTTGAACTCACCCTTTTTCTTCCCTTGAGGACATATCCAGGGATTTCTTGAACATCGTACCTCCTTATATCGTACCTTTTATTCTTTGCGCCCCTTTGCACTCTTTGTGAGCAGCGAGCACCTTGTCTTGAGAATCCCTGAATGAGCATCGTCCAGAATAAGAAAGCTTTCCATGACTATTTTATCGAGGAGAAGCATGAAGCAGGGGCAGTTCTGGAAGGATGGGAAGTCAAGGCGATTCGCGCGGGACGAGCGCAGCTGAAGGAAGCCTATGTCATTATCCGGAACGGTGAATTGTTTCTCATCGGGTGTCATGTCAGTCCCTTGCTGGCAGCTTCCACCCACATCCAGCCCGACCCGGTTCGTACGCGCAAGCTGTTGTTGCATGCTGAGGAAATCAAACGGCTTATCGGCAAAGTGGAACGGGCGGGCTACACCCTGGTTCCACTGGATATCCATTATAAGAAAGGGCGAATCAAGCTTGAAATCGGTCTTGCAAAGGGCAAGAAGCAGCATGACAAACGCGAATCCGAGAAGCAGAAAGAGTGGGAACGCGACAAGCAGCGGTTGATGCGTCCAAAATAATCCTCGATATTTTATAACCTTAGATCAAATTCCTAGCCATGCAGTTTGTCCAAACTTCAACACTTCCGCAAAAAACCGATCAAAAGTTTGCTGTGCAGAAACCGATTGCTATCTGGTTGTTCGTTTGCTGCGCTCTGGTATTCGCCATGGTGGTTGTAGGCGGTGTAACCCGTCTTACCGATTCAGGGCTTTCCATCGTCGAATGGCAACCCCTCGTTGGCACGGTTCCTCCACTCAGCCAGAATGACTGGGATGAGCTCTTCGAGAAATATCACCAGACGCCTCAGTATAAAAAGGTAAATCTTGGCATGAGCCTGGAAGAGTTCAAGACAATCTTCTGGTGGGAATATTTCCACCGCTTATTGGGGCGCGTCATCGGGTTGGCATTTTTCATACCATTCCTGTATTTTCTGATGAAAAAGGCAGTCGACCGGCCACTGGGACTGAAGTTGTCAGGAATTTTCCTGCTGGGGGCTTTGCAGGGTGGGATGGGATGGTACATGGTAAAGAGCGGGTTGGTGGATAACCCCCACGTCAGCCAGTATCGTCTGACTGCGCACTTGGGTCTCGCTTTCGCGATTTATGCCGCAATGTTCTGGGTAGCCCTCGATCTGCTCAATCCCGGCCGCGGTTTGTCCGCAAACAGCGGACTGCGTGGTTTGCTCAATTTCTCCACCATGCTGTCTGCCCTGGTATTCATAATGGTTTTATCGGGCGGGTTCGTGGCAGGCATTCGGGCAGGTCTGGCTTACAATACTTTTCCACTCATGGATGGCCACTTCATCCCCCCGGAACTATTCATGCTGGAACCCTGGTACCGGAATTTCTTCGACAATATGACCACTGTGCAATTCGACCATCGCCTGATTGCATGGACACTGGCAATTCTCGTTCCGATTTTCTGGCTCAAATCGAGAGCAGTGCCACTTTCAGGCTCGGCTCGTCTTGCATGCACTCTACTGTTGATCATGCTGGCAGTGCAGATCACTCTGGGGATTTCCACGCTGCTGCTGGTTGTTCCTCTAACCCTCGCGGCAGCACATCAGGCAGGCGCACTACTGTTGTTTACCGCTGCCCTTTGGGTGAATCATGAGCTACGGCGCCAATAGTTGAGCGTTTCAGTCCGTCGGCAGCGGGCCGCTCCAGGAGTTTGGCCTCGACGCCTTTATCCACCGCGCAGGGCATGGTCGGTGAATGATTTTTTTGATTGCTTGTTGCAAGCTTTATACCCTTCATGGCTTTGACAAGATTTTTTTGGAAGCCGAGCGGGGCAATGCACCTTATTAATAACGATGAGCATGCATTAATTACTGCGGCGTCTTCGTCATCCCGCGTTATGCCAAACAACTGGTAGGTCGGATTGAGCAAAGTGGGATCCGACAAGAAATTTATCAAAATCAATAAACCCCGAATTGCCCTTTGATCTGTTTTGAAGTTTGTTCTTCCTTTCGAGCAAGCGTGTCATGAATATCATTCCTCCTGAGCCTGAGCCTGAGCCTGAGCCTGAGCCTGAGCCTGAGCCTGAGCCTGAGGTTGTGGAAGGAGCATGAAAGACGGGCAAAAGATTTGGAACGGCAGCACGCGAAGTCGCAGTGGGAAGGCGCAGATTCTATTTATCCGGAAATCACCTTAGGGGGATTTCCAGAGAAAGAAGGGGGCGCAAAGGCTCTGCCTTTGCGCCCCCCCAGGGGCATGCTTCAGAGATAGCTATGCTGTTGCCAGTGGGTACTGACTACTAAGGCAACTGCTGATCGATAACCACGCTAATCCCGCTGGCGCCGACCATTACCGGCTGACTCAAACCTTGCAGGTCGCCGCTTTGCGGCATTGGGGATCCCGATTTCGAAATCCGGGCGCCTACTACCACCTCGGCAGGGAAAGTGGATAACTGCACGCCGGACCGAGCCATGGAGTCGTTCAGTGAAAAGCTTGCCGGGAGATCCTTGACTTGCAGACGCAGGGTCGCAAGGGGTGCCTTTGGTCCCACTTTGGCACGGGCAAAAATATACAGGCTGTCGCCGGGGGAGGCCTTGCTTGCGAGGCCGGGGCTGAGTGTTACCTTGCCGGAAAGTGTGCCGGAGGTAGCGCCTCCCGCGCCCGAGGCTGATCCCTGTTTATTTGCAGGAGGAGGTGTCTGAGTACCCGGCTGGTCTGGCGCTCTAGCCACCAAGCTGCCTTTTCCTGCTGCCAGCGATTTTGCTTCTGCGATGCTGGCGTTAACGGATTGCACCAGCTCAGCCTCGGATGGCGGAATCAGCGCTGCCAGTTTTTCCCAATATCTGGCAGCCTCCTTGTATCTCTTCTCCTCGAATTCGGCTGTGCCTGCCAAGGCCAGCGCCTTGGGGTTATTGGGGTCCAGGCTCAATGCCTTTTTGATCAGTTCCGTCGGCTTCCCGACCAGACTGCCATTGTTCGTCATCGCCACGATATCGGCGTAATCCGTGATGATGGCGGAGTCGTCGGGCGTCAAGGCAAGCGCCTTTTCATAAGCTTCCTTTGCCTCGTTGAACCGCTGCATCATTGCGTAGGTCCGACCAAGCATAAGCCATCCCTCGACGTTGTCGGGATTGTCCTCAAGCTTCGCAATGAGGTTTTCCATCACCGAGGAAAAATCGGGATGGCCTCCTTGTCCTTGCTCGGACGACATCGATGGATGCTCCGCGGCAGGCTGCGGCAGCAACGCCTTGGTGTTGCCTATCGCCAAGTAAAGGGAAACCGCGAGGACAGGCAGGACGAGCGCGGTGACAGTCATGGTTGCCACGTTGTGCCTTCCACCCATTATCATGGTCGTCGTATTGCCATCTTCGGGAATATCCTGCAGCATTCTTTGCTGCAACTCACGCTTGCTTTGCTCGTATTGTTCCCGCGTCAGGATGTCGCTGCGCAGATCGCTGTCGAGTTCCGCCAACTGATCCCGATAAACGTCGATATTGGTGGCATCCCGTTCGACGCCGGCCTCGCGATCCTTCTTGCTCCACAATGTAGGCAACACGAACAGCAGGGCGCCGACAATAAATATGCCGGCTACAATCCAGAATGAAGTCATGCGTTTATCACCCCTTGCCTTCCTTCAGCAAGGCTTCCGCCTGCTTGAGTTGCTGTTCGGATAGCGCGGGTTCTTCGATGTGTTTGCGACGGCGCTTGAGATAAAACACCAGGAAGACTGCGCCAGTCAAAAGGAAGATGAAAGGACCGAACCACAGGAGCAGGGTGGTACTTTTCATCGGTGGACGATAAAGCACGAAATCGCCGTAGCGCGCCACCAGAAAGTCGACAATTTCCTTGTCACTCTTGTTGGCTTGCATCTGTTCGCGGATTTCGCGCCGCAAGTCGTTGGCAAAGTCGGCACGCGAAGCGGCTATCGTCTCATTCTGACAGACCAGACATCGCAGGTCTTCGGATAGCGCCACCATGCGTCTCTCTATTTCCGGATTTTCGGCAACAGGAGCAGCTTCCTTTGCCTCCGCAAACGGGGCAAGAAGCAACAGACAGAGCAGCAGCGCCGCTTTTAACAGCGCAAAGCCGCCCCCATTGTTGCCTTGATCGTTTTTACCGCTGCCACAAGCCGCCAAAGACGACCGGGATAAAAGTTTCAATCTCATCCTTGTAATTCTCTCACCAGAGGCAGAATTTTATTCTGCAGTGCTTCCACTGTTACGGGACCGATCTGCTTATAGCGAATTACCCCATTCTTGTCGATGACATAAGTTTCCGGCACACCGTAGACGCCGAACTCTATGCCGGTCCGACCTTCAGGATCAACCGCGCTGACGGCGTAGGGATCACCAAACTGCTGAAGCCATCTCAATGCGTCATCTCGCTGATCCTTGTAATTGAGTCCGTAGACAGGGACAATTCCCGACTTCGACAGTTCCACCAATACCGGATGTTCCTGCCGGCAGGAAACGCACCACGAGGCCCACACATTCAATAGCCATACCTTGCCCAGGTTTTCCTTCGAGGTCAGCGTTTTTTCCGGTTCGTGCAATTGCTGCAACTGGAATTCTGGAGCTGGTTTCCCCACCAGGGGAGAGGGGACTTGGCGCGGATTGAGACCCAGGCCGACGAGCAGAAAACCTACCAGTACGACAAAAACAGCGAGCGGCAGCAGGAAGCGCGTCATGCCTTTTTGCTCCGGGCAATCATGGGCGCAGTGGCTTTCCTGCCGGCTTTGCTGGCTTTAGCGACCTTCCTTTCCTCTATCTCTACGGTCTCGCGCTGTTTGCGTGAGGACAGGCGATAACGTCTGTCAGTGATGGCAAGGAAGCCTCCGAATGCCATCAACATACAGCCGAACCATATCCAGTCGACGAAGGGCTTATGGTAAACACGCACGACCCATGCTCCGTTTTCCAGGGGTTCACCCAGAGCAACATACAGATCGCGGAGAATACCGGCATCGATTGCCGCTTCGGTCATCGGCATCCCGGATGCGTTATAGGTTCGTTTTTCCGGTTCCAGTACATTGATTTTCTTTCCGTCGCGCAATACGTCGACATTGCCGATGTCGGACATGTAGTTTGGACCCGGCGCTTTTTTCACGCCATTGAAGCGGAAGGTATAGCCTCCTACCTCGACCGTGTCGCCAATTTCCATGCGCACATCTTTTTCCGTTTCATAACCACCCACAAGCGCCACACCGATAATAAAGAAGGCAATCCCAAGGTGGGCAGCGTGCATGCCGTAGTAGCTGCGCGATTGCGCGGCCAGCTTCGCAAGCAAGCCCTGCTTGCCGGTGCTGCGGAGACGATGAATTACGCTGACGATCACGCTCGTAATGACCCAGAAAGCCATCAGCAGACTGAAGCTCACCATCAGCTTCCATTCACCCATGATAAAGGGCATGACGAGAGCGGTAACTGCGCTTACCCCGAATGCCCAACGCAGGCGTACCGCAAGCTCAGGCAGGCTTGCCTGCTTCCAGCGCGCAAGGGGGCCAAGGCCGATCAGAAAGACGGCGGGAGTCATCAACGGGACGAATACTGCTTCGAAGTAGGGAGGGCCAACCGAAATCTTGCCGAGTTCAAGCGCATCCATGAACAGGGGATAGAGTGTGCCCAGCAGTATGCTTCCCGCTGCAACCATCATCAACAGATTGTTGGCGAGCAGCATGGATTCGCGTGAAACCAGTTCGAACTTTCCACCCAACCCGATTTTTGGCGCCCGCCATGCAAAAAGCAGCAGAGAGCCTCCAGTGATGGTCACCAGAAAGGCCAGGATGAATATACCGCGCGTGGGATCGGTTGCAAAAGCGTGAACCGAGGTCAGCACGCCCGAGCGAACCAGGAACGTACCGAGCAGGCTCAGGGAAAATGCGCAGATTGCCAGCAGCACGGTCCAGCTCTTGAAGCTGCCGCGTTTTTCCGTCACGGCAAGGGAATGAACCAGGGCAGTTCCCACCAGCCAGGGCATGAAAGAGGCATTTTCAACCGGATCCCAGAACCACCATCCGCCCCAGCCCAGTTCATAATAGGCCCACCAGCTTCCCATCATGATGCCGATGGTGAGGAACATCCAGGCCACCGTGGTCCACGGCCGCGACCAGCGCGCCCAGGTCGCATCCATCTGGCCGCTCAGCAGTGCGGAAATGGCGAATGCAAACGCCACGGAAAAGCCGACATAACCCATGTAAAGCATGGGCGGATGGCAGACCATGCCGGGGTCCTGCAGCAGCGGGTTGAGGTCGCTTCCTTCCATCGCCCCGGGCAGCATCCGCTCGAAAGGATTGGAAGTGAAAAGCATGAATATCAGAAAACCCACGCTGACGAGGCCCATGACGCCCAGCACGCGCGCCACCATTTCATTCGGCAAATGCTTGCTGAATACGCTTACCGCCACCGACCAGCATGCCAGCATGAACGTCCAGAGCAGCAGGGAGCCCTCATGCGAGCCCCATGTGGCGGCAAAGCGGTACTGCAGCGGCAGGTTCGAATTCGAGTTCTGCGCGACGTTGACCACGGAAAAATCACTGTTTACGAATGAATAGGCCAGGCAGAAGAAGGCGATGGCTACAAACACAAACTGCCCCTGAACCACCGGCCGCGCCAGGGCGATCCAGGAAGGGATGCCGCGGGCGGCGCCGATGATGGGCAGGGTGCCTTGTATGAGTGCCAGCAGCAAGGCGAGGATCAGGGCAAAGTTACCAAGTTCTGGAATCATGGCTGAGGCTGTGGGTTATGGAAAATATGAATAGATATGAGCAGGAATGACAGAGCCCTTTCGGTTCGGGAAGGGCTCGGGGCGAAACTTTTTGCTACTGCATCACTGTCTTGCGAGCCTTGTCGGCTTGATCAAGCGCGCCCGCGGCTTCCGGTGGCATATAATTTTCATCGTGCTTCGCGAGCACCTCGTCCGCCCGGAAAATGCCATCCGAAGCCAGCTTGCCCTGGGCTACCACGCCTTTGCCTTCCTTGAACAGGTCGGGAAGGATGCCGGTATATACGACCGGAATAACCTTTGCGGTATCCGTCACCAGGAAATTGACCGTCACGCCGTCGGCCTGGCGTTTGACGCTGCCTTCTTCCACGAGGCCGCCGATACGGAAACTCTTGCCAACGGGTGCTTCATTATTGGCCACCTGGGTAGGGCTGAAGAAAAATACGAGATTACTCTGAAATGCGTTTAAAACCAGCACCGAAGCAACGCCCAGCGCGGTCACGCTCGAAGCGATGATTGCCAATTTTTTATGACGTGGTTTCATTTCCCTTCTCTTGTTTTGTTGACTGATGAATCAGACTGAGATGCCTGAGCAAAGTTCGCCTGCGGTTGGAAACCAGAACGATTTCCCCTGCAATGCAGATCAAGGTAACGAGGTAGGACCCCCATACGTAGAACCCGTACCCGCCCATATCCAGAAATTCAGACACACTGTTCCAGTTCATTGCGCTGCCTCCTGCAACTGACCTACCCACGCGGTATGACGTTCACGTTCCAGGATAATGGCGCGCGTGCGTATCAATATCACCGCGATGGCATACATCCAGCATGCGATTGACATGATCAGCATCCCCGTAAGCATGGTGGTGGCCATTTTAGGCGACTGCGTGAGACTGACGGAGGCGCCTTGATGCAATGTATTCCACCACTTCACAGAAAAATAGATGATGGGGACGTTTACCACGCCTACCAGAGCAATCACTGCTCCGGCTTTGTCCGCACGGCGCGGATCGTCTATGGCCGCCTGCAAAGACATGAAGCCGATGTAGAGGAACAGAAGAATCAGTTCGGAGGTAAGGCGCGCATCCCACACCCACCAGGTGCCCCACATGGGCTTGCCCCACAGGGCCCCGGTCCAAAGCGCAATAAACGTGAACATTGCGCCAGTGGGGGCAATGGCGGTTGCCACCATGGCGGAAAGGCGGGTATTGAATGCAAGGCCGATACCCGACCATAGCGCCATGATGACGTAGAGAAACATCGACAGCCAGGCCGCGGGCACATGGATGAAAATGATACGATAGGCTTCGCCCTGCTGAAAATCGGTGGGAGCTACAAAAAAGCCGATATAAAGTCCCACTGCGCACAATACAATTGCAGCAATGGAAAACAGGGGAATCATTTTGCCGGCGAGAAAATAGAAGCTTGCCGGAGAGGAATATTTAAACCAGTTTATCGCCATGTAGCAAAGTAGGTAGCAGACTTCATAATTGAGGCCCCGATGAGGCTTTGATAGATTGCGCCGTGCATATGATCATATGGCCATAATATCCCATGTGGTCGTGCATCCCGCAGGACACTGTCGTCCACTGCAACCCAATCTACCTACCCATCCTTACGCCCCGTGCGCGTAACTCCCAATTTTAACCTAAAAACCTCAAATTCAGAATTGGTTTGTTAAAAACTACCGCTTGATTGTAACCGGGAGGGGGATATTGCGGAGGAAAGCGAGGGAGTGTGGATCGGCTACAGGTGATATAGATGCAAAAATACGCGCAAAAACAGGAAAACAGGATTTCGCGCAAGGTATCCTGGGACCATAATCGTTTCATTTAGCCGAATAATCCGGCAGATACTTCTTTCCGTTCCGGAAATCCGAAAGCGACCATGCAATTTTCCTGTTCCATTCCCTTACCTGCGACCTTTCGTCCCGGCGATATCTTGGCCTTTCATCGGCGCGACCGGCAAGAGATCGCAGAGCGTGTCAACCATGCCTCCGTGCAAAAAGCCATGATCTGGTGCGGCGCCCCGGCGTACCTTTCTATCAGCTTTGAGCCGGGATTGGCAAAGGCTTCACTGGTCATCGATGGCAAAATAGCGGAGGATCGCCAGCCCATCTTCGAAGGTATGGTCCGGCGCATGCTGGGTCTGACCCAGGAGATCGAGATCTTCGAGGAACGGTATCGCGATCATCCGCAATTGGGCATCCTGATCGCGCAACAACCCGGTTTACGGGTGCCGGTCACTGCCACCCCATTCGAGGCCCTGACCTGGGCAGTCACCGGCCAACAAATCAGCGTCAACGCCGCGGTTTCCCTGCGGCGAAAGCTGATCGGCGCGACCAATACCCCTCACTCCTGTGGCCTGTTCTGCTACCCGGACGCGCGCCGAATTCTCGAGCTGCCCGAAGAGACGTTACGGCAAGCGGGTTTTTCGACAACCAAAACCAGGACTTTGCTTGCACTCTCCGCCCTCGTGGCTGACAACGAGCTTCCATTGGATGCGTGGGTGGAGACGCTTCCGGTCGATGTCATTCGCGAAAAACTGGAAGCAGTCCGCGGCATCGGTCCGTGGACGGTGAATTATGGATTGCTGCGCGGTTTCGGCTGGCTCGACGGCTCACTGCACGGCGATGCAGCAGTCCGGCGAGGCCTGCAAGCCTTGCTCGGGGCGCAGGACAAAATCAGCGAGGAAAATACGAAGGTCTGGCTCGCGCAATTCTCCCCCTGGCGAGCCCTGGTCGGCGCCCATCTGTGGGCAGCCCCGGTTGCGATTGCCTGACGGGAATTCGATGCGCCTCATTGTGGTCCGACAGTCTCGTTGTGCGATACGGACAGCAATTTGGATGATACGTTTCTGTGCCCTTGAGCAACAGGCGGGGCTTATGAATTCCAGCACTAGGATGCGGCAGTTACGTCGATCAGTTCTATATCGGCAGCCACCAGTCCCTGGTCGAAGAATTTGGAAGCATTGGCGGCAAAGCGCTCAGGATCGTCGGTTGCCAGCATTTTAATCTGGCCCCTTGTTCCCGTAATTCCCGAAAGCTGCGTGGCTGCCGCTTCACCGCTGTTGATGAGTGTGACCGATGATCCCAGAATGTCCCGGAAGAGGGCTTCAAAGACAGGAAAATGGGTGCACCCGAGAATCAACGTGTCCGGCGCTTCGGCTGTGTCGAATATAGGATCGAGATACTGGCGGACAATAGCCGTGGCTATGGGGCCTGAAGACCAGCCTTCTTCCGCAAGAGCCACCAGCATCTGACAGGCCTGGGACGATGCCTTTATATGAGGATTGATTTTTTTCAGTTCCTTTTCATATACTCCGCTCCGGATGGTGCCGAAGGTAGCGATGACGCCGATATGCTGATTTTTTGTTGCCTGAATTGCCGCAGCCGCAGCCGGCTCGATCATGCCGATCACGGGCAGCGGAGCTGCTAGCGCGCGTACGGCCTCCAGCGCATGAGTCGATGCGGTATTACAGGCGATCACGATGGCACTCGGGTTATAGTTCAGCAGAATCCTGCACAGGCTCTGGCTATAACGCTGCACGATTTCAGGGCTCTTGGTTCCATAAGGAAGGCGGGCGGTATCTCCTAGATAGACGTAAGATTCTTGCGGATAACGCTTTTTCAGCGCCTGAAGGACAGTCAATCCTCCGATACCGGAATCGAATACAGCTATGGGAGAAAATATTTCCGGCATCATTTATCTTTCACTCAATGGCTCATATGTACATATACCCGTGCTTCCTGTATCAGGCTAATGGAGACGGTCTCCAGCAGCGTGTTCATGAGCTCATGCGAGAATCCTCTCAGGTCGCATCAAACCCAGGGTGGAACACGACTTCGCCTTCAGGCACGATCCCGGTGAACCCCAATCGCTGGAAATACTCCGGTGGCACGTCCCCATAGCGGAGTCCAGGATCACTGATGAACCCGAAACGGCTGTAGTAGCCAGGGTCGCCGAGGACAACGCACCCCTGGGCGTTCATGTCTCTAAGGCGGGCAAGCCCCTCGCGGATCAAAGCCTGTCCGATGCCTCTTCCTTGTCGATCAGGTCGGACAGAAACCGGGCCAAGTCCATACCAGCCATTTGTTGCACCGGAGATTGCAACGGGCGAGAAAGCAACATGGCCGATGATCTCGCCATCCTCGATGGCGATGAGCGAAAGGATCAATGCTCCCGCGCTCCTCAACGCATCGGCGACAGCTCCCTCGGTCTGGCTGCCATAAGGCATTTCCTTGAAGGCGGCAGTTATGAGGCTTTGGATGGCGGCAATATCCTCGGGTCGTTCCAAGCGGATTTGCATGTAAACCTCCTGCCGCGATTGGCACCCCCTCTTCACCGCGCTCGCCGATCCGCAATGAAGAGCTGCCGGGATTCTTCGACCTTCTTTATTCCAGGGATATACGCAGCGCGACCGCGGTACTCCACGGCGCCAATACGAGAGATGCCAGCAGGAAAGCGCCTAGCAGCGACATGTGTGCTCCCGCCCCTAACCCGGCGGAGCTTGCTTCCACTGCACCCGCACCGAAAATCAGCACAGGAATGTACAGCGGCAACACCAGCAGCGAGACCAATACGCCCCCGCCGCGCAGGCCCAGAGTAAGCGCTGCGCCGATTGCACCGATCAGGCTCAGCACGGGCGTTCCGAGCAGCAGGGAAGCGGTCAGCACCAGAAGGGCATCACCCGTCAGATCGTACTGAATGCCCAATACCGGCGCCATCAGTACAAGGGGGACCCCGGTCACGAGCCAGTGGGCCAGTGCCTTGCCCAATACGAGCAGGGGCAGAGATTGGGGCGAGAGCAGCATCTGCTCCAGCGTGCCATCCAGATAATCGCTGGAAAACATGCGTCCCAGTGATAACATCGAGGCCAGCAGAGCAGCCACCCAGACCACGCCTGGCGCCATCACACGAAGCATGTTCATCTCCGGCCCGACGCCAAGCGGGAAAAGACTGACGACGATGATGAAAAAAAACAGCGTCGTCAGGACATCGGAGCGGCGTCTTGCCGCAAGCAGAAGATCTCGGCGGAGGATCCAGAAAAACATGTCAGGTGAGCTGCAGCCGCTGGATGGCGGCGCCTGCTATCTCGATTTCCTGGTGGGTGGTCATCACGATCATGCCCCCGTGTTCCAGGTGCCGCTCTATCAAACCTTGTACCAGCTTGACTGCACTCGTATCGAGTGCAGTCAGGGGCTCATCCAGTATCCAGAGCACGGTACCGCATACCAGCAGGCGCGCCAGCGTCACCCGGCGGCGCTGTCCCTGCGACAACACCTTGGCAGGCAACAGTTCGCGTCCGCCCAATCCCATGTGCTGCAAGGCGTCATGGGCCTTGCGTTCATCCAGATCAACCCCGCCCAGTGCGCTGGAGATGCGCAAATTCTCGATGGCAGTCAGATCGTCTTTTACCCCGCCTAAATGGCCGAGATAGGTCATCGCACCAAAATAATCTCCGCCAAGAGAGCGAATCTGGGTACCATCCCAGCGGATTTCGCCCTCGGCCGGCGAAGCCAGTCCGCACAACATGCGTAGAAGACTCGTTTTACCGCTGCCGTTGGGGCCCTGAACCTGCATCAACCCCCCGGATTCGAGCAAAAAATTGACGCCACTGAACAGCTTGCGGTCACCGCGGATGCATGTCAGGTCAATTCCTTCCAGCGTGGGCATTATCAGTCGCCAAAAAAGTCAGCATTATAGCGTAACGATAAGGCCGATGGCCTTTGGATTGATCTTCCAGTTTCTGCGGCAGTACTGCTGGAAATCAGTATGATTTGGGTACAGCCGGGATGTTCATGACATTACTGGTGGTGGGATTGATCAGAATAGGAGGGATAGAAGCAGGGGAGAGGGGGAACAGCAGGAATTTCGGGACAAGGTGACGGTGGCCCATTACCTCGCTCCAAGCCTCTGGTTTGCGTTCGCCCGAAGATGTGGACCCGTCTCTCTTGTGTCAGAAGTACGGGGAGTTTTAAACATACTTCCAATGACGTTGACAGCGGTCATTACTACGGCTGCTACTCGCAGCCGTTTTTTTGGCTGTTTTGTTCCTTAGGAGATCTTGTCGCAATTTGTGCCGAAAGAGTGGGACGGATAGCTATTTGCGTTACCCTGTCTCTCGCCACTTCAAGACTTGCTGGACCGCCGACAGTGGTTTTTGACTCCCGGTCGGTAATATGCGCGACAAATTTGACGCATTTCCCATGGATCTCTTTCTGGGCAAAGACGATCCCCTCGTGATCGGATAGTTTTTTTTCGGCTTCAAAACCCAGTTCCCTGAGGCATTCCTGGATCTTGTCGACAACATCTGCTTGAATGTTACGGGACGTTTCTTTCATTTAATCCTCCTGATTGACTCTCCTATCCTCAGCGAGGCAGCAGCGCAATGGAAACATGCTCGTCGACATTGACGTTCCCGCCACCCGTGCGAGTTCCGTCGCCGGGGAGCAAATAGAGCATGTCAAATCGACGCTCCGAGAACAGTGTCAAACGATCATCGATCATGGATTGGAGCGTTGACATGCCGCCAGGAACAGCGTTATTCAGCGTATCACTTATTGCGCCGGTGCAGAAAGGGGCGCCCCCGTCATAGTGATAGCTCCACCAATCAACGTAGGCCCCCAGTTGTCCTGATGAATCCAGATATGGAATCACGTAATAATTTATGTTTCCATCTGCCTCCGAACAATACCAGGGAGTGGAAACATGAAAATTGAAGAAAATTCTGATCAAAAGATCCAGATCGGCGTGGCGGCCTGGATCGTTTTCATGGAAAGGTACGTGACGCCAGGGTATCCACCCTGCTTTGATGTCAGACGTTCTCCTGGCGTTTTCACCGAGTAGTCTGTCTACTGCGGCCAGAATATCCGGGGCGTTGAGTAGGGGCGGAAGATCTATTGCGATTTCCCTGTCTTCTCTTTCCCAGACCAATGTGCTGTCCGTGGAGCCAATATTGGGCCAGTTGATCCACGCCCAACACCCGGCGCAATGGCTTATGTTCAGAAACTCCGTATTACCTCGGAAATCTGTATCACTGAACCAGTAATTCGTAAGTATGGGCATCTCGATACTCTCCCGTTTACTATTGATATATTTCTTCCTTTCTTTCAGTAAATTTGCCTCTAGATCTGTAAACGCTGAAACAATTCGATTTAACTTTAGTCTCGTGCAGGGATAAGTCAAGTGGGGTAAACCTGGCGCGTGAGGCATCAAAAGTACTTATTGCTTGAACTTTGCCTCGGCGCGTTGCCTGATCTGCTCCAGCGACAGATCTTCCTTACGCGTCGTGATGAACCAGATATGGCCGAAAGGATCTTGCAGCGCGCCTGACCGGTCTCCATAAAACTGGTCTTCCAGCGGCTTGATGATCTTTGCTCCTTCTCCCACGGCCTGGTCAAACACCGCATCCACATCGTTCACATATAAATGCAAACCGACCGAAGAACTGCCGGAGGATTGCGGATTACGAAAAGGGCTTTCTTCGCCGCAGTCATCCGCCATCATGATGCGCGAGTCACCGATCCGAATCTCCGCTGGCCGACTTTTCCATCTCGCGTATCCATCCTGAACAATTCCATTGCGCTGAAAGCACGTTTGTAGAATGCGATCGCCTCAGCTGCTCCATCGATGATGAGGTAGGGAGTGATGCTGTGGTAACCATCGGGTATGGGTTTAACAATCATGTGCGGTTCCTTGGTTGATTGATGAATTCCCGAAGGGAGCGGGAGGATTGAGGGCGGAAACTGGAGCTTGCCGATGAACTTGCAATTGCCCGCGAATGGGAAAGAGTGGAAGTGGAGGGTGATTGAAAGACTCCCGGCCAGGACTCCCGACCGATTCCTCCTTCGGGTGTTATTCGGGTTTTATCCAGGCGCCACACCGTTCATCCAGGCATTTCAACAGTGTCGGCACATCGATTCCCTGTTCTTTCAGCCTGTGTATGAGTTCCTCGCTGATCACATCCTTCTCCTGAAGGCAGTGCAGCAGGTTACAGAAATCGTTGGCTTTTGGTTCGTTCGGATTCCATACATTACCCCCCGGGGTCGCAACCGCAGTAAGCGTGCGTTCCCGTTCAAAAGGCGTTCCCCGTGCCGTTTCACCGCGTGCACGCACCCGGATGTGGAAGACGCCTTGCACCTTGAGTGGATAGGCAGCGGTAAATTGCCCCTGTGGATCGCGGCTGAGTGGGATAAGCTCAGCAACTCCATCCGGTCGCACTATCTCCCCCCAGACCCTTGCATTTCCCTGAAGCGGCGCATCATATTCGTACAGTGCAGCGATCAGGTGAATAATGGTATCCACCTTGAAACTCGCTTGCCTGACATACGTTGTGAAGGTCAAGCTCGAATAGATGTGCGCGACAAACTCATAAGGCAGCGCCGCGTGCTGTGCAGCAGATACCGAGGTTCCGCCCTGCAGTTTCAGTATTGCATGCCACTGCCCGGCATGGCTTCCGGCTGACTGAGCTGGAAGCACCGGCAACGCGCACCGGTAATAGGATGCATACGGGCTCAGGATGAATCGTGAATTGGTCGATCCCGGTGGTGACGCTGGCGTAATACTGGAACCGTCCGGCGCTTCAAGCTGAAAATCGATCGCTCGCGGAAAAGGGCTCAATACGATCAGATCCATTCCATAATCCGCTTCACAGATCGAAACCGGGATACGATGCTCCGATTCCCTGCTGAGAATACCCCGCGGATCGGCGGTGATCTGGGCATTCGATACGCCCGCGAGAATTTGCAGGAAATACTTGCCGAGCCGCATGGGCTGGTCGCCCGAAAGTGCGCCGGTCACCAGAAGATATCCGTTATGTACCTGACATAGCGTCGCCAGTGCGGGAATGCTGATGTTGGAGGGCAGTCCCAGGCCAACCGCATAGGTATTTGCCGTGATGCTGCCCATGACGTCGGCTAGAGGCGGGGGACGATTCCACATTCCATCGGTGAGCACGACCATAGCGGTAACATCGTACGGCGTACCCGCCGTCGCTTGCGCGTCATCCAGCATCTGCTTTCCATTCACGACACCGTCACCGATGGAAGTGGCGCCAGCGGGATCGATATCGCTTCCGGCAATATGTTCAAGGGCAATGGTCCGCCCCGTACCGCCCGGGGCAGCGCCAGCCTCCTGGATTTCCATCAGACGCTGGGCCGCTTCGTTGAAGCGGACCAAGCCGATACCGTCCGCCGGTTGCATGGCACTGATAAAAACATTGGCGGCTTCGCGCAGTTTCTGGACCTTGGAGATGCCATCGCCAGCATCTTCATTCATGCTGCCGGAGCGATCGAGCACGAGCGCGACTGCAGAACGGGGACGCGCAGTCGTGTTGGCAGCAATGTTGATTACCCAGCTTTCCCCCGTCTGGACGCAACGCACGGTAACGTTGCCGCTTGCAGTATCGCCTGGATTCGTGGAGGTGTAGGACAGCCAGAGCCGTGCGTAGGTAACCGGCAGAATCGGATCGCTCGCCACAGCAACGGAGGTGCCATTCGGGGTACCGAATCCGCCGGTAGGGCCTGCGGTCATCTCAAATGTCAGGCTTCGGCAGGACACCACTTCCCATAGGATGGCCCGGTGTGTCGTTACACCGACACCCCCCATCCCGGCGGGAACATTCAGGAAGTTTATACTCGGGGTGGTCAGGGTGATCGATTCAGGGGGAAGAAACAGTTGCAGCGTTTGCCGGATTACGCCTGCGCAGACGGGACAGAAAGGGGCGTAATCCCGCATATAACAGCTTGGCAGAGGGCGATAGGTGTCGCAGTCCGAGTAAATTGCGCCTTCATAGGTGCCTACCGCACCCGCTGCGGGAGGCATCGCGGGTGGGACGCAGACGGAGGCCGCGCAACCGGGGTCGCATTGTGACGGCATGGGAGTGCCCGGCGCGATGAGGTCGCGCCACTTGTTAGTGGTGCGGCTGGTATCGCGTGTTACATTCGGCTGAGAGGGTTCTCCCGCCGGTGTGCCTGCGCCATTCCCTCCATACTCATCGGCCAGTCCAAAAGCGCTGTGTCCCATTTCGTGGATCGCTATCTGCGCCGCCTGGGCATGGGTAGAGCACGTGGCGATCATTCCACCTGATCCTCCATACTTGCTCGAATTGACTATGCAAAGCACCTGATGCCTGAGCGGGACCTGGGCGGACGCAACGGACAACGCGAGCGCGGCATCCACGGTGAGCAGACGATCGAGCGGTGTTCCGGCAAAGATGCTGCAAAATGTCGCGTCAAAATAGGTATTGGCCGTGGTTGGAGTTCCTCCGGCGCATCCCGGATCGTCCGCGCCGCTTTCATTCGACACGATGTCGACACGGTGTACATTGATCCCGCAGAAGAGTTCGTCCAGGGGCGGAGTAGTGCGCAGGGCCGTGACAAAGTTCTGTACGTCGGTATGATACTGCGCCAACTCGGTCGCACGATATCCATCACCCAGGATGACCAGATTCCATCGGACACTATCGGAGCCGTGATCAACGATCTTCGTGGTGCCCACGACATACCCGTCACTCGCACTCATTGCATGTCCCCTTTCTCTCCCCTCGGTATGTCAAACCGGGCCAACTCGGTTGAGGTGGCACGCTGCTGCGCGCCCGCAGCAGAAAGAGCGGAAAGGTCCAGCGACTCACCTATCAGGGCAATGGATTCGGCAGCAGGATTATCCGGAAGAAGCACTTCAAAAATACTCTCCTTGACCTCCCCAAATTTTCGTTCGATCTTGCCATCGGGTGAGTGCACCTCAACGGAGCCGATGAGCGGGGAATGGATAAGCCGATGAAACAGGACGTGGTTGTTCCCGTCCCGGAGTTCCATCCAGAAGCCACCATTTTTCCTGGCCTGAGGGGCTTCTCCGACCGAAGGCGGACAAATCATGGGAAGCCGCTCATACGAGACAAGGTGAACCGCTCCATCTGCAACCCGGAATGTGAGTCTCAGCGTCCCGTGCTGATTGGGCTCGAGCCGGCGGGATTGATTCGAATTTGGCATGCTTTCTCCTGTGAGTAGGAGGGTATGGTTTGCGGCGGCGATGCGTTGAAACTCGGTTCGCCGGTTCTAGTCCTGATGCCTGCTCCTGTTTACATGCGCTGTTCGCACCCTGTGCGTTCCTGTTCGCCCGCCGAATCCGCTGAGCTATCCGGAGCCATCTCAAGCTTCCACAGTCTTACGTTCAAGCGCGTCCCTATCCCAATGGGCGAGAGTGGCGGCTGCTTCATAAGTGGTTTGAAAAAACGAGAGAAGTGTCTGCGCAGGGTTCCCGGTTGTTCGCACGGCCTCATACGGCAGGATGAATTCGCCGAGCTTGTCATGAAAATAAGCTGCCTGCGGCTGAACCTTGTATTCGTTGAAGCCCGCAGGGGTGGGGTAGGCATAAGCATAAAAGGCCGCCTCTCCCAGCCCTGTTCCAGGCCAGAAGCCTGCACTCGATACCTCGTGCGAATAGGCCTCTTCCATTACGCGAGCGGCAACGTTAGGCGCGCCCCCCGGATGCTTCGGCGCAGTTCGCCCCGAGAACCGGGTTACCGCGAGATCGAATGCGCCCCAGAAGAAGTGCACCGGACTCACCTTGCCTGTGAAGCGGGCTCGGAAAGCCTTCAAGACACAGTCCGCCTGCACCAGGGCGCGCCAGAAGAGGGAAACTGCGTCTTTATCATAGCTTGCATGCTGGTCATCCTTCTCGAAAGGAATAGCCACTTCCACTTCCACCGGCCTTGCAAGGATTTTTACCTCGATGCCGAGTTCTTGAAGCGCCTGCATGGTCTTGTGGTAGAAATCAGCAACCGACATCGGCTCCAGCGCGAAGGTGTGATCAGCGCCCTTTGATGTGGTGATGTGAAGCGTGTGCGCGATAAAATCGAAATCGATGGCGAAGGTAAATATCCCGTAAGGAATGGGCGAAGTGGTGAGGCCACGGGTGGTGACATAAAGCGTGGAGCCCCAGCAGTGGTTGATATCCGGGGAAAGCATAAGCCTGATCTTCCCCACGACTTGAGTCCACATATGGAGGGTATTGCAGGTATCCTGCCAGGCTTCCAGGGGAGGCAGTTTCAGCCAGCCATTCCCCATATCCGCTATATGTTTATTTATCATAGTATTATGATGATGCGGTGACACGGGAAAACAGAGAAATCGCAATGACCACGACACGTATTTTCATCTGGCATGCTTATATCAAACCAGCTCGAATGCACTGGCCTTACAGTTTTTTCTAGTTCATGTTGTTTCAAATAGCAAGAAAGCTTGAAAGACCTCCCGTAACAAGAAATCTGGAGAAACTCAGATCAATAAATTCGTTCTCTGAAAGTGGGGGAGAGGAAAGGGATAATCTTCACTTTCCGTGGTGGCAGGCGGCAGATCATCGTTTCAAAAGCTGATCGCGAAGGGCATGCGGGTTTTGGAGCAGGGTGGCCAGTCCGAGGACGGAACATTTTTTCAGTAACAAGTAGCAATAACAAGTAATACAAAGGGAAGAATAATTGATTTGAATAGTTCGGATGCTGGCTTCATGCATGTTGCATTGGAGCTTTCTGCCCAGGCGGAACAAGCGGGCGAAGTGCCGGTTGGAGCGATCGTAGTCAGGAATGGAACAATTGTTGGACGCGGTTATAATTGTCCCATCTCGACATCAGACCCCACTGCGCATGCAGAGGTGATGGCCTTACGGGATGCAGGCCGTCATCTCGGCAACTACCGGCTGGGAGACTGTACGCTCTACGTGACTCTGGAACCTTGCGCCATGTGCATGGGAGCGATTTTTCATGCACGTATCGCCCGGCTGGTGTATGGGGCTGCAGATCCGAAGACGGGCGCGTGTGGAAGCGTGATTAACCTCTCCGCCGAGCTTCGGCTCAACCATCACTTGCAGGTGACGAGAGGGGTGCTCGCAGAGGAGGGGGGATATAAGCTGAAGCAATTCTTTGCAAAGCGACGCGAGGCAAGAACAACGAATAAGGAAGAAATTGATGAGAATTGAAGTCGGTATTCCTTCTCAAACACTTGATTTGCATGATAAGAATGCTGTGGTCAGGCGCTAC
This sequence comes from Nitrosospira multiformis ATCC 25196, assembly GCF_000196355.1. Lineage (NCBI taxonomy): Bacteria > Pseudomonadati > Pseudomonadota > Betaproteobacteria > Nitrosomonadales > Nitrosomonadaceae > Nitrosospira > Nitrosospira multiformis. Next base: position 1,409,340 of record NC_007614.1, read on the forward strand.
CGTATCTCCTCGGCGAAAAACGGCGTGGGTCAGGAGAACGGCAGCTTTTGTACGCCATTAGGCAGGCATATCATTCGTGCCAAGATCGGGACTGACCAACCGGTCAATACGGTATTCGTGAAACGCCGTCCCACCGGCGAAATTTATACGCCAGAATTTGCCGCGAATTTTCCGCGCCGTGACTGGATACTGACCCGCATTCTATGGCTCTCAGGTTGCGAGCCCGGCTTCAACCGCCTGGGAAAGGTGGACACCATGCGCAGGTATATCTACATTCATGGCACTCCGGACAGCGTGGAGATGGGCAAACCCGGGTCCATCGGCTGCATTCGCATGCGGAATCAGGATCTGCTTGAGCTGTTCGACCTGGTGGAGGCGGGAACGGAGGTGGATATCAGGAATGCTTGAGTACCGTCCGCCCGCTGACTTCAAGGGGACAGAAGGAGCAGAGGGAGCAAAGTCCGAATCAAAAGGAAGTCTTGATGCGACTTGGCCAGCCGAACATGATGAAGTTCCAAGGAGACGTTACGGCTGTAACAAAGATCGGGTATAAGGAGAAGAGGGTGAATTCGGCGCTTCCCTGGCACTTCATCCATAAAACACGACTTTGCCATCCAGCCCCAGTCCAATTTGAGTGGCGAGGTGTTTTCAGGTATCATATACGTCCATGACAAAGTACGCGTTGTGGCGATCTCCTTATGACGAAGTCGAATCGGCCGGAAGAGGCGCGTCGCTGGTTGGGGCAAAGGACGTATTTATGATCGGCCTCCAATGACAAAGTACGTGTTCGTGACCGGAGGGGTGGTTTCTTCTCTGGGGAAAGGCATCGCCGCCGCTTCTCTCGCGGCCATTCTCGAAACCCGCGGCATCAAAGTTACCCTGCTCAAGCTGGATCCTTATATCAACGTCGATCCGGGCACCATGAGTCCCTTTCAGCATGGCGAGGTCTTCGTCACCGAAGATGGCGCGGAAACGGACCTCGACCTGGGGCACTACGAGCGCTTCATCAGTGGCAAGATGACTCGGCGCAACAACTTTACCACAGGTCAGATTTACGAGAGCGTGATAAAGAAGGAGCGGCGCGGCGACTATCTGGGTGGCACCGTGCAAGTCATTCCGCATATCACGGACGAAATCAAGCATTACATCAGGGTGGGTGCCGGAGATGCCCAGGTAGCCATCGTTGAAATCGGTGGAACCGTAGGGGATATTGAATCGCTGCCCTTTCTGGAAGCGATCCGGCAGATGGCTGTTCAGCTCCCGCGGGAAGATACTTGTTTCATTCATCTCACATTGCTGCCCTATATCACCTCCGCCGGAGAACTTAAAACCAAGCCAACGCAGCACTCGGTAAAGGAGTTGCGCGAAATCGGCATTCAGCCGGATGTGCTGCTGTGCCGCGCCGACCGTGCACTCCCCGCGGATGAACGCCGCAAAATCGCACTGTTCACCAATGTTCGGGAAGAGGCGGTGATTCTGGCGCTGGATGTGGACAGCATCTATAAAATCCCCTCGCTGCTGCACGATCAGATGCTGGATGAAATCGTCTGCCATAAGCTGAACCTGCTTGCCAAGGCCGCGGATCTCAGTACCTGGAAAAAACTGGTTCACGCGCTGGAGCATCCGGAGCGGGTGATAGAAATCGCGCTGGTTGGAAAATATGTCGACTTGACGGAGTCTTACAAGTCTCTGTCGGAAGCGCTGATTCACGCGGGAATTCACACCCGCAGCAAAATCAACATTCATTATGTGGATTCCGAGAGTATAGAAAAGGACGGTACGGGCTGTCTGGATGGCATGGATGCTATCCTGGTGCCCGGGGGGTTTGGAAAACGTGGAGTAGAGGGCAAGATCATGGCCATCCATTTCGCGCGTACCAACCGCATTCCCTACCTCGGCATCTGCCTCGGCATGCAACTGGCTGTCATCGAATACGCGCGTAACAAGGCTGGCATGCAAGGGGCGCACAGTACCGAGTTTCATCCTGAGACAGCTTATCCCGTTATTGCACTGACTATCGAATGGCGCTCCCGTGAAGGCCAGTTGGAAATCAGGACTGCGGATTCCGACCTCGGAGGGACCATGCGTCTGGGCGGTCAGGAATGCTTGCTCAAAGAGGGGTCTCTTGCCCGCAGAATTTACGGGTCCGACAAAATTATCGAACGGCATCGGCATCGTTACGAGGTTAATAATCAGTACATCCCCCGTCTGGAACAGGCGGGGATGAGTATCAGCGCAGTATCGGCCGGAGAGGGGTTGTGCGAAATGGTCGAATTGCCACAAACCGAACATCCATGGTTTGTTGCCTCCCAGTTCCATCCTGAATTCACCTCGACTCCCCGCGCCGGACACCCTCTCTTTGCGGCATTCATCGAGGCGGCGGCTGTGTTCGCGGACAAGAGCCCTTCCAGCGAAGGGGCGATATCGGCTGATAAACCTGAACGCACCACAACGGGCGCCTATATCCAATAACTGTATTGTTGGAGGCGCCTTTCAAGATCGTTTCAGCCTCTAGTCCTCAGGCCGATTCTCCGGTAGTCCTCGGAGAGTGGCAGAATCGTTTTCAATAACTTGCAGATAAATGATCAGGGAAAAATAGCATGAGTGCAATTGTAGATGTCATCGCCCGCGAAATTCTTGACTCGCGCGGAAACCCAACCGTGGAAGCGGATGTTTTGCTTGAATCCGGAGTATTGGGCCGGGCGGCTGTTCCTTCCGGGGCATCGGTTGGCACCCGGGAGGCTGTCGAATTGCGCGATGAGGACGCTCAGCGCTATTTCGGTAAAGGCGTACTGAAGGCGGTGGAAAATGTGAACACCGAAATTTCAGAAGCAATCATGGGACTGGATGCAATGGACCAGGCATTTATCGACCGCACACTGATCGATCTCGATGGCAGCGGCAATAAATCAAGGCTCGGCGCCAACGCGATTCTTTCCGTATCGCTTGCGGTGGCCAAGGCGGCGGCGGAAGAATGCGGACTCCCGCTGTACCGGTATGTCGGGGGAGCGGGATCGATGTCCATGCCTGTTCCCATGATGAACGTCATCAATGGCGGGGCCCATGCCAATAACAATATTGACATGCAGGAGTTCGTAATCATTCCTCTGGGCGCCCAGAGTTTTCGCGAAGCTCTGCGTTGCGGCGCGGAAGTATTTCATACCTTGAAAGGCTTGCTCGACAAGAGAGGCATGCATACCGCGGTGGGTGACGAAGGCGGCTTTGCACCCGATCTGCCCAATAATGAGGCAGCATTGCAACTGATCGTGGAAGCGATAGAGAACGCGGGCTATCTTCCGGGACCGGATGTCGCCATTGGGCTGGATTGCGCTGCTTCGGAGTTTTACCGTGACGGCAAATACCATCTGGAGTCGGATGGCCTGGCGCTCGATTCGACCCAGTTTGCCGATTATCTTGCCACCTGGATCGACAAATATCCCATTATCAGCATTGAGGACGGGATGAGCGAACATGACTGGGATGGCTGGAAACTGCTCACCAGCAGACTTGGGAAATCCGTGCAACTGGTGGGCGACGATATTTTTGTTACAAACGCGAGCATTCTGAAAGAAGGGGTCTCCCAGGGCATCGCAAATTCCATATTGATCAAGCTCAATCAGATCGGGACGCTTACCGAAGCGCTTTATGCGATTGAAAGTGCAAAGCGTGCCGGCTATACAGCAGTGGTCTCGCACCGTTCGGGTGAAACCGAAGATACCACGATCGCGGACATCGCAGTGGCAAGCAATGCATTGCAGATCAAGACCGGTTCGCTTTCCCGTTCCGACCGGCTTGCAAAATACAATCAACTCCTGCGCATCGAGGAAGATCTGGGCGACACCGCCAGTTATCCCGGTCGTGGTGCCTTCTACCAGTTGAAATAAGCCTTTTCAAATCCGAGCGGACAGGTCAGGAATTCCTCATGGAAGGAATCCTGGGAGAAGCCGAAGTGAAAGTATTGACTCTTATACTCGTGGCATTAATTGTTCTGCTGCAATATCCGCTATGGCTGGGTAAGGGTAGCTGGTTGAAAGTATGGGAGGTCGATCAGCAGCTTGCAACCCAGTATGAAACCAACGAAAAACTCAAGACTCGCAATTCCGCGCTGGATGCGGAAGTGCGGGACCTCAAGCAGGGATATGACGCTGTCGAAGAGCGCGCGCGCAATGAACTCGGGATGATCAAGGAGGGTGAGATTTTTTTCCGTACGGTGAACGATAAAAATGATTAGGATTTTGTGGGCAAGAGTTCAGCTATTTTCTGTGACAAGCGCATTGATCCAAATCTGACTTAAAGTCCACCCTCGTTTCGTTCAACACTTTGATGCTGTGGCGTTTGAACGAAATCGGATTTTCCATCAAGATGATTCTGCAGAATATATCTGTCATGAAGGAAGTTGATAAGCCAGCTCAGACAGTATAACGAAGCCCCAAATAAAACGATGGTTGCCCCCGACGCGGTATTGAAAATGTAGCTCAGATACATACCCGCGACTCCCGTTGTCCCACCGATGATCAATGCATAGATCAGCATGCGGCTGAAGCAGTCAGTCATGAGGCGGGCCGTAGCTGCGGGGGTGATGAGGGTGGCAGCGATCATGGTGACGCCTACGACGTTCATGGAAGCAATGATGATTAGCGTGAGGAGCAGCGAGAATATCAGTTGAACGCTGGCTGTCCTGATGCCGAACACTCGCGCCGCTTCCTGATCGAAAGTAGAGAAGAGTAGCGGCCGGTACATCAAGAACATCGTCGTCAAGGTGGATAGGGAAACGAACCCGATGAGCAGCAGATCTCCTTCCGTGATTCCAAGGATATTTCCGAACAGGGCTGCTTCGAAACTCTGGCTGAAGGCGCGCACCTGGCTGATGATGGCGACGCCCAGCGCGAACATGGCATTCGTGACGATGCCGATGGCTGCATCCAGCTTGATCGTGCCGCTCCTGGTAATCCTATTGATCAATAGCACCGCAAGCAAGCCCATTGCCCCTGCACCGGCATAAAAATTGAGATTCAATATGAATCCAACCACTGCTCCGCCGAACGCTGCATGGGATAGTCCGTGACCCACGTAGCTCATCCCGCGCAGTATCACCAGCGCTCCAATCAAGCCGCAGGAAGCCCCCACCATCAGTGTCGCCAGCAGACCATGCCAGAAAAATTCATACTCCAGCGGCTCAAGAAGAAATTCGATCACGGGTCGCTGTCTGAAAAGTGAATGGGTGTACCAGTGGCAATCAGGAAATAATCTTCATGCCTCACTATAGTGATATCGCCCCCGTATGTCCTGGTCAGAATGTCATTGGTAAAGATGTCGCGAGGCCTTCCCTGCGCTATCAGGCCGTTCCTGAAACATATTACCCAGGGCAGGTGTGAAGCAACGGCGTTAAGGTCATGCGTGGTGAGCAAAATGGTAATACCTTCGCTATTGATATCCCCCAGCAGATGGAGCACTTCATGTTGAGCCTTGATATCGACTCCTGTGGTAGGCTCATCCAGCACCAGCAGCGCCGGGTTGTTGACCAGGGCTCGGGCGAGAAATGCGCGCTGGCGCTGCCCTCCCGAAGTATTGGATATCTGCTGGCGCAGGCAGCGGTAAATCCCCAGCCTGTGTGCCAGATCGTGGACACGCTCCCGCTCTTCCACGCTTGGCCAGGGCCATATCCGCTTTCCTGTATAGAAGCCCATCAGGATGACCTCTTCCACGGTAACGGGAAAACGCCAATCCACGCTTCCCAATTGCGGCACATAGCCGATGATGCCGCGCGGAATGTCGTTCAATGCCTGCCCATCCAGGAGCACGGTGCCGGAAAGGGGCGATTGCGTGCCCAGAATGGTTTTAAGCAGCGTCGTTTTGCCGCAGGCGGTGGGGCCCACGATTCCTGCGAATTGACCTTTGTCGATTTTCAATGACAGGCGCTTGAAGACGATATGAGGTCCGTAGCCTGCCGTCACATCGATCAGGCTGACTGCTGCGGGATGTACGTGCGACTCAGTACTTGATATTGCTCGTGTCGACATCTGCCATGCAGCCCGGATTCCCGCCGAGTGCTGCCGTCATTATCCTCATGTTGTTCGCCATCATGCCGATGAAAGAGTTTTCCGGAGGTGGGGGCAGCGCATCATCGGAAAGCTGATCTATGAACTTGACGCCCGTCTCGCGGGCGATCTGCTCCATGATCTTGCTGGGGAAAACTTCCGAGCCAAAAATAGCAGGTACATTCTCGTTTCTGATCTGCTTTATGATGCGGATTACCTCTCGTGGTCCGGGTTCCGAAAAATCGGAGGGTTGAACCGCCGCAATGATCTTCATCCCATACCGGGGAGCGAAGTACGCAAAGGAGTCATGATAAGTCACGAGCTTGCGATTTTTCTCCGGAATGGTCTTTACGCAAGCAAAGGTTGCCTTATCCAGGTTACGCAGCTTGCCCAGATACATCGATGCATTTGCCATGTATCCTTCCTTGTGTACGGGATCGAGCGCGATGAGCTCGTCCTGCACGACTTCGACATAACGCATTGCCAGCGCGATATTGGGCCAGAGATGAGGATTGGGATGGCCACGCTCGCGGGGAAAGCTGAAATCATACTGCCAATCCTCCTTGCGCAAGATACGGTTTCCCAGCTCGAGAATCCGTACTCTTCCTTTCGTGATCTTTTCCGCCAGCTTCAGGGTGGGCAACTCGAGATCGAGGCCATTGGCAATAATGATATCGGCCGTTTCCAGCAGCTTTGCATCTGCGGGAACCGGCTCGAAGGTGTGAGAATCGGTTCCATCGGGAACAATTCCAGTCACATTTGCATAATCCCCGCTCACATTGCGGACGATATTCGTGATGGGCGCCACGGTTGTGACGATAAAGAGCCTTTTGGCCGCATTTCCGGCATGGGAAGGTGGCGGTTGCACTAACAGAAGCAGTAGAAATGGAAGGGCAATCTGACGAAGCTGCACGGCTGTTTTTTTTGTCGATGAGAAATGGTGTCGCGCTTTGGCTGAAGATCGATCAGGCTTTAAGGTGCTTATGAAGCTTACCATCAATCCATTTACGATGATGTAGGGGAATCCTGACAAAGGCTTCACTTAGCCCTACCGGTCATTTCGATATCTCCCGACAGACATGCGCATTATTTGCACGTACCTTTAGCTGGATTGCAGGTTTTTCCCTGTCTTTCGTCTGGAGGTATTACGAATCTGCAATATTTCCTACCATTTTATTTATTGTGGTTCAAGTTTCACTATAAGGAAATCAAGCAAGGAACCTGTTTCGAGTGGGATATGAATATCGATCAGAGCGCGCTATCAGAGACAATTGCCGCACTTATTCGGCTCGATCGGTTTGCCATGTTGTTCTTTCGATTGAAGCGGTACTTGCGGGAATGATGGTGCCGTGGTGCAGCAACGCAGCAGGGATCCTGACCCTGAATGAAGTGGAAGTCCGGGCTGATGCCAGAAATCTCATCGGGACTGCCGATTCGGCAAACGAGGGCACTGTACTCAAGCGCCAGCTTGATGAGCGGACGGTTTATCGACCGGGGGAATTGCTCGAAACCGTTCCCGGCCTTATCGTCACCCAGCATAGTGGGGAAGGCAAGGCTAATCAGTACTTTGCGCGTGGTTTCAATCTCGATCATGGAACCGATCTGAGGATAACCGTGGATGGCATGCTGGTAAACCAACGTTCCCACGGTCACGGACAGGGCTGGGCCGACATGAATTTCATCATTCCCGAACTGGCCGGTGGATTGCGATATCAAAAGGGCCCTTATTATGCTGATCTGGGCGATTTCTCCTCGGCAGGTGCGGTCAGTATGAGTTATGTCGATAAGCTGCCGCGTGGCATTGCCAACTACGGAGTAGGCCAGCAGGGCTTCATACGTGGATTATTGGCAAAATCTTATGAGGCGGGCAACGGCAATTTTTTATATGCTTTTGAACTGCTGACCAAGGATGGCCCCTGGATTAACAAAGAGAATTACAAGAAATTCAACGCTGTATTGCGCTACAGTCAAAATACGGGCAACACCCGATTCAATATCACCGCAATGGGTTATGGTGGAAACTGGAATGCGACCGATCAGATACCACAACGCGCAGTAACGTGGGGTCTGATTCCTCGCCTGGGCGCAATTGACCCGAGCGACGGGGGAGAATCCCATCGCTTCAGTTTATCGGCGGCCTTGCAACACACGAGCAATCATGGAGTGACGAGAGCAAATCTCTATACTATCCATAGCAATCTCGCATTGTTTTCCAATTTTACCTATTTCCTCGACGATCCCATCAATGGTGATCAGTTTTCCCAAACCGACAAACGCTTCCAGTCTGCCTTCAACCTGAATCATACGTGGGTAACCGGTTTGGCAGGGTTCGCATTCGAAAATCTGGCGGGCATCCAGGTCCAGAGCGATGTTATAGATAATGGCCTGCTAAGCACGCAGCAGCGCCGGGTATTGTCGGTTACGCGTAAAGACCATGTGCTCGAAAACAGTGTGGGTCTCTATTACCAAAACAGCGTTCAATGGCTGGAAAAATTTCGCAGCGTGGCGGGAGTGCGTAGCGACTTTTACTGGTTTGATATCAATAGCAATATTGACGCCAATTCCGGCAGGGAATACGACAGCATCACGAATCCCAAGCTCAGCCTGATTTTTGGCCCATGGGCGAAGACGGAGTATTACTTCAACTACGGCAGCGGGTTCCATAGCAACGATGCGCGAGGTGTGACGACAACCGTGGATCCTAAATCCCGAGAACCTGTAAGCAGAGTCCATCCACTCGTCCGCTCTACGGGGTATGAGGCGGGACTACGCACAGCCATCATCCCCGGACTGCAGGCGTCGATCACATTTTTTCAACTGGATCTGGCCTCCGAGCTGTTATTCGTGGGGGATGCCGGCACGACCGAGGCAAGCCGTCCCAGTCGACGCAAGGGGTTCGAGCTTTCGGCATTCTATATGCCCAATAACTGGCTAATGATGGATTTGGATTATGCGTTGGCCGATGCCAGGTTTACCGATTGGGATCCGGCAGGCAATCACATTCCCGGCGCAGTCAAAGGGGTGGGGAAATTTGCTGTTGCCGTGGACAATCTGGGTCCTCTCTTTGGCAGCATGCAGATCCGTTATTTTGGAAAACGACCGCAGGTGGAGGATAACAGCATTCAGTCGGGCAATACCGTCACAGTCAATGGGCAGATCGGGATAAAGATCGATAAGAAATTCCGCGTAATGCTACAGGTATTCAATCTATTCAATACCAAGGCTCACGCGATTGATTACTACTATACCTCCCGACTTCCCAATGAGCCCGATGCCGGTATTGCCGACAGGCACTTTCATCCTATCGAAAGCCGTTCTTTCCGGATCAATCTGGTCGGGAATTTTTAAAGATCAGCATACTGCTGAATAACCTATCGAACTATTGAATATCTGGAGCCAGGCAATGGAACGTCTTACCATCTCACTGAATGATCAGCTTGCCAAGCAGTTCGAATCCGCAATGCACAAGCTGGGCTACTTCAACCGGTCCGAAGCCGTTCGCGATTTGATACGAAACATGATTGAAACCGCGCGCCAGGAAGAACAGGTTGATGGATACTGTATCGCAACGCTCAGCTATATCTATAATCACCACGAACGTGAGCTGGCGCGCTGTGTTACTTCAACACAGCACAATCATCACAACCTTACCCTCTCCACCATGCACGTGCATATGGATCATGATAATTGTCTGGAAGTGACCATTCTGAGGGGTACGATCAAGAGTGTGAAAAATTTTGCCAACCTCGTTACCGCCACACCGGGAGTGCGGCATGGCAAGTTGCATCTTCTACCAATAGAAATCGTGCAGGAGCATGATTTTCATGAATCCGAGCCGCATGTTCATAGCAGTCCTCTTACCTGAAGAGCCGAGTTGCTGCGGATAGTAAACCAGGACAGGCCGAAGAGATTCCGGGAATCGCATCCGGCCGCTGCACGAAGTGGGATCGATCTGCATGAATTCCTATTCGAGCAGCTTATGCTCCGCCACGTAGCGGATCAGTTGCGCGTTGTTCTGCATGCCCATTTTTTCGAGGACGCGCGCACGATAGGTACTGATCGTTTTCGCACTCAGTTTCAGCTTCTGGGAGATTTCGGTCAGGGATATTCCGACTGCGATGAGCTTGAGAACATCGAGTTCGCGGTTGGAAAGGGCGGAGTGGCGTGGCATGGTGGAAGAGGGACCCAGGTCGAACAGAAGTTTCTCGGCCAGTTTCGGATCTATGTATCTTCCCCCATGCGCCAGTCGGCGAATTACCGATATCAACAGGTCAGTCGGGCTATTTTTTGTCAGATAGGCTGAAGTACCGGCGCGTATCGCACGAATGGCATACTCGTCTTCATGGTAGGTGCTGAGCATCAGTATGCGATGCTTTGGATCGTCGTCCATGATCCGTTGTAGCACCTCGAGCCCGTTCATTCCAGGCATGCTGACGTCAAGCAACCCCACATCCCATCCCCCGAGGCGCATTTTTTTCAAAGCATCGAGTCCATCCGTAGCCTCGCCTACGACTACGATATCTGTTGTTTCGGCAAGAATGCGTCGCAAACCATCACGAAAAAGCCGATGATCGTCAGCCAGAAAGGTCTTGATGATCAAGCACGCTCTCCTGAAAACGGGTACTCAGCGATGCTCATGAAACGGATATTCCATTATTTTGTGAAGATACGGGCAGCGCGCGGTACTCCGCAACAATGGAATGAAGGAGGGATGGGCTATTTGTAATGCCAGAGGCAGTGCAATCAAAATGCTCGTTTCGCCTCAGCGGAATTGATACACGAACCAACGCACCTTGACCTGGCCCACTTGTGATAGCGATATAACCCCGGAGTGCTGCGGCCCGTTCTCGCATTCCAACCAATCCAAATGACTTTCCTTTTTTCGCACTCTCGGGATCGAATCCTCTGCCATTGTCGCAAATTTCGACAATGACTTCGTCCTTTTCCCGGAATAACCGGATTTCCACACGGTTCGCCCCTGAGTGCCGCGTCACGTTTGTCAGTGACTCCTGGACGATACGGAATATTGCAACAGTCTGGTCTTCGTCCAGGTTCACCGGTTCCTCGGGTAGTCGCAGGTCACAATAGATGCCGGTATGTTTTTTGAACTCGCTGGTCAGTTTTGTAAGGGCCGATTCGATTCCCAGTCCCAGTGAAGCAGGACGTAAATGTTCCGCCACATTGTGCACGCTCTGGCCCGCTTTCTCGACGAGTTCGGCCATGTTGTGTCTGATGGTTTCAAGCCGTTCGCTGCCATGATCTTTCGCGCTTCTTAGCAACGAGATTTCCAGGTGCAGCGCCGCCAGAAGCTGGCCGAGCTCATCATGGATCTCCCGTGCAATATATTTGCGATCTTCTTCCCGCATTCGCTCGAGGTGGGCGGCAAATTCCCGTATCGCTGCGTCACGCACCCGGAGTTCCTGCTCCACCAGAACCCGTGCCTCGGTCTGCTGGTGTTCCAGCCATCGTCCCAGGTCGTCTCCGATTACATCGATCAGATTCTGCTCCTCTGGCAGCAGAAAGAACCGGTCCCCGCGATAAAACAGTTTTATCCAGCCACGTATCTCACCGTGAACGGTGATCTGTTTTTGCAATTCATGTACATGATTTCCGTGGTATGGATCGGATACAAGTTCCTTGCCATCCATTTCGATTTTGACACCGGCGAGATGTGGAAACTGCATTGCTGCGATGAGTTCGGTCGCGATTGTGTCGCATACTTCTTCCAGCGATGAGGACTCCATGCCTCGCCGGATCGAATAAAAGCAGTTAATTTCCTTCAGCCGTTCGCGCAGCGATTCTTCGACTTGTCTAAGTTTGATAATTTCATGTTCAATGGCTTCTGCCATGGAATTGAAACCTGCTCCCAGCTCGGCGATTTCATTGCGGGTGGAAATAGCACAACGAGTCGAATAATTGCCTTGTGCAATACCGCTTACCTGGCGTCTGAGGTAATCGAGGGGAAGCAGAATGTTGCGGCGTGTATAAAAAGTGGCAAGAGTCGCAAAGAACAGCGCAAAGCATAGTACAACCAGTATCAGCAGGATTTGTTGCTCGAACTTGAGCTGCAGATTACTGAGTTTATTCCGGGTGCGTGTGTCGAGTTCGAGCATGAACTGGTTGATGGGTGCCATGATTCTGATTTTCTCAGTCTCATAACGCTTGCCAAACAAAAGATCGATCGCAAAATTGCGCCGGGAGGGGCAAGGCACATTGAAATTCCCCTGTTGATCTTCACATAGTCCTTTTACGGCGGCGAATGCCTGCTTTTCCAGCCTGACGAGGTTGTCCGAATTTTCCTGCGACTGCCGCAGCAGATCCAGTTCCCCTTCACTGAAACCTTCGCGGCGCATCAATTCCATGAGAGAAATCGTATTTTCCCTTGCACCGGGGGGGTGGGTATTTTCCAGATGAGCATAGGCAATCGGATAATCCTGAGGCCGCGGCCTTATGCCATTCCGGATATCGAGTATTTCAAAAAAGCTATGCTCATAGGCAGGATCACCTGTTACTGCATAGGTGCGAGCCATCCTGGTCAAATCCTCGGAACTGCGAAACAGCTCATTTGCCAGTTGTAGCGATCGGTGCTTCTGACGTTCAGCCTCGGTAACCTCATCGAGCGTGTTTAACGCCCGAGAAGAAAGAAATATGAGCACGGTGAGCACGAATAGGATGGAGGCGAGAGAGAAATTCGTGAAAAAACCGATTCTCATATTTTTATATATATATCCCTATAGCCATCAAGCAGGGCTTTTTTTGCAGAAAATCAGCGTGAACAAATTCACGATAATCAGGAACCCGCGGTGGGTTTTTTTGTAGCCAGGGCTGGCTGCTTAAGCAGCTTTGATCCGTAATGTAATAAATATCAAGAAATTTTCATATACCAAATTTGGAAGCTGTGGATGTTTTCTAATGATGAATACTAAAAATTCCTGCATGATTGTGCAACCGATTATCAGTCGGGTAACAAAAGAAACTTTGGTAATGAAGAACTTCATGCAAAGAGCAGATAAGGTACGAAATAATGAATCGGCACCGGTCGAGGTGCGCCCGCGGAAACTTTTCTGCAAGCCACGGAAATTTCTCGTTCATGTTTGCAGCGTATCGCTTGCGATACTGGCGCTGATTATGGATTCCCTGTTTCTCTCCTCGTGGGCGCAGGCAGCAGAAGTCACGCTTCCAAAAGGTCCAAAGTATGCAATCGACGAAACTAAGTGGGTGACGCTTGGAATAGGTTTCCGTGGAACCGGGCTATGGGTGGAAAATCCTGCCACGGGTAATCTCAGGAGCGGCGATTTCAGCATTGATAATGCCCGTTTTTACTTGAATGGGCAGATACATCAGTACCTCAAGTTCGAAGTCAATACGGAATGTTTTTTCTGCAACAACACCCATCCCGGGGATAATCCGAAGATGTCGTACAACGTACTCGATGCGATCGGAAAATTTGAGCTCAACCGTTATTTCAACATCTGGGGGGGCCGTATGCTGGTGCCGACCGAACGGGGCGAACTGAGCGGTCCTTTTTTTCAATCAACACATGACGCCTTCAAGACACCTTTTTTTTCCCAGGATTTCAGTACCAAATTTGGCAGCGGTGGAGCTGGACGCTATGGACGCGACGATGGAGGCACATTCTGGGGAAGCCTTGAACCTGGCTTCATCAGCGGTACTCTGGGATATGCTGTCGGTGTCTACCGCGGAGTCCAGTCATCCCGTAGCGCCGGCCCCAATCAGGGCGATGACGTATTATGGGCTGGCCGTTTCACATATAACTTCTTGAATCCAGAAAAGAATCCTGGTTACTATACCAGCAGCACCTATTTTGGCAAGGCCGGCGATATTCTCGCGCTTGCATTCGGCGTTTCATACCAGAAAAATGGCGCCGGCTCCTTCGCGCATCGAAGTGATTTCCTGGGACTGGTCGGGGACGCCCTTTTTGAAAAAGTGCTACCCCGGAACATGGGTGTAATCACCGCAAATGGTGAGTACAAGCAGTTTTATGCCAACTATTCACCTGCGGCGTTTCAAGATCCAGATTGCTTTTGCATGTTCGATGGTAAATCGTGGACAGTCACCGGGCTTTATCTCCTGCCCATGAGGATCGGTATTGGCCAGTTTCAACCCTATGGCCGATTCACAAGTATCCAGCCAAATAACAGCAGCAACAGGGAAGAAATTGAAGCGGGTGTCAACTATATCATTGACGGTTTCAATGCTCGAATTTCAGCGTACTACCAACACGGGGATCTATTCACCAAACGGCTGAACTATGCGCCGGATGTGGCTGGCGAGAAAGTTGATGTATTCAAGCTGTCGTTTCAACTGCAAATGTAGGCATTACATATTTCGGTCAAGCACTCGGCATGCATTTGATTTTTTATCCGGGAATGAGGTTTGAGGTGCGGAGAAGGAGATTTAGTTGAGTTATTCCGGGAGCGCCATCTTGAAATCAGCCGCAAAAACCCATTTGAACCCGCCTGATGGGAATTCGACACCTTCATCCGGCAGTATTGCTACTCTGTGCCCGCCCACCTCTTCTGAAGGAAGGCCATCGGATCCGAAGGTGAATATGGCTTCAGATTCTCCATTGAGAGCTCATTTGCGGTTGAAGTTTGCGGAGAGTTCCGGCATCACCCGCATGGTGGAGCGAGATCATCATGGCCCCTTGTTGGTGCAGAAACCTCTCTATCCGGAGGGTTATGAGGTATGCCAAGCTGTTGTCATACACCCGCCGGGAGGCGTGGTCGCAGGGGATGAATTGGGAATACGAGTACATGTCGGTCCATCCGCTCATGCTCAGATAACTTCTCCCGGCGCAACAAAATGGTACAAATCCAAAGGTCGGACCGCACGCCAGCACGTTTACCTGCATGCGGAAGCAGGCGGTGTACTGGAGTGGATGCCGCAGGAAACGATTTTTTTCAATAATGCAAGAGTGATGCTCCATCACGAGGTCGAGCTGGAGAAAGATTCGGTTTACATGAGTTGCGAGATTCTATGCTTTGGTCGTACGGCATTCGGAGAATCGTTCGATAGCGGTGAGATAAAACAGCATACGAGTATCCGCCAGGAGGGAAAGCTGGTCTGGTTTGAGAAGCTTCGTCTGGAGGGCGGAAGCAAAGCGATGAATGGAAGGCTTGCACTTGCCGGCCGCGCCGTTTGCGCCACTTTTATCATGAGTGGCAAACCCCTTCCAGCGCAGGCGATCGATCTTGTACGGGAAGAGGCGGTGCGCATCGGCGGAGAATCGGGGCAGGTGGGGATTACCCAATTGAAATCGCTGCTGGTGGCACGTTTTCTGGGAGATTCGAGTGAAGTGGCCAGACATGTGATGCTTTGCATCTGGCGGGCCGTACGCCCCATCACGCTCGGCCGGCCTGCGATCGTGCCGCGCAGCTGGAATACCTGATGCTGTTCTGTTCTGCAAGTTTTGGAGGATGGTGCTTGGAAAATCGCGGGAGGCATTTTTCCGCACCATTTGAGATTTTTAATGAGGAGATACGATGGATCTGACACCGAGAGAGAAAGACAAGCTCCAGATATTCACTGCTGGATTGCTCGCGGAAAGACGAAAGGCGCGCGGTTTGCGGCTCAATTATCCCGAAGCGGTTGCCTTGATTACCTGCGCGATTCTCGAGGGGGCGCGTGACGGTAATACGGTGGCAGAGCTGATGTCGGAGGGGCGAAAAGTTCTGACACGCGCCGATGTCATGGAAGGTGTGCCGGAAATGATTCCCGATATTCAGGTCGAGGCTACTTTCCCGGATGGTACCAAGCTCGTGACCGTCCACAATCCAATCGTATAAAGAGAAACCGTGGGAGATTAATAATGGCAAAGACGGTAAGAAAGGCAAGAGATCCCCTCATACCAGGCGAGATAACCACACAACCCGGCGAGATCGAACTCAATGTCGGCAGAAAGACAAAGACATTGAAGGTTGCAAATGGTGGCGATCGCCCGATTCAAATTGGTTCCCATTTTCATTTTTACGAAGTCAACTCGGCGATGAAATTCGATCGCGAGGAAGCCTACGGCATGCGCCTGAACATTATGGCCGGAACGGCCGTGCGCTTCGAGCCCGGGCAGGAACGGACAGTGGAACTGGTGGAGCTGGCGGGTAACCGGATCGTCTATGGATTCAACCAGAAAGTAATGGGCAAGCTTAAGTAGAGATCGCCGCATCAAACGAGAAAGGAGCTAAAGAATGAGTTTCAAGGTTTCCCGCCAGACTTACGCGGAATTGATGGGCCCTACGACCGGCGACCGGATTCGCCTGGCTGATACCGAGCTGATGATCGAAATCGAGAAGGATTTCACCACCTATGGTGAAGAAGTGAAATTCGGGGGCGGCAAGGTAATACGCGACGGCATGGGGCAATCACAGCACAATCACGATCAAGTGATGGATACGGTCATCACCAACGCGGTAATCATCGACCACTGGGGCATCGTCAAGGCTGATGTCGGTCTGAAGAACGGGAGGATCGCCGAGATCGGCAAAGCGGGCAATCCCGATATCCAGCCGAATGTTACGATGTCGATCGGCGCGGCGACGGAAATCATAGCCGGCGAGAACATGATTCTGACCGCGGGTGGAATCGATTCACATATCCACTTCATTTCCCCGCAGCAGGCAGAAGATGCGATGATGAATGGCATTACCACGATGCTGGGGGGAGGCACTGGCCCGGCAGCGGGCACGGCAGCCACGACCTGTACGCCGGGCCCCTGGCATATTCATTCCATGTTGCGGGCCTCGGATGGCATGGTGATGAACACCGGTTTTTACGGCAAGGGAAATGTAAGTCTTCCGACCCCGCTGGAAGAGCAGATTCTTGCCGGGGCATGCGGACTGAAGCTGCACGAAGACTGGGGTTCGACCTACGCAGCTATCGACAATTGCCTGGCGGTGGCGGACAAGTATGATGTCCAGGTTGCCGTTCACACAGATACCATCAATGAAGGCGGATATCTGGAAAACACGATTGCAGCCATGAAGGACCGTACCATCCATACTTTCCACACCGAGGGGGCCGGTGGAGGGCATGCGCCGGACATCATCGCCGTCGTAGGTCAGGAAAACGTGCTGCCCTCATCAACCAATCCAACCCGGCCTTATACCATCAACACGCTGGATGAACATCTCGACATGCTGATGGTATGCCATCACCTTCATGCCAACATCCCGGAAGATCTCGCGTTTGCCGAGTCGCGCATTCGTAAGGAGACCATAGCTGCGGAGGATATACTGCAGGATATGGGTGCAATCTCCATGATGTCCTCTGATTCGCAGGCGATGGGGCGGATTGGAGAGGTGGTTCTGCGTACCTGGCAAACCGCGCACAAAATGAAAATACAACGCGGGACTTTGCAGGAAGATACATCGAAGAATGATAATTTCCGCGTCAAACGCTACATCGCCAAATACACCATCAATCCGGCGATCACACATGGCATCTCGCACGCCCTCGGTTCGGTGGAGGTGGGCAAATATGCAGATCTGGTGTTGTGGCGGCCCGCGTTTTTTGGCGTAAAGCCTTCCGTGATTCTGAAAGGTGGAATGATTGCGGCATCTTTAATGGGTGATCCGAACGCCTCGATTCCCACCCCGCAACCTGTCCATTACCGTTACATGTTCGGGGGATATGGCGGGGGTATCAAGACCTCGTGCTTTACCTTTGTCTCACAGGCAGCGCTGGCTGCAGGTCTGGTCGATCAATTGAAGCTGGATAAGAATCTGATCGAGGTCAAGAATACGCGCAACCTGCGCAAGAAAGATATGATCCATAACTCGGCGACACCTAAAATGGAAGTCGATCCGGAAACATACGAAGTTCGGGCGGATGGACAGTTGCTGACCTGCGGGGCGGAGGACGTTCTGCCGATGGCGCAAAGGTATTTCCTTTTTTAGGGGCTATAGATGCTCACCTTGAACACCAGGATAAACTCTGCGGACAAAGTATCCGCACAGCTCGTGCTACCGTATGAGTCGCGCGAAAACAGCCGCCTGCGCACCGCACTTTCCTCAGGGGAAGAAGTAGCCATTTTCATCCCGCGAGGCACCGTGCTGCGGCACAACGATTTGCTCATGGGGGACGACGGTCGCGTGGTTCAGATCGTTGCCGCCCGGGAATCCACCTACCGCATCACCTGTGCAAACCCGCATGACTTGCTGCGTTGTGCCTTCCATCTGGGTAACCGCCATACTCAGACCCAGGTGGGTGAAGGGTTTTTGCGCATCGCCCGCGACAACGTGCTGAAGGAAATGTTGGAAGGACTCGGGGCAACAGTCATCGAGGAAGATGCACAGTTCGAGCCGGAGGCGGGGGCATACGGCAGCGGAGGGCATCATCATCATGGGGAGTCGAGCCAGGGGCATGCCCATGGTCCGCTCGCTCCGATTCCGGTGCACCAGAAAATCCATCGTCCCTCCGACATTCCTTCCCGGTAATAATGAAAGAATACCGCGCCCTGCTGGCCCTGTTGCACCTTGCCAGCCCTTCGCTTCCGATCGGGGCTTATACGTATTCCCAGGGCCTGGAATCGGCCATTGAGCAAGGATTGGTTCGAGATGAAACCTCCGCACGCGAGTGGCTCGTTGAAATGCTGGGAATTTTTACGGATTTCGAGTTGCCGATTCTGCAACGTCTGTTGAAGGCCTTTTCGGAGCGGGATGAGGCTGCGGTAAGCTTCTGGACGGAATGCTTCGTTGCTTCCCGCGAGACCTCGGAGTTTCGTGCCGAAACGGTGCAGATGGGGTATTCACTGGCAAAGTTGGTCATCGATCTCAAGCTCGGGGATGATTCGATGCGGGCAATCCTGGAAAACCAACAGGCGATTCCGCTCCCCACGGCATTTGCATGTGCTGCCGAAGCGTTGGGTATCCCGCACGAAGAGAGCTTGCTGGGCATGCTGTTTTCAATGGCCGAGAATCAGGTGCTGGCCTGTGTCAAATCGGTTCCGCTGGGCCAGCTTTCGGGGCAGCGGTTGCTATTGTCCCTGCATCCCGTCATTGAAGCCTGCTCGATTCGCGCAAGCCAGCTTACGGATGATGAGTTGTCGAGCTGGGCTCCCGGCTTGTCGCTGCTGTCGATGCAACACGAGGTTCAATACAGCCGAATCTATCGATCGTAGTTCTTGATGGGAACAGAAAATGAACAAACAATCTAATCCACTCCGTGTCGGAATCGGTGGTCCCGTAGGTTCCGGAAAAACGGCCTTGTGTGAAGCGCTCAGCAAGAGAATGCGCGATCGGTATGAAATGGCTGTCATCACCAATGACATCTATACCAGGGAAGATATGGAAATTCTCCTGCGTGCCGATGCGCTGCCCCCGGAGCGTCTGATGGGCGTGGAAACGGGGGGATGTCCCCATACGGCCATCAGGGAGGATGCTTCCATCAATCTCGAGGCCGTCGCGCGCATGACTGCCGATTTTCCGGAACTCGATCTCATTCTGATCGAATCGGGCGGCGACAACCTTGCTTCCACCTTCAGCCCCGAACTTTCCGATCTGACGATCTATGTCATAGACGTGGCCGGGGGCGAAAAAGTGCCGCGCAAGGGCGGGCCCGGTATTACCCGTGCTGCGTTACTCATCATCAACAAGATCGATCTTGCTCCCTACGTGGGAGCAAATCTCGAAATCATGGCACGGGACGCCAGGAAAATGCGTGGCGAACGGCCCTTCGTGTTTACCAACCTGCATACGGGGGAAGGAGTCGACCAGGTAATCGACTTCATCGTGAAGCAGGGACTGCTGGATGAGGTCCGGTCACAGCATCATCATGCCTGATTTCCTTTTCCGGCAGCCTGGCAAAAGCGCGCTACTGCATCTTTCATACATAGTTTTGTAAGGGTTTCCATATATCATGGACTGGGCATCCCGAGTCGA
The DNA here is from genome assembly GCF_000196355.1 of Nitrosospira multiformis ATCC 25196. Taxonomy (NCBI): domain Bacteria; kingdom Pseudomonadati; phylum Pseudomonadota; class Betaproteobacteria; order Nitrosomonadales; family Nitrosomonadaceae; genus Nitrosospira; species Nitrosospira multiformis. Next base: position 1,429,276 of record NC_007614.1, read on the forward strand.
CCGCGCGTTCCCTCAACCCCTGCGGGTGATTCTGAGAGGTGTTGGACAGGTATTTTTCTGCTGTAACGCATTAACCGGACTCATTTTTCTGATAGCGCTCTTTATCGGCGGAGTGGCTGCCGGGGCAGCGGCAACCGTAGGAGTGCTCACGAGTACCGTGACTGCCCATCTGCTGGCGTTCTCGAAAAAGGATATCGACGCCGGCCTGTATGGCTTCAACGGGACGCTGGTAGGTCCCTGTCTGTTCCTGTTTCTGGAGCATTCCCCGCAGTTATGGCTGTACGTCATTCTTGCATCGATATTATCGAGTGTCGTGCTGGCTGCTCTCATGCGAATTCTTCGCCCCTACCAGGTTCCTGCCTCGACTTCGCCATTTGTCCTGACCTCGTGGATGTTCCTGGTCGCGGTCTACGGTTTTGAAAGTTTCACCCGCAGTCCCGTTTTGCCGGCTGCCGGTATTCCCGTTGCTGTTCCAGGCGCGGGCGGGCTGGCCGTCGAAAACTGGCCCGTCGCGCTATTCAAGGGGGTGGGCGAAGTCATGTTCGCGGATAGTGTGACAGTCGGTATTCTGTTTCTGGCCGGCATCGCCATTGTTTCCCTGCGCGGCGCCCTGATGGCGGTAGGCGGAGCCTTTGTCGGCATCGTCTTTCCGACCCTTCTGAACGCAAACCTGAATGCGATCGAAATGGGTCTGTACGCATTCAATCCGGTTTTGACGATGATGGCCATTGGCTGGGTGTTTCTCAAACCCAGCGGGAAAAGTGCCGCTCTCGCCGTGCTGGCGGGCCTGATGACAGTTGTATGCCAGGCAGGCCTTGCCAGCTTCCTTACCCCCATAGGCTTGCCGACTCTCACGTTCCCGTTTGTTCTGGTCATGTGGATGTTCCTGTTTGCCGCGGGAATGTCCAGACACTGGGCCGATCCGGATGCTGAAGGAGGATGAGCGGGGGAGAGTGCCGGCCCGCTCTATAGTTGATAGTCGGAGTTGAGAGCCCGGAAAAATCAACTTTTGCCTACTTCTGCCGTTGCTGTCCCGAGAATTGACTCGGGCTGTCGCCACTGCCCCTTAACGGTTTGCTGTGTACATGGGAAGCCGGAGGCCGTGAGGGACCTTAAAGCGGGCTGTATCTGACCGGTGAAAGAGAATCGCATTCATGGGTTCCAGCAAGATTCAGCAAATGTTTCCTTAAAGGATCCGACGGTTGAAGAGAGTTGAGGAGTTGATCGATTTCATCCTGTTTTTTTGATCGGTAGTAACCCATCCTTTTCCCGTCATCCTGCCGATAATGCAGTTTTTCTCCAGTCGCGTAGACCCTCCAGGCTGCAAGGGGAATTTCCGCATTTTCCACGATTTCAAGTGCTTTTGTAATATGCGAATGTACTTCGTCCCAGCTCTCTTCTACTATCGCAATCTCGGCAAACAGGCGATGACTGAGTGCAAGGTAGGTGCGTTCAGAGGGACCGCTGGAAAGATCATATAAGCGCTGCGCATAGCGACGCGCCTTATCCAGTTTTCCCAGTGCGAGCCATGTTTCTCCCATTCCCAAGCAAGCAGGGAAGAAATAGTTGGAGAATATCGGGAGAGCATTATTCTTTTCCGCCTGAAAAAAAGCGTCAAAGCATCGAATGGCTCCCGCATAATCTTTTAGCCCGTGCAAGGCCTTTCCCAGGATTGCGGAACAATGAACCGAAACGAAGTCAGCCCAGGCACCGACGCCTTCTGACAGCGCTTCCTCGCAATACGCTTTGGCACCCGAAAAATCGCCACTTACCACATGCAACCATCCCAGCAGGATGTGGCGATGCAACCGAAGCAGCAAGCCAGCGTCATGCCCCTCGAACGCGCGCCTGCTTTGCTCTGCGGTTTCGCGCAATCTGCCCCATTCACCCTTATGCAGCAGCGTTAATCCATAGTAATAATGGCCCGCGATGAACATGTAGCCATCTCCCATTACGCGTGATAACGCCAGAGCTTCGACTGCTGTCGTCGCAGCAGCCTGGTAATTCGAGGCAAGCAGTTCAACGTAAATATGCTGAGTCAAGCGCGAGTGAAGAGCCAGGGGATTTCCCGTTGCGCGCACCGCATCCATAGACTCGTGACAAGCGGCAGAATAATCCTCCCGCCATGGCCGGAGCAACAGATTCAAGCCACCCCACATGCCCTTGACGATTGAATGAAAAACCTTGTCTTCAAGTGCTGTGGAAGCAGAGACCGCCTGCTCCGCAAACTCGAGACATTCAAGACGGTTCAACAAAACAAGGACGCGGCTCAATTCGAGGAGTCCCACCGCCTGTTCCCGGCTGTCTCCCAAAGCTTTGGCGGCTGCCAGCATTTTCTCCAGATCAGTTTTTGCTCCTGCCATATCGCCCATTGAGCGTCTTACCGCCGCTGATTGCTTGAGGAGGCTTATGCGTGTTTTCGCTTGTTGCTCATCAGGCAAGCGTTCTATCATTCGAACGGCGCGCGCCAGATAGTCATGTGCCTGCCGATTGGCAAAGCGCCTGGTGCTGTTGTCAGCCGCCTGCACGAGATAGCGGATGGCGCGAAGCCAATCCCATCCGTTTTCAAAATGCAGGGCGAGTTCCCCTGCATGCTCCACGTTTTGCTCGCCGTATGCCTTTTCAAGGTATTCTCCGATGCGAAGGTGCATTCGTATCGTTTCGGAGGGAGAAAGCCGTTGGTAGAAGACTTCGAGGTACAGGGCATGGCGGAATGCATAGTAGCCCGCGACAACTCCTTTCGTGCTTTGCTCCATTCCATCGGACACCAATATCTGGCCTCGTCTAACCAGGGCATTGCAGCAGCGGTCTGCTTCGGCGATCTCCATACCCAGAACACTGCAAAGCAGGTTCCCACTAAACCGCATTCCCGCGACACTCGCCACCGTCAGCACCCGTTGTTCATCATGGCTGAGCCGTTCGATTTCACGCTCGATGACGCGGCGGATCGTTTCCGGCAGCGCTGTATCGATTCCGATCTGCTGGGATAACGGTGACCATTGATGTTGCTCCATTAAATATTCGATCAGATTGGATATGAACAAAGGATGTCCACCGGTTCTTATGAAAAGTGCCTGACTGATCGAATCGGGAATATTTATGCCTGGGCAACGTCGAGTGAGGTAATGTTTGACTTCATTGCAGGAAAACGGCTCAAGGGCGACTTCAGAACAGATTCCTCGCAACTGCAAATCCCGGTGAACTTCTGTAACTGGGTGCACCCGCTGGCTTGCATCGATGGGGCGATAGGTGGCGAGCACCATCAAGTATGCTGGCACATGACGCTGCGCAAGCAAGCTTAAAAAATCAAGAGTCGCATGATCACTCCAATGAAGATCCTCAAGCACGAGAATCAGGGGCACTTTGCTCAAGGTTTCCAGCAGTTCACAACCTTCCCGTACCATGCGTTCCCGGCTTGCGCCAAAAATCTCCTGCTGAAGCGCCACACGCTCCTCGGGGCGAAGCACGGACGGCAATTGCGCAAGCCAAACCGGTGCGTGACGATATAACAGTTCAACGAGTTTTCCCCCCCCTGGCGCATTGCAACGCTTTTCAATTGCCTCGATCATCGGGAGCAGGGCTTCACCCTGGCCAAAGCGCTCTATGCAGCGCATGCGCAAAACCCCCGGGCTTTGACTGGATATTGTGGAGAGAAACATCTCGATCAGCGTGCTCTTGCCGATTCCACTTTCCCCGGTAACAAAAACGATCTGGCGCGAACCCACCAGTGATTTTTGCCAGATTGTCAGCAAGCGAGCTTGTGGAGACGGGCGGTCTATCCAATATGCGACCTTGTCAGAGCGCTGGTTTTTGGGGAAAACGGGGCAGATTACTTCTTCCACTTCCTCTGACGACTTGACTTCAGTAACCTGCGCGATGAAACGGTAGCCGCGTTTGGGAACGGTTAAAAGATAGGTGGGAGCGGAAACACTGTCTCCAAGAGCCCGCCGCACTTCGTTGATACATACTTTCAGCACTGCTTCTCCGACGAAGCGGCGCTGCCATACCGCGTCAAGCAACTCATCCTTGGTCACCAGGGTGCCAGCCCGCTCCGCCAGGTAACACAACATAGCGAAATTTTTCGGACGTAACGGTACTACTTGATCGTTGCGCCATAGGATGGCGTTGATCTTATCCAGCCTGAAAGGATGGAATTCCAAGTAAGTTGTCTGCATTCCATTGCTCCTGACACATCTCAAGTCTTATGGAGGAGGTTGAGAAAAATAAGTTGAGCAATATTTAACCGATATTTAACCGAATTTTTATGATTTTTCCTTTCAATTCCACGATCCTAGCTCGGATGATCAAGAGAAGCGGTGATGAAGAAAGCAAACTTGATAGACATGGCCCGCCTGAGTGGGCCACCTGAAAGAGGGTCAGCTCGAGAGGCTGCTTTTCACCTCGCGTCAGACGGGTTCGATACGTCTGCCGCGGGTTGCAGCGTTGCTTGTTTTGTTATCCATAATCAATAACTGCGTCAGAGCAGGGCCTGCGAATGCTGCCTGTTTTTCTATCGGGATGGCATTCTAAAGCTCATACTCAAGCTTTACATTTTATCAATTGTTAGGAAGAAGAGGGAAATATGAAGATGTGGAAAGGAATGCCGGTTTTATTCGCTTCGACTGTACTGACTGCTTGTGCCACCATCATGGGGAACAGTGCTCATGAAACTCTGAATGTTCGAAGTGCACCTGATCAGGCAACTGTCGTGATTGTGGATGAATCCGGCACCAAAATATTCGAGGGCAAAACGCCTACCTCCTTGCCCCTCGAGAAGAAAAAGGGTTATTTCAGCGGTAAAAAGTACTCAGTAAACATAAAAAAAGAAGGGTTTGCAGAACAAAACGTTACTGTGGATACAAGGGTTAACGGCTGGTATGTGGCAGGCAATCTGGTATTTGGAGGAGTTATTGGCTGGCTCATCGTTGATCCTGCAACGGGAGCCATGTGGAAACTGGATACGAATGAAATAGATGTCACCTTGCAAGGCTCAAAGCGGGCTAGAGCAGTTGAGCCAAACACCGCCCGCATTGTTCTTCTGGAAGATGTTCCCCCCTCCTTGCGTAGCAGGATGGTTAGAGTCTCTCAATAATAAGTTGCGGGGAAGATAGAAATTCCGGCAATTATCATCCGGTCTAATGATTGCCGGAAATTAAAACAGAAAAATAATCGATCGGACAATGAGCTCAACCGTGTGGGACAGGCGTTCATTTTATTGATCCCGTCATATGTTAAAGCCGGAAGCGCCGAGCAGAACGCAAAAGATTTGCAGATCAATGAGCCCGCTTTAAGGCTGTATTAATAAAATTTTGTGCATGACGGAACAGCAGCGTAATGAAGAGCTGTAAGTAGCCTCATCGCCTGCTCTTCTCAATATAAATACATATGCAGATTATCTAAGATGCCATTCGAACGCCGACGAATAGGCTTTAGCATTTAACGATCGGCGTAAGTAACAAGAGGGAAAATTTAATTTTTTGGAGGAAAATAATGAATGTAACAACAAAATCTCTAATCTGTAGTAGTCGCGATCCCATCAGACAGTTTCCCGATTTGACTGGTGCAGTTGTCAGATCAGATTCAACTGTTCAGTAATGTGATTTTATCGTTCCACACCTCCTTTCCGTCAATTAATGTTTGCATGGGTGTTCGCCCGCAGCACATCTTGCCCTGATGAGTGCGGTCGTGATTGTAGTAGTGCAGCCAGTCATCCAGGTCAATTTGCAACTCCTCGATTGATCGGTATATCTTGCGCCGGAACGCGACCTGGTAGAACTCTTGCAGGATCGTCTTGTGAAAGCGCTCACAGATGCCGTTGGTCTGCGGATGATTGGCTTTGGTGCGAGTATGTTCAATATCATTGAGCGCCAGATAGAGCTGATAATCGTGAGTCTCTGGCTTGCCGCAATATTCAGTGCCTCGGTCGGTCAGAATTCGGATCAGGCCCATGTCCTGTTCTGCAAAGAAGGGTAGTACCCGATCGTTGAGCAAATCCGCGCCTGTAATCGGCGTTTTGGTCGTATAGAGCTTGGCTGTGGCCCACTTGGAGTAGGTGTCGACGAAGGTCTGCTGATAAATACGACCCACGCCCTTGATCGTGCCCACATAGAAGGTATCCTGACTGCCAAGGTAGCCTGAATGGGCGGTTTCCACCTCCCCATGGGCGACATCGTCGTCCTGCTTCTTCTCCAGGGCACTAACCTGCGCTTCGGTCAGCACTTCTCCAGTCTGCGCGATATGACATTCCAGTGCCGCCAACCGCTTCTTGAATGATTCCAGGTCCCTGCGCAGCCAGACAGAGCGAACGCCTGAAGGAGAAATGAAGATGCCGCGTTTGCGTAACTCGTTGGAAACGCGCACTTGCCCGAATGCAGGCTGCTCAAGGGCAAATGCAGCTACCGCCATCTCGACTGCTTCTTCAACTCTATTCTTGGGATTGGGCTTCCTTCGATTGGCATCAATCAGGGCATCGATACCACCATTTTCCATCGCTGACTGATACCGATAGAAGGTATCCCGGGAAAAGCCCATCACCTTGCAGGCACGCGATACATTGCCAAGCTCGGCTGCCAGATTAAGCAGCCCTACCTTGTGCTTAATAACATTTTGTTGAACACTACTCATGGGGTTACTCCTTTGCGCTTTCAGCGCTCAATTTGATAAAGATTCGCACCTCTATCAAACCGGGTAACCCCGCTTTTCGCAAGGCCCTACTGTCAGATTAAATCTGAACTACTACATCTAATCGCTGCTATGATTTTTGGAGGATCGGCTGCTACAGCAGACGCCTCTTCCGTCATTACCGGAGTTACAGCAAGCGGACCAGGCTTGGGGTCATTTTCTTTTAGTGAATTAGGTTCGTCAGCAGTTTTGAATTTTTCAACGACGTTTTCAAGTGTTAATCCCATCACTCTCAAGTTCACGGTTGCTCACGAAGATGGTACTGGTGTTAGTGTCCCTTACCATATATACGACGCGATCAAGAATAATACGCCGGAAGCTTTTTCAAGCTTTCACTTGCACATCAATGAGTCATCAAGCGCTCCAAGGGATGGTGTAGTCTTTACCAGCTTTAACTCGGCTGATGATTTTTTCGCACCCGATTTCACTCCCAGCTTCACACTCGATTCTTCATCAATAAATCAACCTGCGCTTTTTGAACCGACTGGCCCCCGAGATCTTAACTTCACGGGAGAGCTGAAAGCTGGGGAAACTGCGATTCAGTCATATTACAGTCTTGACTTGCCCGATCCTGGTGTTGGGAACACATATACATTTTCCCTGACCCAGACTCCTGTGGCTGGAGTAGTTCCAGAACCGGAGACCTACGCAATGTTCCTGGCAGGTCTTGGCCTGATGGGCTTTATGGCACGCCGAAAACAAAAACAATCAGCGTGAGTAGTGAGAAAACCCGCACTAAGCGGGTTTTTTATATGCCAGAACCTTCGACGAGGGGCAGCGAGGATTTCCGGAATTCCCGGGACATAGTAAGTATTCATCCGCCGCCGGGAACCTGGGCAGAATTCCTCTTTCACTGTTATCCCCGTTCAGCGGTTCAGTATGAAACCGTTCCATCAATTTCAATTTTCCCTTTCCCGGTCGCGATATCCTGATCTCCTTTCAATTCCGCAATTCCCCTTGCTCCGCTAAAACGCCCTGTTCCGCTGCTTATTTCAAATTTCGCATCCCTCAGGTTGTACCTGGATTGATCATCGGCCGGTACAAATGCACCTTTGTACAAGCCGGTAACGGTATCGCCGTTTGCCATCGTCAAGGTGAACGTGCCCTCGAAAATAAAGTGATCCTCCATGGGGGTAATGCAGTCGATCGCCTTGAGCGAAACCTTGCCCATGTGGGTACTTTTGCCGATACCTGTAGTGGTACCACCGAATTTGGAAGGACAATCCGCTCTGAATCCAGGCTGTTCATGGGTCTCTACGCTTGCCTTGAGCGGCCTGCTGGTTGAATCGGCCAGCAACACCGTCGGCAGCATGAGGATTGCAGACAGAATTGCAGAAATGATGTTGCGCGTTAAAGCTTGAAGAATTACCACAGGTCATACTCCTAGTAGATATTGAAAACACTCATTCAAATGAAACTGACAGGGTTAGCCCGCATTCTTCTCAGCGAGAAAGAAAGATTCCCGCTGCCGTTGTCAATGCGATTCGTTGATGATGCGCCCTTCGAAAGGTTGTAATTGATGCACAGGGCTTTGAGGATGCGTGGAAAGCAGTACGGGTTTATTCAAGGGGATTTTAACCCGCTGGCGGGACATGTTGAGGAGCACTACGTGCTTCTCTTCATTGAATATTCTGCGGTAGGCGAGAATTTTCCGGTTGCAGAGGTCATGCAAGATTTCAAGGCGCCCCGCATGCAAGCTTGGCGTCCTGTTGCGAAACAGGAGGATTTTCCTGTAAAAATTGAGAAGGGAATGCGGTTCCGAAATCTGTTTTTCCACATTTATTTCCCTGAAGCTGTCTGCCACCGGCAACCAGGGCTCTGCTGAACTCCCACAAAAGCCTGCCCTGGGCCTTTCATTCCATAGCATCGGGGTACGGCACTCGTCTAGATTGAGAATTTCACTGCTGCGATCAACCAGAAACTGCGGTACCCATTTATGCTGGATGGCAATCGCATCTTTTCCGTCTTTCAGGGGAATTCTTACCCGAGGTATGCCAATCTCATCACCGAAGTAGGTGAAGGGAATCCCCCGGCAGGTAAACTGGAACAGGGCCAGCAGTTTTGCCTTTTCTATACTCCCTCCCAGGCGGCTGATGACACGGTTGCGGTCATGGTTGGCAAAGACGAGAGTGGGTATCAGCGGTTCGGGAAAATGCTTCTCGAATGTCATCAGCATTTCGCGGTATTTTTCCGCCTTGAAAGGTGTGGAAATGGCCTTGAAAAGAAAAACAGCGTGCAATCCATGCTGCCCATCGTTTCGACAGAAGCGATGGATCAGTGCTTCATCTCCATGTGATTCCCCGATAAGCACCCTTTTGGGGTTATCGAACTCATCCACTACGCGCCGCAGCTCGATAGCGAATTCGAAGCTCTTTTCGTGGAGAAAATTGTTTTTCAGGTTCTGGAAAAAGATGGACAGCGATTTATCCGATGGGGTCAAACGGGGACTGGGAGGGTTGCTGCGCAATTCTGAGTCCTCGTAGATGGCACTGATGATATCGAGACGGAATCCATCCACCCCCTTGTTCAGCCAGAATCTGATGACCTCGAACATCGCCTGTTTGACTTCAGGATTGTGGTAGTTCAGGTCGGGCTGAAAAGGGAGGAAAGCGGTGTAATAGAATTGCTTCCGTCGCGGATGGTAAGTCCAGGCTTTGTTACCTGCCATGGCGCGCCAGTTATTTGGGCGCCTCAAACCCTTTTTGCCTTTTCCATCTTTCCAGACGTACCAGTCGGCTTTGGGATTGTCGCGCGAGCTTGCGGATTCGATGAACCAGGAATGCTCGCTCGAAGTGTGATTCAGCACCAGGTCGAATATCAGTTTCATGCTGCGCCGGTGCACCTCTTCAACCAGTTTCTCAAAGAGCGGCATATCGCCATATTCAGGAGAGATGGAGAGGTAATCGCTGATGTCGTAGCCGAAGTCCTTTTGTGGACTTTGCGTAAAGGGCGACACCCAGATTGTTTCATATCCGAGATCGTGCAGATAATCCAGTTTTTCGATGATGCCCTGGATATCTCCGATTCCATCGCCATTGGAGTCGTAAAAAGAACGCACATAGACATGATAAACGGTGGTTTTCTTCCACCATTCGTCTTCAGCGTTCGAATTGTCAGGGGCAGTGCGACTCATGGAATGGGCGGGTGGACCCAAAATCATGGTACCGGGATTGGGAAAACATGTCGGTCATTTTAATCTGAAAGCACTAGTTTGCCTGTTGTTTTCCAAGATGGCTGTGCTTGCGGGCATATGCGAAATAGATAATCAGGCCGGTACCTGCCCAAGCAAGGAATAGCCTGATTGTTTCCCACCCCAGGCTGACGAACAGCAGACCGCAGCCCCCCATTGCCAGGGGGCCGACCATCCACAGCATAGGGGTCTTGAAAGGCCGATGGAGATCGGGCGCACGGCGCCGCAGGACCATCACGCCGAGAGCGACCATGAAGAAAGCGAAGAGCGTCCCGGAATTGGAAATATCAGCCAGCATGCCTACCGGAAACATGGCAGCGAACAGCGCGACGGCCGTTCCCGTGACCAGGGTGACAATATGGGGAGTGTGAAAGCGTTTGTGTACATGAGAAAAAATACTGGGCATCAATCCATCATGAGACATGGTGAAGAGGACGCGGGTCTGTCCATAGAGCATCATGAGCACGACGGAGGGCAGTGCGACAATTGCCGCCGAAGCCACCCAGTTGCCTATGGTCGGGTAACCGACCTCGCGCAGCACAAATGCCAGCGGTTCTTTGGAGAGGGACAAATCACCTCCCGGCTGCGCTCCCACTGCTCCGACTGCGGCGTAGGCGACGACGAGATAAATGAGAGTGCAAATCGTCAATGAAGCTATCAATCCTATCGGCACATTACGGTTTGGGTTGCTCGTTTCTTCGGCTGCGGTGGAAACAGCATCGAATCCGACATAGGCAAAGAAGATGGAGGCAGCGGCACCCAGGATTCCCACTCCTGAAAGCGGTGTGCCCCATCCGTTGGGCAGCATGGGTTGGAAATTTACGGAATTTACCGCCGGCAAGGCAAGAATGATAAATGCAGTAAGCGCGATAATTTTTATGACAACCAGAACTGCCGTAAACCTCGCGCTTTTTGTCGTGCCCATGACCAGCAGCACGGTGACGAACAACGACACCAGAAATGCCAGCAGGTTGAATCCTCCTGCCGATGGGGTCCCGTCCGCCCCGGCAATCGTGTCCGCCGGTCCTGCCGTCAGGGCAACCGGCAGCCCGTAGCCTATTTCGTTCAGGAAGCCATTGATATAACCGGACCAGCCAACGGCTACCGCTGCTGCGGCGATCGCATACTCCAGAATCAGCGCCCAGCCGACCATCCATGCGGCGAGTTCACCGAACACCGCATAAGAGTAGGTGTAGGCCGATCCTGCCACCGGTACGATCGCGGCAATTTCAGAATAGACAAGGGCGGCGAGCGCGCAGACAAACCCGGCTATGAGGAAGGAAAACATCATGCCCGGACCTGCCTTGTCCGCGGCAACCGAAGTCAATACAAAGATGCCGGTGCCGATGACGGCGCCAATTCCCAGCATGGTCAGATCAAATGCGCCAAGCTGTCGTTTGAGCCCTCGGGTTTCAGCCGACTCCAGAATTTGATCCACAGGTTTGACGCGCTCAAACAGCACAATGTCTCTCCAGTAATAAATGCAAAGGATTTCAGTTGGATTTTAACCGGTTTCGCTCAAGCTCGGCGGTTGCGGGCAAGATCGTTATTTTAAACCAGCAGACCGCCGCAAACCAAAATGCTGTGGGGAAAACGGCCAGGCTGAGGAAGAATTATCGCAGGAATGCGCGGGACGGCGGCAATTCATGGGTCGCCAGAGGAGTGAAGCTCACTGCCTGATCAGCCTTCTGAGCACGTCTGCCAGGACAACAGGAAGCGTTTCCGCCTGCTGCAATACGGCGTAGTGCCGGGCGCCAAACACCCGGGCAAGATATTGCGGCGCCTGCCGGTCGACGGTAATGCAGAACGGATGAATAGCCTGGAGACGGGCTTCCGTCACGGCCTGGCGCATGTCTTCCACTCCGTAGCGCCCCTCATAGCGATCGACATCGTTGGGTTTTCCGTCCGACAGCAGGATAAGCAGGCGATACCGGGCGCTGGTGGCGGCGAGCAGGCTGGTGGTGTGGCGAATCGCAGCTCCCGCGCGCGTGTAGAGCTGCGGTTCCAATGCTGCAATGCGGCGTTGCACAAGTATCCGGTCGTTCTCTTCAAAATTCTTCAAGGGCCATAATGAGACGTTTTGGGGGCCTTCTCCCGAAAAAGCATAAATGCAGAAAGGGTCACCCAGTTTGGCCAATGCCAGATAAACGAGCAGCAGCGCTTCCTTTTCAACGTCGATGATGCGCAACTCCTGAGAAACCCAGCCATCGGTCGAACCGCTGATATCGATCAGCAATGCAACGGCAATGTCGCGCCGCGCTGCTTTTACCGATTGATACAAGCGATCCTGCGGGGGCAAGCCTGCTCGTCGTTCCGCGAAGGCATTCACCCAGGCATTGATATCGATCTCCTCTCCTTCCGGTTGGCGGTGGTAGCGAATCCGTCGCGGTCGCAGCCCCTCAAGCCGAAGCTGAACTTGCCGCAGCAGGGCGGGGCATCTTGCCACGACGGATTCTGCCCAGGCGACATCTCCCAGCAATGGCGGTTGAAGCCGAACGATGGCACCCTCCTTGTGATAACGCGAAACGCGGAAATCCCATTCAGGGTAGGCAATGCCGTGCCTCACTCCTGTGCCGGGGAGGACGAGCGTCGTCCGTTGATCAAGGGGATCATCCGCCAGCAGGAGTTCGCGCACGGTTTTCGAAGATGAGATGAGCGGTGCTTCCGGCAGTTCGGACAGGGAATCCGCCAGATCGGCGGCATCAGCGTCATCGTCACGGTCAGCCGGCCGCTGGAGGCCCGCAGGGTCTTCGACGTGCTGCTGCGGATCATCCTTCTGCACCATCCACATCCCTTGCATCTGGTCATCCTCATCGGGAGTTTTTTCCCGGGCTTGCGGGCGACGGGAAAGATTCGCGCTGCGCCCCGGGTTTGCGGCAGGCTGCGTCATATCCCGGAGTGCTTCCTCGTATCGGACAGGTGGATTTCCGGGGGAGGGCGGCAGCATCTTGCCCCACCACAGATCTTTGGCGCATCCCCGATAGCGAACCGCGGGCATCCTTGTTCGGGTCGAGATCTTCATGCTCATCTCTACCGCCCAGCCAAGCGAATCCTCGGGCTTCCGCGCAAGACCAAGCGGGGGAGGAATGTCATCCGGACAAGCCTTGAGTACGCCCCAATAAAGTTCTTCCACCGCCTGTTCCATCTTATTCAGAAGCGCGGGCTGCGGCCGCTGCGAAAGCATCGCGCGGCGTAAGGTCGTAAGGTCATGCCGCAGTCCGGCAAAATGAAGGGCGAGGGTATGATCTGCGGCAGCAGCTTCGCTCAGTTGGAAAAGATCAAGCGTCAACAACGCATCAGCAGGCGCCATTTGCTGTGCCCGTCGCCGGGCGCGTCCGGCTTGCTGCAGGGCGAGCAGTCGAAAGAAATGGTGCGGGGAAAGCCCGTTCTGTTCGCCCGGAGGAAGTTGCATGGGCAGGAAAATCGCGGTGCCATCGTTTGCCGGCAACGCGCGGGTTTCGATCAGATGTCGGGGAATGCGGCCAAACAGCCGGGATAGCGCAGATGGCGGCGGCGGAGGTGGGGCGACCCGCAGCGATACAGCCTGCCCGTGAACGGCCGAGAGGAGGAATTCCAGGCGTTGGCGGCAGGCGGACAGCGTGCACGAATTATCCGGCCCGTTGTTGTCATTGTTCCACAGGCGGGATACGAAAGCAGTGGTGTGGCGGGCAGCATCGATAATGAGCCCTTCAGGTTCAGCCATGCGGAAACAGTGCTGGAAAAAGGGTATAAGAAAGAACGAGGATTCGCACGAGGAGGGTTGGCAAGGGAGATTCAATCCAGCAGCGTTGCATCTACGAGGTCTCGCATCGCGGCCACGAGGGCAGGATCATCGGATAATGGAGACACAAGCGCAACATGACAGGCCAACCGGGGGGGGATTCCGTTGGCGATGAGGCGGGCTGTTGCCACCAGCAGGCGCGTGCTGGGCACTTCGGCGAGACCCCGGTCTGCCAGGCCGCGGATGCGCCCGCCCAGTGCCACGAGATCATACGCCACCGCGGGTTGCGCGCCACTTTCGTGGATGACGATCTCGGCTTCCCGTTCAGGAGGTGGAAAATCGAAATCAAGGGCGACAAAGCGTTGGCGAGTGCTCGGCTTGAGGTCCTTGGTTACATGCTGATAACCGGGATTATATGAAATGACAAGCTGAAAACCTGGGGTGGCCTCGATCAGTTCGCCGGTTTTGTCGATAGGGAGAACCCGCCGATAGTCCGTCAAAGGGTGGATAACGACGACCGCGTCCTGCCGCGCTTCAACCACTTCGTCGAGATAGCAGATTGCGCCAACGCGAACAGCGCGCGTGAGCGGACCATCCTGCCATATGGTGGCGTTATCGCGTATCAGAAAGCGGCCCACGAGATCCGCGGCGGTCAGATCATCATGACAGGATACGATGATGAGGGGCCGCTTCATGCGCCACGCCATGTGCTCGACAAAACGCGTTTTTCCACAGCCCGTCGGTCCTTTCAGCATGACGGCAAGGTGGCGCCGATGGCATTGCGTAAAAATGCTTACTTCATCGCCGAAAGGAAGGTAATAAGGTTCTTCAGCCTGCGGATGCGGTCCGTCCTGATGCGTATTTTCTAAAGCGGCGGGCTTGATTAATGGATTCTCCATTATCCCCATCTATCCGCTAACGGCGGAGTTGGTATGAGCGGCCGGCGCAAGATCGGGTGCGGATGTGCTGGAATCAATTGCCGCCACGGACCGGGGCGCAGTTCGGAAAAAATTCCAGATGAACAGGGCGGCTCCCGTGGCGAATACAGATGCGGTGGCGATCAGCATCAGGAAATGCACCTGCAGTTTCAATTGCGTATCGAGATAGCCGAGGCCGAGGATACGTTCCAGGTAAACCTGCCCGATGCCAGCCGTGCCGAAGGAGAGTGTCATGCCGAACATTCCCATCACTTGCATCCAGAACGCCCAGTACCCGATACTGCTTCCCTCCACTTTACGATCGCTGGTGAGGTGGGGCAGGGTATAGCTGACCATGGCCAGCACGGTCATGGCATAGGCGCCATAGAAAGCTCCATGGCCGTGCATGGCGGTGATCAGTGTGCCGTGCGTCCATTTGTTGACGCTCGGCCAGGTGTGCGCGAATCCGAGCAGTCCGGCGCCAAATACCGTGAATACGGTGCTGCCGATGGTCCAGTGCACGGCCAGGGAGTTGGGGTGGGAAAGCCCCGCGCGCCGCATGGCAAAGTATGCATACATTGCCATGCCGAGGAGCGCCACCGGTTCCAGGGCGCTGAAGAAACCGCCGATAGGCAGCCAATAGTGAGGCACGCCCACCCAGTAGTAGTGATGCGCGGTGCCCAGGATACCGGCCATGAAAACCAGGCCGACGATCACGTACAACCATTTTTCCATGACTTCCCGATCGGCGCCGGACAATCGTATCAGCAGATACGCGAGCAGTCCGCCTTGTATCATCTCCCATACGCCTTCCACCCACAAGTGGATCGTCCACCAGCGATAGAAAATGCTGACGGTATAATTTTCATATTCGATCAGCGCCGGCAGATACAGGATTGCCGCAAACGCCAGGCCGGCTACCAGCACTCCTTCGGTAACGGTCCAGCGTCCCGCCCGCTTGATTGTCATAAGGATGTTATACAGGAACATCAGCATGACAATGACAATCACGATCTTTAGCGGGAACGGTTGCTCCAGCATTTTGTTGCCGGCGGTCCAGCCGAACACATAACCGACAATGGCTGTCACTCCCATCAGTGTCCAGGCGATAAGCTGGATGTAGGCCAGCTTGACGCTATAGATTTCGCTGCGCGATTCCTCCGGCACCACGTAGTAGGTTGCGCCCATGAAGCCGGTAAGCACCCAGACAATCAGAAGATTGGTGTGGATGGCCTTGGTTTTGTCGAAAGGGAGGAAATCCAGAAGCGGGTCGGGCCCCAGGTACTTGCTCGCCGTGAGCAGCCCGAATACCAGTTGCAGGCCGAACAGGCACATGGCGACAGCGAAATACCAGTATGCGATCGACTGTGAGCGGTAGCGCATGGCTTCTCCTATTTCAAGGTTTCGAGATAAGCAACGAGACTGTCGATTTGTTGTGGCTCAAGATCGACAGCAAAATTATCGGGCATAAACGACTGGCTGTTGGCGGAATACATGGCTCCAGGAACGAGATAGGCACTGGGATGGGTAATGGATTCGCGAATATAGTCGGTAGGCGTCTTCGCTTCTCCCTTATATTCGGGAGAGGCAATGATCGCCGCCGCACGGGTGGCAAGCCCGGCGAGAGAGGGTCCTGCCAGGTTTACCCCAGAAGCAATCGAATGGCAGGCATTGCAGGCGGGAGGTGAGGAGCGGAAGAGCGCTTCCCCCTGCGCGACCGGATCCGTAGAAACGGAAGCATGGGTTGGAGATTGGCCGACATCGGTACCTGGAATCGTTGTGCCGGATACGATAATGGGACGCGGTGGCCAACCCTGGTTATCGATATGACCGACCCAATCGAGAAAGGTGATGACCTCGCTGATTTCCGCATCGCTCAGTTTCGGGTTCGGCATCAGGCGCCGGTGCTTTTCCTCCGAGTAGAACTGGGAAGGGTCCTTCAGGAATGCGGTGAGATAAGGCGTGCCCCGCTGCTGGGTAATCTTGGTCAGATCGGGCGCATAGTAACCTCCCTCTCCCAGAAGGGTATGGCAGTTGATGCAGTTGTTGTTATGCCAGACGTCTTTTCCCCTGATGATCTCCGGTGTCAGCTTGTCTTCATTGGTAAGCCCGGGAAAGCGTCGATGACTGTCGACTGTAAGGCCAATGAAGGCGGTGGCGGAAATAAGGGTGCAAATGATAAAAAAAAGCCGTCCCTGTCGTTTGGTCATCGATACCTCTTTGAAATGTTAGAGACGAGTACTGCTACGGCAGAGTTTATACGCTGATGCCGTACCAGTTCTTGAGCGAGATCAGGGCGGCGTAGGTTATCGCCAGCGCGATTGATATGATTACGACGATACTTAGGATTTTGAAGGGAAGAAAATAGCGGGGTGTGCGTGGCAGCATGACAACTCCAGGTTTTACTATGGGGAAGTGGTGCGAGGAATCCGGCTTCTGTTGGATTTGGAACTCTAATCCATAGAATAGTATAAATGGGGAAAGTTTTGTTGACGCCGGGCAGGTCTGCCATCTCTTTTGCCGGATGGATCTGGAGCAAGGGGGTAAGGGATTTGGGGATTTAAGGGATTTGGCTCGAATGGGAGCATGAGTTGGTAATGAACGTTTGCTATCCCGCTCCTCTCCAACTGAAGAGAGAGAACGTCGATATACGTTTGTTCGCAATTATCATCGTCGGTTTACTTATGGAGGAAATATGAATACTGACTATAAAGGATACACGATCATTACTGCACCGGAGCGGGACGATCCCAGCGGTCTCTGGAATGGCCGCTACAGGATAATGGACGATGAAGGCATAGTGGTTTACGAAAGCTTCGTGGAGCCTTTGCGCGACGAAGACAAGGCATATGAGGCAGCTAATGCGGCGGCCCGTGCGTGGATAGACGGGCAGTAAATTAAGGCCTCCGGCAAATCCGTCGTTCCAGTCGATCAGCACATCCCCGTGATCGGGTACGCCGTGTATAGCTGAAGCCTCTGGGCGGCGCACTACCTCGGGGGTCAGGATGGTGGATAGCGACTTGCTTGAGCAAGTAAAACTAACCGACCTCGACGATAGGTTTCCCACATCTGCAATACCCGGCATCGTACTGTTCGATGACGTACGGATGATTTGCGATCCTCCTGATCTAATAACCAGGGTGTTTTTTGCCACGGTTCCTTTTCTCACAGCCCGGCGCTTATTCATAGTCATTTGTTTTTCATAAGGAGATCCATTCTATGAATAAAAAACCGTTTGTTGCGATTTTCTTGTCCATTCTCCTGGCATTTTCAGGCTCGGTTTTTGCCGATGAGGATGAAGAAGTTCAATGGGACGATGTTCCCCCTGCAGTTCAGAAAACGATAACTGAAAACATGAACGGGGGCATAATCGAGGAGATCGAGAAAGAAACTGAAAGGATAAGTGGCAGGAAGACAAGAATTTATGAGGCTGGTGTCAGGCTGCCCGACGGAAAGAAGATCGAGATCAAGGTTGGCAAGGATGGGAAGCTTATCGACAAAGATTGATCAGGGGCTTTTATATTCTGCCTTTGAGTTCACACGGACTGCTATCAGTCATATTAGTCATTCCAAATGAAGAACCTTGTGGACCAATAGCACTGTCCACAAGGTTTCTACACCTTATGGATTTGTCTACACAAACGCATCTTCCTGATATGATTTTCAGCTTGACAGCTTGAAGATGCCTACTTTTGATTGCCCTTTTTTGCCTCGTCAAGACAACCTCAAGAAATCCCGGACAGGAAATTAATCTATCGCGCAATAAATCCCTTTCTCCGCCGGACCATCGTTCCCATCAATCCCAAGCCAGCGAGCAGTATAGCGTAAGTTTCCGGTTCGGAAACCGGGGAGAAAGAGGGTTAACGCCAGTATCAGTATAAGAAAGCTCTATTCTGGATTTTTTCCCGGCTTTTCTTCCGGTAACCGCAAAACAGGAAAAACCAGGAATATCGAGAAAAGCCAGAAAAGGAACATAGATTCTCCATTGCTGCTGGGTCCTCCTTTCCCGGCAGCTTTTAGTCCGCCAGGCCACTATCAGGCAGGTCAGCCATATTTTTATTCCAGAGTCTGCTGGCGATCACCGGCAGGCTTTCTCATGATATATCCAGAGAAAACAGGAGCGGGTGACGTCTGTCCAAGTGAGCCGGAGCAATGATGAGGAACAGAAGCAGATGAAGAGTGGGGAAAAAGATTGGGGTAGATTGTGTCGGGATAGCCCCTCCCGGAGGAGGGGCGGCGCCAGAGCCAGATCAGTTCAAGCGCTTTTTTTACTGTTCCTGCCTTTCACCATGACACCCATCAACCCGAGCCCTGCAAGCAGCATGGCATAGGTTTCCGGTTCAGGAACTGGGGGAACCTGACCAATGGTGGGAGCCTGAGTGATTGTAAAGGTCATCGTATTGCCCTGACCCGGATCGAAGGGGCTGATCATGAAGCCTGCCGTAACAGCAGGGTCTCCGCTTGCCAGGCTTCCGCTAAAGTCAAGATTACGCGGTCCGCTCGACTGGTCAAGAGAGAAGCCCGAAAGTACCGAGTTGTTGTGCTGGGTGAACACGACTCCATTGCCCCGATCAGGTTCTCCGATCGTGTAGTGAAAGTCGGTCCAAAGTTGGCTGGAGCTATTGATGACCGCTTCTTTCACCGTGTAGGGATTACCCGGGCCTGTGCTATGTTCGACAGTAAACGTCAGGACAATTGGATCAACGCTATTGAAGACTTTGGTCAGATCCAGTACTCGATTGGTATCATCTATCGTGTAGTTAAATGACCCCAGACCGTCACCGCTTGCTGTTATATTGGTAATGACGCCTGCGGCCGATGCAGCGGAAATGGAACCTCCGAATGTTAAAGCAGCTATCGCTATCTTGGAAAAATTATTCATTTGATCTCCTTATTATCACTGCGTTTATTAAAAGTTGCGTTCGAGCCGCTATAGGCTTTGCCTGTTTTCCATGTCTTTCAAGTCTGAAAACACACTATAGCTTTATTATTTCAAGCAAAATCTGTGCCATTTATTGTTTTTTCGCGAAAACATTAGCTTACGCGGCTAACCCTGCTTTTCAAGGGCGAGAATGTAATAAATTTCGACAAATAGCGGGTATATTTGGCCATGTCGCGGGCACAGCAGAAAGAACAAACCGCGGTCTTCCTTCAAAATCTCATATTTACCGTGCCATAAAACCGATGCGGAGATAGACTGCAAACAGGAAATGGAGCGGATACATCGCTTCATGCCTATTCCCACGGTTTCGCAGGAGGGCTCCGTTCAGGGACTTCAGATCGGTAAAGTCACATAGGTATTCAAAATTACCGGTGTTATTCTGCCTTTTAATAGAGATAGTAGACGGGTCGTTGTTGCCCCATTCCTTCGTCTATCCCTTATCAAACCTTGATCAGCTTATTGCTTTTCCTTCCTTGTCAAAATAAAATAGAAACAATTCTTATTTAATGAGATCATAAAAATTATTTCAAATTCTCATTTCCTACTGTCCGTTCCGCATTTTCAGAATGAGCCGTAAGGCATTGTCGTTACAAGGAATGTGTTTGCAGCAGCTCACGTAAAGTGAGATCAGAAATAATTCCCGATAATCGTTGAAAGAAGAATCTTCCTAACCATCCCGCCGGGATGAACGCTGCGCGTGGACGCAGCTTTTTAGCCAGCCAGCTCTTCCGGGGCAAGCCAGCCAGTTTTATGTTTGTTTATCCGTTTTGCCGGAGAGTACAGGCTGTGAGTAATAAAAATATACAAGACACCGATTTCATGAACACTTCATCGCTTGTTTCAAATGGAGCAGGTGAGAGCGGTGGTATCGGAGTGTTGAACTGCATGACTTCCCTTGAAAATGACAAACCCGTTCAAAAGAATGGGGAGAGGGCAGAATGCGGTTTTCGTCCACCTCCTCTTATCGGCGCCGTGCGTGGGGCCCTGATCGGGCTGGGGCTGGCCTCGCTGGTTCTGCCCCAGATGGCGATAGCAGAGTCAGACATTGCCGCCCACGCTTCCGCTATCACCTACAGTATTCCTGCGGGTGCAATGGCAGATGCGCTCAACCGTTTTGCGCAACAGGCGGGGGCCAGCATTTCTTTTGATGCGGCTGATGTGAAAGACGTCACCACAAAAGGACTGAACGGGAGATTTTCGGTTCAGGAGGGGTTGGAGCATCTTTTGGCTGGTAGCGGCTTGCAGGGAGTGCGGCAGGGAGAAGGCTACCTTGTAAGGAAGCAGCCAGAGGGAATGAGCGAGCAACCGACGGTACTGCCTCCTATCAGGGTGACTGCAAGTGCTGTAACCGAGCCGACGGACGGTTACATGGCGACCAAGAGTTTCAGCGCAACCAGGACAGATACGCCATTGCGCGATGTGCCCCAGTCCATAACCGTCATGACCCAGGATATGATCCAGGATCAGACTATGCAGAGCATTACCGATGTAGTGCGCTACGTACCAGGTGTCGTGCCCTCCCAAGGGGAAGGCAATCGTGATGCGGTGATTTTCCGCGGCAACAATACGACCGGGGATTTTTATGTCGATGGCCTGCGCGATGACGTCCAGTATTTCCGCGATCTCTACAATATCGACCGGGTTGAAGTTCTGAAGGGTTCCAACGGAATGATTTTTGGCCGCGGCGGCGCAGGAGGTGTAATCAATCGCGTGACCAAGGAAGCCGGTTGGACGCCGGTGCGGGAGATCGCGGCTCAATACGGGTCTTTCAGCCACAAGCGCATTGCTGTCGATCTGGGCCAACCCATCAATGATGTTGCGGCTGTTCGCCTCAACGCCATGTACGAGCATTCGAACAGTTTTCGCAATGACGTCGATCTGGAGCGCGGCGGCGTCAATCCCACGTTCACGTTCAAACCGACTGCGCAAACCAAAGTTGTTTTCAGCGGGGAATACTTTTTTGACCGCCGTACGGCGGACCGGGGCATTCCTTCATTTGGGACGCGATCAGGAGTCGTGGATTCCGGCCGTCCGGCTGATACTCACCGATCCACGTTCTTTGGTAATGCCGCCAACAGCCCGACGCACGTCGACGCTTGGTCGCTGAATTCGCTGATCGAGCATACCTTTGACAACGAGGTCAAGATACGCAACCGCACCCGCTATGCCAGTTACGACAAGTTCTATCAGAACATATATGCCAACGGTGTTGCCACGGCTGAGGATGCGACCGGCACGGTAGCGATTTCAGCCTATAACAACGCTACCCAGCGGGAGAACCTTTTTACCCAGACCGACCTGCTGTTCAAGCTGAACACCTGGGGCGTAAATCATGAATTCATGACGGGCGTGGAATATGGCCGCCAGATTTCGGATAATTTCCGCAACACCGGGTTTTTCAACAACAGCACCACAAGTGTGAACGTGCCTTTCTTCAACCCCACCGCGTTTGCGCCGGTTACCTTCAGGCAAAACGCCACGGATGCAGATAATCATGGTGTGGTGGAAGTGGTCGGCGTCTATGTTCAGGATCAGATTACCCTGCTTCCCCAAGTGAAGGCCGTTCTCGGCCTGCGCTACGATAATTTCGACGCCAATTTCGTGAACAATCGCAATGGTGAGCGGTTTCACACCAATGACGGACTGCTTTCTCCCAGGGTGGGCTTGATCTACAAGCCGATCGAGCCGGTTTCCATCTACGGCAACTACAGCCTTGCCTATGTGCCGCGGGCGGGTGACCAGTTGAGTTCTCTCAATCTGAGTAACGCCGCGCTTAAGCCTGAGCAATTCATGAACCTGGAGTTGGGCGCCAAATGGGATATTCGGCCCGATCTTTCCTTTACCGCAGCCATGTATCAGCTCGAGCGCAGCAATGTCCTCGCTCCCGTTCCAAACGATCCCACAAGGTCGATGTTGGTTGATGGACAACGGGCGCGTGGGGCAGAGGTAGGACTGATGGGTCGGATCACTCCACAGTGGAGCATGATGGGAGGATACGCCTATACCGATGCGGAAATTACACGGACTATAACGGGTGCGAGAGCAGGGGCCGTAGTGGCCCAGGTTCCGAAGCATACTGTTTCCATGTGGAACCGCTATGATTTCACGCCTTTCCTCGGGCTTGGATTGGGTGTGATTCACCGAAGCAGCATGTACGCCGCGCTCGACAACACGGTGCTGCTGCCAGGCTTTACGCGTATGGATGCAGCGATGTTCGTGCGGCTCAACAAGGTTATCCGCGTCCAGGCAAATATCGAGAATCTGGCCAATATCGACTATATCGCCTCCGCGAATAACAATAACAACATCCTGCCCGGGGCGCCGCGTATTTATCGCCTGACGGTGGTTGCCAATTTTTAGACTCCTAAGCTCGACCCAATATTCCTCTTCCCTCCTCCTCCCACTGTGGGGGAGGGGCGGGAAGAGAGGGAATGGCAGCCTGAATGGTGAGGATAGGATGGAGGCGTTCAGATCCAGGATGCAGCCGCTATCCGGGTTACCAGGCATGAAACTGTTTGACGGTGGCATCCTATTTCTCCCTCTCCCATGTTTCCTCTCCGTAGCGGGAAGGGAGTAAAGCAAAAGGATCAGAAGGGAGGAGAGGTAAAAAATAGGCCTCGGCCGAAAAAATTCAAGTTCCGCTGCCAGCACTTCGGCGGCGCACGATCATACTCATCAGTCCCAGCCCCGCAAGCATCAAGGCGTAGGACTCCGGCTCCGGTATCATGCTGCTCGGACTTCCGAGGGATGCGCTAGTATTGAAGCTGAGCGACCCACTGCCGGGGCCGGCGGCAAAGATGCCGAAAACGAGGTTTCCTGATTTTGAGTCGGGCGATTCCCCATAGTAGGAGCCCAGGGAAAAAGAGGCATTCGAGTATGAATTGGAACTTCCATTGTCTTCATGGCCATAAAAATTTGCGGAAGCGCTGACCGAGGCCGAGGAGGAGCCATAATAGTTATATTGCTCTCCCCCAGTTATGTCTAATGTATAGGGGATGGTTATGGTAAGTACCCCAGGCCCGTCGAAAGTGAAGCGTTCCGTCCGATACCCGGAGGCTGAGGCGCTGGGGGTATCCCAGTAGTAAGAAGAACCTTCACCGAAGGATTGAGCACTGGCCGAGAAGGCTGAAGCGGAGGCGGAAGCAGAGGAATAGGTGCTGGTAGTGGCCTCCGCATTTGCGGCTAAAGTGGATGTCCAGTCGTAGATCGACCTTGTATTGTATTCACTTCCCTCACCCGGAACGTATGCGGATGAACTTAAGCTGGTGGATTCATTGGAGAAAGTTACGGTAGGTATGTTTCCATCCACGCCCGTCACCGAAACCTGGAGCCGGCTCCAGTCGAGCGAAGCGCTGGCTGTTCCATCAGCGTAAGCTGACTGACCGAATATGAAGCCTGCACAGCAACCCATTAATGTCAAACTGCGTTTAATCGAGCTCATGATAACCCCCCTGAACATGAAGAGACAGATGCGTCTGCATCTGCTTCAGCCGAATAGCTGAAGCAAGACTATAAGGGGGAGATTCCCGGTTTTTCCGTACACTCCTGAACTGACAAGAAGGCTAAATAGGCGTACGCTGGGAGCCGCGTCTTTTGGGCTTTTACCATCCTTTATTGCAAAAGACGAAGCGCCTGTTCAGAGTGTGCTCATTCCTGAGCTTGAGCAAAGGCTCAGGCGGCCGCGATGGTCAAGACAGGTGGATGGGTTGCCGCAGGTACTTGGCTTGAGGAAAACGCACTAACAGCATCGTGTCACTTTGCCATTGCCGCCATACCTTGCTTCCTGGCGCTCACGGAAAAATTCCTCGTATGTCATGACGGGCCGGTCCGGATGAGCGCGGTGCATGTGTGCGACGTAAGTGCTGTATTCGGGCATGCCTACCATCAGCCGCATGCCCTGCCCGAGATAACGCAATCCACTCGCAATTCTGGTTAACATCGTTTGCTCCTCCTCGATAATTTTCCCGAAATCACCTTCACGTTCTGTCATCACGTCCTTGGCACGGCTTCAACCGGCAATAACTCGCATGGCGTTTCCCTGGCGGTGGGAGTGCCGAGCGCGCGGGCTCGCAATACCGTGCGGATGCCGAAAGCCAGCATGCTGATGAGTACCAGCATGAACAATGCCGCCAGCGACGCGTTGATGTAATCGTTGAAAATCACCTGCTGCATCTGGCCGATGGATTTGGCCGGCGCAAGCACCGTGCCTTCCGTGACGGCTTCCCTGTATTTGTTTGCATGCGCCAGAAAACCGATGCGTGGATTGGCATCGAATATCTTCTGCCAGGCTGCGGTCAGAGTGCAGACAAAAACCCAGATGGCGGGGAGAATTGTCACCCACGCGAAACGATCTTGCTTCATCTTGAACAGGACACAACTGCACAATACCAGGGCAATGCCCGCCAGCATCTGGTTGGAGATGCCAAATAGCGGCCACAGGGTATTGATGCCACCCAGAGGATCGACCACTCCCTGATAGAGAAAGTAACCCCAACCCGCGACACAGACGGAAGTGGCAATCAGATTGGCGGTTATGGAATCGGTACGCTTCATGAAAGGAATGAATGAGCCCAGCAGATCCTGCAACATGAAGCGTCCGGCGCGGGTACCCGCATCGACCGCGGTGAGGATGAAAAGCGCCTCGAACAGAATGGCGAAGTGGTACCAGAAGGCCATCATCGCCTGCCCGCCCAGCACATCGGAGAGAATTTGCGCCATACCCACTGCCAGGGTGGGCGCGCCGCCGGTGCGGGAAATGACAGTATGCTCCCCCACATCCCGTGCCGTTTGCGTAATCATTTCGGGCGTAACATGGAAACCCCATTGAGATATGGTTTGGGCTGCCGATTCCGCGGTGGTTCCGATGATTGCTGCCGGGCTGTTCATGGCGAAGTAAACCCCGGGCTCGATGGTGGAGGCGGCGACCAACGCCATGATGGCGACGAATGATTCCATCAGCATGGCGCCATAACCAATGAAGCGGGCATCGCGCTCATTGCGGATCATCTTGGGTGTGGTCCCGGAGGATATGAGGGAATGAAAGCCGGATATCGCTCCACACGCTACCGTAATGAACAGGAAGGGAAACAGACTGCCTGACCAGACCGGTCCCGAGCCATCCACGAACTGGGTCAATGCCGGCATCTTCAGTTCCGGGGAAATGATGAGGACGCCGATTGCCAAGCTGACTACGGTACCGATTTTGAGGAATGTCGAGAGATAATCACGCGGTGCCAGCAACAGCCATACCGGCATCACGGAGGCAATGAATCCGTAGCCGATCAGGAGCCACGTGAGTTGCTCGCCTGTCAGCGTGAACAGCGCGGCGAGGGAGGGAATCTCCTGCACGTACTGGCCGCCGACAATCGAAAGTATCAACAGCGCAAAGCCGATCAGCGATACTTCGCCAATGGAACCGGGGCGTATGTAGCGTGCATAAACCCCCATGAAGAGCGCAATGGGAATGGTGGCGGCGACAGTAAAGGTTCCCCAGGGCGACTCCGCCAGCGCCTTGACCACGATCAGGGCGAGCACCGCAAGGAGGACCAGCATGATGAAAAATGTGCCGAAGAGAGCGATCATGCCCGGCAACTGCCCCATCTCGGACTTGATGAGATCCCCGAGCGAGCGGCCATCGCGCCGGGTGGAAATGAACAGTACGATGAAGTCCTGCACTGCGCCGGCGAGCACGACCCCCGCGAGGAGCCAGAGCATGCTGGGCAGATAGCCCATCTGCGCCGCCAATATTGGTCCGACCAGAGGACCGGCTCCGGCAATGGCGGCGAAATGATGGCCGAACAGCACGTATTTGTTGGTTGGCACATAATCCAGCCCGTCGTTGTGCTTGTAGGCCGGTGTCATGCGGGTGGGGTTGAGCCCGAGCACTTTGCTGGCAATGAACCGGCTGTAGAAGCGGTAGCCGATGGTAAAGACACAGACGGTTGCAACAACGATCCAGAGGGCGCCGACCGGTTCGCCACGATTCAGGGCGACGACTGCCAATGCGAACGCACCGGTGGCGGCAAATGCAAACCAGCCGAATTTGCGGATAAAAGTATTCATTTTTTCCCGATTTCCGAATCCTGAGTGAAGAAATTGAAGCTGATACGCGCCAGGCACTCCCGAGATCGCGATCTGCTCGAAGAATGAGGTTTACGCGCAGGTTGGAACTCTATCCTGAAATGGCCATAGGAAACTAAACAATATCGGGCTGGCGGAATGGACGACTCAGAAAAGGGGAACCGGCAAGTCCGAAGCGCCAGGGAACATCCTTTGCTTTGGAAATCCCTATACGAGGGCCTGTTACAACTGGAACAGGATCAAGGGGAGGGGTAAGCTGAAACGGAGGAGTATCAATGGACATTCCGCTATACTCCTGCGTGATGCCCAGCGCCTCGCATACCCGGCCAGGGCCGGAACAGAGAAGTCTCTCATCGCTCAACCCTCGCCGCTTACGCATGATATCCAGGCCGACAAGCGGTTCGATCGCCCGAATCAATACGCCAGCTCCATGTCCTGCCGGCCGGCAGACAAAATTCAGGCACCAGTGAATGCCGTACGAGCGATAGATATAGGCATGGCAGGGAGGCCCGAACATCACCTGGTTACGCCTGGTGGGGCCCGAAAAGCTGTGCGAGGCGGGATCATCGTGGTCATATGCTTCTGTCTCTACGATCCGCCCGCCAACTCCGTTTACAAGCAAGGTGGCGCCTATGAGGGAGCGCGCAACGTCAACGGAAGAAGCTGAAAAATCGATAGATGGCTGACTCATGCTCATGGCGCAGATTTTATACAGAGCGCCTCAAAAAACCAACTGCTGCACCGTGCAGTGACTTGCTATGCCGGGCTTTACCCTATATGGTTTTTATTGCTTCATTCCGCTGCTTCATTCAATAAGCAGATAGGATATTTATCCTGCCGGTTTTCGGTGGGTCTTTTGAAGGTTAAACTTGAACTGAATGTTGATTGACGAAATTTCAAGAAGGAAAGGGGAGGGGGAAATACCGGCGTCCGTGCTCATGATTGCCGCAACCTTGCTTTTCGCCACCATGAGCATGTGTGTCAAGCTTGCTTCGGCAGAGTATGGTACGGGTGAAATGGTGTTTTATCGAGGCCTCATTGGAGCAGTGATCGTATCCATGCTGGCGCGAAGACGTGGTATCACACTGCATACCTCCGTTCCGGCGTTGCACTTCTGGCGAAGTCTGACGGGTGTGTGCGCACTGGGACTCTGGTTTTACGCCATCGAAGCGCTCCCACTTTCTACCGCCGTAACACTGAATTACACGGCTCCTATCTGGATGGCTGTCCTGCTCATCGGGGGCTCAGTTTTTCTGAAGCAAGGACGAGCAGATACACGGCTACTCGGTCCAGTTTTTGCCGGATTCGCTGGGGCCATCTGTATTCTTCGGCCTGCGATCCAGAATGATCAGACATGGGGGGGATTCGTAGGCCTGCTCTCCGGCCTGCTCACGGCACTGGCATACCTCCAGGTGGCCGCACTCGGCAGGGCAGGTGAGCCGGATACGCGCGTCGTATTTTTTTTCTCCATCACCAGCATGGGAGGGGGAGCCTTGGTAACGTTCCTTGGGGAGGGATGGCATGCCCACACGCTGCATGGGCTGGGGTTGCTGCTGGCCGTGGGCTTGCTTGCGACATTTGCCCAGTTACTGCTTACCCGCGCCTATGCGATCGGAAAACTGCTCGTCAATGGCAGCCTTCAATATCTCGGCATTGCCTGGTCCTACCTGTATGGAGTGTTGCTATTCGGCGACCGGATTACCGGTGTATCACTGATTGGAATGGGACTGATCGCGCTGTCGGGAATTGCGGCCACAGCATTACGTGAACCTCTTGCTTCTCCTGGCGGAATGGAAACGCCAGAAAGACTTTGAAACGGGTATTGAAAGGGATTCTGAAAGGGCAGGCAGACTTATGGATGGGAGCACTGCCAAGGATGGAGTGGAAAGAAGGGGTTGCCGCGGTAAACGTTCAATAACCGCGGCAACATCTCGATCAGTTCGGCCCGATCGGCCCACCTTGTTCATACTTCGGATCCTTCAGGGGTCTTCCCTCTTTGTCCACGGGGAAGTTCGGGACATGGCCTTCCGGACTGGGTGAGCGTGGATCTTTGGCGCGATCCACTCTTTTTTCCTGGTCTACATAGCCTGAATCCATAGGTTCTTCAAGGGTGTCGTATGGAGCCGGTCCTCCGTCAGGTCCTTTTTGCGAACCTTGCCCGGTATAGCCGCTTTGACCCCCAGAACTTCCCTGGCCAGAACTCGCTCCGCCGTATTGGGCATACGCCATACCTGCAATGCTGAAAACCGCCGCGCCCGTCAGCGCCAATATCGACGCCAGTCCTCGGTTAATTGATGTCGAAGATGATTTCATAGTTATTCCTTCTTGTCGATCCAGCGATATTGCTGTGTTTGAAAGATTACGTAGCCCGCACCCGCAGGTCAGTGCGGTACCACACGAAGCCGCGTTTGCCGCAGTCCGGTTTCGGATCGTCCCTGGAGGAAGATATATTACTTCGCTATTATTAAGCCTCGCGCAAATACTGCATCGGATCCGAAAAAGACGAACGCGGTAGCCAGTTCCGATGACTTGTTAATAATGTCGAATCTCTCATGGTCATCCTCTTGTTAAAGTAGCAAAATTGCGGTAATTCAATGATAGGGTCTTCTTCGTAATTGTTCAGTACGTTCTCACGCGCATACTGATGGGTGCGGCGGGGTCGGCTCCAGGCTTGTCCATGCCACTATGGTTTCAGCCCATTGACAGCAAATACCCTTCCTCAATATTGCCTCCTGATTGTCCTGATGAGCGCTCCCGCTGTCTGGGCGCAGGCGCTTATTTTCGATACAACGGATAGTCCCAAAATCAAAAGTCAGGATGGCAATTTTGAAATGATTTTCGGCGCCCGGGCTCATCTCGATGTACATGCCTTCGACAACGATAAAGCCCATTCCTCCTATCCACCGTTCGGGAGCCAGATATCCGGCAGCTTTCCCGATAGCGGCTTTAACTTCCGGAGGGGATATACCGACGTAACAGGCAAAATCTATGACCTGGGTTTCAAATTCCAGAACGACTTTGCCGCTGGCACTTTTCCCGGCAGTCTGCGGGAGGTCTGGGTTTCGGCAAAGCTTGGTCCGGGGCTGTTGACAGTCGGCCAATTCAAGCCTTATCGGGGCATGGAGGAATTGACAAGCTCAAATGAAGTTACCATGATGGAGCGTCCTTCGACTTCATCCACAGGGATTTACAGCGGCCGGCAATGGCTGATGGGAGTGGGTTACAAGGGAATCTTCCGCGAGCGGATCGGTTACGCTGCGGATATCATGAGCTTGACGCATGCCGGTATGCCCATTTCAGGCTCAAGCTATGGAGGGCGCTTGTTCTGGGTCCCATTTTCGAACGAAGGTAACATTCTTCACTTAGGATTCTCGTATAGTGTGGATACCCCCAGTAGCGAATCCCTTGCAGCAAAGTTTGTGGATATTTACGGAGGCCGTCGCGGAATTACTAAATCTCTCGGGGTTGCTGGCAAAAGTTCGGATTTATCCGGCCATAGCAGCCAGTCGACCTTTGCTCTGGAAGCTGCATACGCGCTCGGTCCGGTGACCTTGCAGGGGGAGTACGTAAACTCAACGCTCGACGATACGCATCTTGTATCAGGCAAGCAAAAAGATTCGACGATACAATCCTATTACGTGCAGGGGAGCTGGTTTGTGACCGGCGAGAGAACCGTTTACCGGAAAGAGCGCGGGGCTTTGGGCAAACCAAAGTCCATAGGAAAATGGGGCGCTCTCGAACTTGCCATACGCTACGATTTCGCTGAAAACCTGGCGCAGAGTTTGATCGCTGACCCCTGCGGCACCGGAACCTCGAAATGCCAGGTAGAGGTCATTACATTGGGCGCCAACTGGTATGTTCGCCAGGGTTTGCGCTTTATGCTCAATTATTATCTGACGGAAGCCTCGATCGGGAATAGCGGTCCGGGCACGCCCAACCGGAAGGACGGGCCGTCCGTAATTTCATTTCGTACTCAGTTGAGTTTTTGACCAGCAGAAGTTTTAAGTCAGGACGTGCGGCTTCGAACGTGCATACTGCCGGAATCTTGCATACCTTCACGAAGCCTGTTCGGGGACGAGTCCTCTACATTCCCTGCCAGCCTCGCTGGAGCGCCATAAGAGGGGCTACATGCGCTCGATATATTCACCGCTATCGGTATTGACCTTGATTCTTTCCCCCTGCAGGACGAATGGCGGGACCATGACTACCAGGCCCGTTTCCGTCGTGGCCGGTTTGTAGGAACTGGTGGCGGTGGCGCCTTTCAGATTGGGCTCGGTGTCGGTGATGGTGAGCACCACGCTGGCAGGAAGTTGCACGCCGATTGCCCGATCGTTATGGAAGTTGACTTGCACGTCTGTATTCGGCAGCAGGTATTCATACTGCCCTTCAAGGAAATCACGCGACAAGCTCAGTTGCTCATAGTTTTCCTTGTCCATGAAGATATAATTGTCGCCTTCCTGGTAGAGAAAAGTCATTTCCCGCGGCTCCACGAAAGCACGCTCCACCTTGTCCTCGGTCCGGATACGCTGGTTGGTCTTTGTGCCTGCTTCGATATCTTTCATTTCCACCTGCATGAAGGCTCCCCCCCGGCCGCCAACATGGACGTGGTAACATTTCAGTACGCGCCAGATTCGCTTGTCCCATTCAATCAGATTGCCGACGCGAATTTCGGTAGCAAGAACTTTAGCCATATTTCTGGTGATTTCCTTTGAAACAAGAAGCGCGCATCTTACTACAAAAAACCCCCGATAATTCTTCCCCGGTTGAGTTTTCAGCAAGCTGCCGGCGCTGTCCCCGATTGGC
This sequence comes from Nitrosospira multiformis ATCC 25196, assembly GCF_000196355.1. NCBI lineage: Bacteria > Pseudomonadati > Pseudomonadota > Betaproteobacteria > Nitrosomonadales > Nitrosomonadaceae > Nitrosospira > Nitrosospira multiformis. The sequence goes on from NC_007614.1 coordinate 1,460,610, forward strand.
CGGGTTTCTGGATGAGGTGAAAGCCCGCCACATCGATTATTATGCCCGGCCAGTGCCTGCTTTTGGCGATCCCAAGCCCCGGCTCCTGATCATCGGCCTGGCACCGGGAATGCATGGCGCGAACCGGACAGGCAGGCCTTTTACAGGGGATTTTGCCGGCATTCTCTTGTATGGAACGCTCTTCAAGTTCGGTTTTGCCAGCCATGAAGGCTCTGCTTCCATCAATGACAATTTGGAGCTGATGCAATGCCGTATCACCAATGCGGTCAAATGCCTTCCGCCGGAGAACAAACCGGAGGCAAGCGAGATCAGGCAGTGCAATAGCTATCTCGCACATGAGATTTCGGCCTTTGCAGAAGGGGGCGGTAGCGCGCTACTGGCTCTTGGCGCTGTTGCTCATCAGGCTGTGTTGATGGCACTGGGCCTCAAGCCGAAGTCCCATGCCTTCCGTCATGGTGCCGTTCATGCGCTTGCCGGAAACTTCGGGTCTGATGACTTGAAACGCAACGGGTTGACGCTATATGACAGCTATCATTGCAGTCGTTACAATACTCAGACCCATCGCCTGACTACAGAAATGTTCGAAGAGGTGTTTGCAAAAATCCGCTCTGACCTGCTCTGACCTGGTTTCATGGCGGACAGCGGAAAACTGGAGATTAACCATGCCCTATGTCAATATCCGTATTGCCGGCTCGCTCAGTCGCGAGCAAAAGAAACAGATTGCTCAGGAAATAACCGATACGCTGGAGCGTATCGCTCATAAGCCCAAATCCTATACGTATATCGCTTTCGATGAAATGCCTCATGAAAACTGGGCCATCGCGGGCACCCTGCTGGGTGAGGAGGACTGAGCGCCTTGCAGGCAGAACCGGCTTTCGATGCCAAGGCGTTTTGTGCGGGCCTTCCATCCCAGCCTGGAGTCTATCGCATGATGAACTCAGCCGGGCAGGTGATTTATGTCGGCAAGGCGATTGATCTCAAGAAGCGTGTTTCTTCCTATTTTCAGAAGAATGGCCTGGCTCCCCGTACGCAACTCATGGTTTCCCAGATCGCGGGAATCGAGACCACCGTTACGCGATCCGAAGCAGAGGCCCTGTTACTCGAAAACAACTTAATAAAGAGCTTAAATCCTCGCTATAACATACTATTCAGGGATGACAAATCATATCCCTACGTGATCTTGAGCGGCCACAGGTTTCCCCGGCTTGGATTTCATCGCGGTCCGCTCGACAAGAAACATCATTATTTTGGTCCCTTCCCGAATGCGGGAATGGTGCGAGAGAGTATCCAGTTGCTGCAAAAGGTATTCCGGATTCGCACTTGCGAAGACAGTGTTTTCAGTAATCGTACACGCCCCTGCCTGCTCTACCAGATCAAACGCTGTAGCGGACCCTGCGTCGATCTGGTCAGCGAAGAAGTTTACGCGGAAGACGCAAGGGATGCGGAGCTATTTCTCCAGGGCAAGCAAACGGAGGTTCTGAAAAGCATTACGAGAAAAATGCATGAGGCCGCCGAGGAACAGGAATACGAGCAAGCGGCGCTGTTTCGCGACCAGATTCAGTCTCTGCGAAAGATTTGCGAAAGGCAATTCGTGGATAGCGGGCGAGCGCTGGATGCCGATATCGTCGCCTGCGTGGCAGAGAATAACGGCGGCGGACGGGTGTGCGTCAACCTTGCCATGGTCAGGGGAGGACGCCACCTCGGGGACAAGAGTTTTTTTCCGCAAAACGCGGAAGGATACGATCTCGCTACGGTGGCGGAAGCATTCCTGGCCCAGCACTACCTCAATCGCAGCATCCCAGATCTGATCATCGTGGGCGAGAGAGTTCCGCGGGAATCTCTCCAGGCTCTGCTCACTCAGCAGGCTGGCCATAAAGTGATCATCAATGTGAATCCGATAGGTAGCCGGCGTGTTTGGCTGGAAATGGCGACAGAAAATGCCGCCCTTGCCCTGGAACAAATGCTGGGCCGCCAGGCGAGCCAGGAGGAGCGGCTGCTAGCCTTGCAGCAGGCGCTGGATATGACCGGGTTGAGCCGGATCGAATGTTTCGATATCAGTCATACAATGGGCGAAGCCACCATCGCTTCCTGCGTGGTTTATGACAACTTCGGCATGCGCAATAGCGAGTACCGCCGCTACAATATTACTGATATCACGCCGGGAGACGATTATGCGGCCATGCGCGATGTTCTGTCACGGCGCTACCATAAGATTGCGGAAGGCGAGGGAAATCTGCCTGATCTGATCCTGATCGACGGGGGAAGAGGGCAGATCAACGCTGCTCTCGAGGTCATGGTAGAGCTGGGGTTGAATGATGCCAACCTGGTAGGCGTGGCAAAAGGCGAGGAGCGCAAGCCGGGACTGGAGCAATTGATTTTCCCAGGGGTGAAAAAACCACTACAATTATCAAAGGATCATCCCGGATTGCATCTCATCCAGCAGATTCGGGATGAAGCGCATCGCTTTGCAATTTACGGTCATCGCGCAAAACTCGGCAAGGCCCGCGTCAGTTCAAGCCTGGAGCAGATCGCCGGTATCGGCGCCAAGCGCCGGCAAAGTTTGCTGGCAAGGTTTGGCGGCCTGAAAGGCGTGCGCACTGCGAGCATCGAAGAATTGCAGCAAGCTGACGGCATCAGCCGCGCGCTCGCAGAGAAAATTTACAGGGAACTGCATTGAATCTTGCCCAGCCTGCAGGCTCAGTGGCTTGCAGCGGGACGCTTTCCAGATTCGTTTTTTAATAGCATATTCCCGATCCTTATGCCTTTTAATCTGCCCAACGTACTCACCTGGCTGCGCATCGTGGCGATTCCGCTGTTCGTGGGTATATTCTATTTTCCCTCGACCTGGTTATCGCATGCGGACCAGAACCTGATCGCAACCATTATCTTTACTGGCGCCGCCATTACCGATTGGCTGGATGGTTATCTTGCGCGCGTGCTGCGGCAGACCTCGGCGTTCGGTGCGTTCCTCGACCCCGTTGCCGACAAGCTCATGGTCGCTGCCGCGCTCATCGTGCTGGTTTACCTGAGCAGGCTGGATGCGCTCATCGCTTTCATCATCATAGGGCGGGAAATCACTATTTCGGCCTTGCGCGAATGGATGGCCCAGATCGGCAAAGGCAAGAGCGTGGCCGTTTCCTTTCTGGGAAAATTGAAAACCGTATCGCAAATGGCGGCCATTCCGCTGCTGCTATATGACGAAAAAATAGATGAAAACTTCGATTCTCATGAAATAGGCACTTGGCTGATCTATCTTGCGGCAATACTGACATTGTGGTCGATGGCCTATTACCTCAAGATCGCGATTCCCCAGGTGGTAAAGCATGGATGAGCAAGCCGGGCCAAAGGAAGGAGAAAAAATGCAATCACTATACAATCCGGACATCTACCCCGATGGGATTCGGGAAATGATATGCGAGTCGGGAGAAACGGGAATCGGGATTGCCAACCGGTGGATGACAGGGTGGCCGAAGAGAGTGGTGAAACTGCTGGTCGAGGATATGTACGAGGGCGCGTTTCAGTATCAGCTGCTGCAGGAACAGGATGTGATTGCAAGAGCGTCAAACCTGAGTCATCTCGCGCCAATGGAAATCATCGTGATGTCGGGCCTGAATCCGGAGCCGCCAGAGGTGTAGACACCCCGGAGGTGCAGATAAATAGGAGGAGGCAGGGTGCATGATGTTTGTTCCACAGGTGCAGGAAGTTTGACTGGCAAAAACAAGAGCCGGCCCGGCGACAGAAGTATTTGTTTCTCGATCTATCCGGCACTGAATCCAGATTACCTTCTCAAAGCCCTCATTTCCCTGCGCAACATCCCCCGCATGCAATATTTTCGCATGTCTTTTTTATCTTCAGGCAGATACCTTTGAGAGTTACTTTCTTGACAAAGATAGCGCCGCCCTTATAATGGCAGGCTGTTTTTCGCGGGAATAGCTCAGTGGTAGAGCACAACCTTGCCAAGGTTGGGGTCGCGAGTTCGAGCCTCGTTTCCCGCTCCAGTTACTGGGAAAATGGATCATTGCCGTGGTCTCTGTCCGATTTGATTTGAGGGACTCTGGCTAAAAATATCCGTTTTCCCTTTTTGCTTTTTGTTCTCGCACCGCAATGGTGCCAAAGTAGCAATACGATCGCCGTAGGTCCAGTAAGGCGGGGTGGCAGAGTGGTTATGCAGCGGCCTGCAAAGCCGTGGACGCCGGTTCGATTCCGACCCCCGCCTCCATCAAGTCAATAGGCTATAACGCATTTGGCGGTAAATTTTTTCGCCATAATTGCTATTTTGCTATTTTTCCCGTTTGGCATAACCTGAATTCAATACCTGAGAATACTTTTTCTCCGACTCTTTTTCCATGCCGGAAGCGTTCTTTGCGAGCAAGTCTCTGAACTGGAACCGTTCATATTTAATTCCAATTTCCTCGGCTCTCTTCTCTGCTTTGTCCCTTGCAATCCTGAAAATTGACTGCGGAAATAGCCAAAGTCTGGCAGATAGGTCGGATTGGTTTGATATTGCATTATCGTACACCAGGGTCTCAGTATGGGGATTCCGGCAGACATAAAAAGGCCCGGCGAAGGCCGGGCCAGGAGTGAGTTTGCCACAACCGCTTTCCTGTTTTGGGAGGGAAAAGCGAATGGGTAGATTAACAATATGAGGAGAGTTTTACCGTTAAATACTTAACGTATGAAAATAAAAAGCTCTTCGAAGAGAGTAATAAGAGTCTTTACAGTTTTCTTCAGAACTAACCGATCCTTTCAGAGAGAAAAGCGCAATTTTCCCTTTCTACTCTTTATTTAGAACCAGCAAACCTGGCAGAAAATTTAAGGTTTCTGAATAATAGCTGGAGCATGTTATATGAAATCCTTGAAGATTCATTTAGACGGCGATAGCTTTCGGCCATTTCTGATACTGCTCGACAAACATCGCCTTCCCTACATTGTGATTGATCATCGGCCAGATGCGCTTATATCTTCTCTGTGGCTGGACATTCCAAAGTCAGCGGAGATACTCGACCGTCTTTCAGGGGTGATAACAGAGTTTATATCTCGAAAAAATAAAAAAACTGTTATTTTCATGAATGACAGACGAAGAGTTGGTGCTTCGGGTCTGTCAGAACAAGAAATAGCTCTCCTTCTCGCGCATGCCGAGCGGATTAAGATAACGGAGCCGGAGATCGTGAAGCGCTTTATTACCGCTTCGGAAGATGCTACCTTAAAGCGACGAAAGCAACGTTTCTATAGTGAGTAGGGGGAGATCTGCATCAAACCCCACTCCTCCTCAGGCTTCCGTATAAAGAAGAATAGCCGACTGTTCTCTTTAGGAATGCTCTCTGCAAGAGGCGATAAAGGCCGCCCACCTCGCAGATGCTCTTACTTCCGCATATCATAAATCTCGTCCCCCACCACCATCTTGACATCATAAAATGATTTTCCTTTGGAAGTGATTTTCCTGGTAAGAATTATGGCTGTCGGCCTATAGACATATTGATACCCATATTCCGCGCAAGTAAGGGATGTGTTGTCGTCAAACACGATCACGCGACCGTGGTCACACCCTTCGAACGTATCATTACCTTTTTCGTCGTCATACCATCGGTTTATAGTTTTGCTTGCAGTAATTGTATAACCGACCAAGTCATTGAAATCATCCGCAAGTTTGGCATATGTCGGTAGTACTGCAAGGGAAAATATGAGGACAAATATAAGCGAGAATATTTTCATGTGCGATTCTTTCTCCTGCAGTATTGCTTAGGATTAAGAGCCGGCCGCAGGCATCACCCTGCTATCCAGGGTAGATAGACTTGGACTATTGGGTAAACGGTGCAGGGGAGATCCTGTACTATGAGCTCATAGGGATCAATAGTCCGTCAATAGATCGACAGTAACTTCCAGGGTAGAGGCGATACAGGACAATACCTTTATTGCTCCTGCGCGCTTTCTATTTTCCATCTGACTCAAAAATGCTTTGCTAATTCCGCTTCGATGAGTTGGTTGGTAAAGTATCCGGCGAGGGGATTGCTCACTCCTCAACCTCTTCCCCGAACTTGTCAGCAACGAAGCAGCGCATTGCAGCCATTAGAGGGGTTTCGCCTACCGCGAATAGACTGTCCTGCTTTAATTCCTTCGGTATTTCTGCGTACCACGAACCATCAATTCTGGGCAAAATGCCTATCTTCTCCCTCTTAATAATCGGCCCACCTTGTGACCAGTCGGTGGAGGGGGAATATTCCTCCCATGCGGTGAGGCTGATCTCTTGGCACTTAGTCATCACCGGTACATATCGTCTTGCTGACACAATCCTGCCTTCAGCCTTCGCCACAAAAAAATCCAGTTCTGAACCTGTAAGGTCAGAAACTTTTTTCATAATGAAGCTCCTCTGTTAGCATCCTTTCAACACTCTATCCCACCTGTATTCTCATCCATAGCAATAATCCAAGATTCAACAAAGAAAAAACCACGTAACCCGATTCTGCACATATGTATCAATGGCCGATCTGCCGCTAATCGTTTGGTGTAGGACAAGCTGATCGATTGGTTGCGCATATTTTTGCCTCGGCCCTTGAGCTCCCTGTTCTCCTTGTTCCGTGCCGGAGGTTGCTTATAAGTCATTTGACTTATAAGCAACCCCTTTTGCCATGGGACTTTTCTCACCTAGGAAAAGGGAGGTTTTACTCATGATTTCTTCTCCTTCCAAAAGTACTCTGAAATCAATAGAACATGATGAAAGAAAGGATCAGCGGATCAACGCTTGGATCATCACTTTCTCGAAGAAATGCGTTTTGAGCTTGCCGACCTGTCTTCGAATGATTGCATATACATTTTTGCCCGCTCTCCGCTGATAACGGAATTGGCAGAGTTCTCTGGAGGATCAGGGTGAAACTAAAGTAAGCCGGCACACTGGGCACTTTCACTGAGAAAAGGAGAAAGCAAAATGCTACAAGTTACGACAAACAATGTTAATACGACTCTCGACGAAACAGCCGGATTGCAAAACTTCACTTCCAGCTCTTCCGCAGGGGATAAGGATGATAATGATATCCTTGTATCATCCCTTCCTTCGACGTTTTCTGGTCGGCTCGGTGTTCTGGGAGCGAATACTTCATCTGCAATTGGCGCTGCCCTGAGCGGCTATACGGGCGCAGCCGGGGACATGGGCAGCAATGTCATCAGCGTGACAGGCTCGACCGGCGCCACCATCACTGATCTTGGTTTTGTCGGCAGCACTGGCAATCCCCTCAGCGGAGTGGATAGCGGGCTTGACACTGTCAATGGCACGAGCATATTACTGTATACCGATACGGCGAATAATAATATCGTCCTCGGTCGTGCAGGGGCTGCGGATGGTCAGATCGTGTTCGCGCTTTATCTGGAGGAAACCGGATCACCGGTATCGGGGGCCAAGATATGGTCTGTGCAATATGCTCCCCTCAGGAACCCGAATGCCGCGAATCCCGATGACGCGGTTGATCTGGCCAACCAGGTTTTCGTCGCTGCAAGCCAGAATCTGGAATTCAGTCTTGCAGGCGCGCCTTCGGGACAGAACCTGTTCCTGATGTTCACCGTTGCCAATCCGACAACCCAGGATGTCGGCGGCGTTACCCGGATCACCGATCCCGCCATCATTGCTACCGGGAAGGATCCGGCCAACCAGTCTACCGGGGTCAATATAACCACGGGGGACACGATCAATACCAGCCAGGCAGGGGGACCCACCACCTTCGGCACCAACAGCCAGATGATAACCGAGCAGGAAGGCATCCGGTTTTCGTTCGTTACGGGCGCCCGGCAGAATGTGACCATTCCCAATCTGGACCAGAATGAGGCCGATGTCGAGTCCAATATCGATTTCACCGGTGTTTTCAATGCCAGGTCGGCTACTTTCGACGTCGTTCAGTTGCAATCGGGCAAGAGTGCGGTCGTCCAGGTCAGCGCCTTCAGTACAGCGGCTGAACCCGGCGCAAATTTCATTGATGGGTATACGGGAGATACTCCTGTCGGCATCAACCATATCAAAGTCTCGCAAGGTACAACTGTCCTCATCGATACCAGTACCGGTGGAACAGCCAATGGCGTAACAGTAGCTTTCAATGGCGGAGTCGCGACCATCTCCGGAGTAAAAGCCGGTTACAACATTGAATACACCACGGTCGGCGATCACAACCGCGTGCTTGTCGAAAACGGGGCTGCGCTTAACGCAAGCGGTAATACTCATGCCGATTTCGATATCGGCGGCTTCAGGCTGCTCCAGGTATCCACCGCAACTACCGAAGTTGGCACCCATGTAAGATTTGAGGACGACGGGCCGAGCATCAGCACCACGGGCACGGAGCCCGGCCTGACGGTGGACGAGACCAACCTGGCCTGGCGGTGAACGACACGAAGAGTTTTGCTGCCAACTTCACTTCCGCGTTTGGAGCGGACGGTGCAGGCACGCTGACCTATGCGCTGGGCATCAGCCTTGCGGGAGTGGACTCGGGGCTGGTGGACACTGCCACCGGCGAGCACGTATTCCTGTTCCTGAATGGGGGGGTGGTGCAAGGCCTTGCAGGCGGTTCCGGCGGTCCCGTTGTATTCACGGTGAGCGTCAATGGCACTACGGGCGACGTGACGCTCGACCAGCAGCGAGCGGTGGTGCATCCTGACACGACCAATCCGGATGATTCGAAGACCTTGTCGGCGGACAACCTGGTGACGTTGACGGGGACCATCACAGACAAGGACGGCGACAGTCAGAGCGCAGTGCTCAACATCGGGCAGAACCTGACGTTCAAGGACGACGGGCCGACGCTCAATTTCGGCAACCTGGTAGGCACGGGTACCATTGCCCCGCAATATGGGGAATGGATGCCGTTTGTTGGAGCCGATCAACCGGGCAACCTGGACATTTCCTTGAATCAATTCCAGCTCGTGCGGCCAGACGGCACGGTAGTCAGCGGATCGAGCTTCACATTCAATGAGCTGGCGAGTTCTCCAAATGCCTCCGGCGACTACCTCTTCCAGGGGACACTGACCGCGGATTTCGACAACAATGCCAGCACGCCCGATACGACCACGGGCTTCACCCTTACCGCGTTGCACGATGGCCGCTATGTTTTTGACCTCGACCAAGGGTTCGGTTCGACGATCACGTTCAGCAGTGCCAATGGTTCTCTCGATGCAGGAGGGCCGGATCCGGTGCGGACATTGACTATCCCTCCGGACGAGCAAGTGGTCTTTTTCGGGGTGCAGGCCACCACCTCCGATGCCAATATACTATCCGCCATCGGACTGGGGGAACCCGATCTGACCGAGGCACAGATTCAATCAGGAGGTTTTTCATTCCTTGGCACTGCGAACATGAATGTCAGCACCGCCGGTATAGGGATTGGTAATAACAACCTTGATGGAAATACAACGGCAGGAATAAACGCCGGCGATGAAAGCTTTGTTGTCAATCCCGAAACCTTGCTGACCGGCATGAAGGTGTTCATCGACAACTCGGTGGGAGGTTATGATCCCTCGACAGAGGAGTTGTACTACAAGATCTTCTACGATGATGGCACCAATTCAGGCAACATAAAGGTAGGGAGTACAGATCTATCGGCAGCGGCAGGGGGACAGAAATCCTTCATGATCGAGACTGAAGGCTCCAAGTTGATCGACTCCGTTCAGCTCACGATGGGTAAGGGCACGGTGAAGATCCCGGTGATCGAGTTCATCAAGTCGACCGAAAATCTTGCCAGCGATATCAAGCTGGGTTTTACGGCCTCGCTGACGGATGCCGATGGTGACAAGGCAACCAGCAACTTCTCGACTAACCTGTTCGCCAATGACCTGGGCGGAACGTTTGACTATACACTGATCGGCGCCCCCAATGACCTCGATGGCTTCGACGTGGATCTTTCGGCCACCCAGGATTCCTACCGGATCGAGAATTTCGACGAACCGCAGGACACCCTGTTCCTTCTCAACGGTACTGGCGCAACCGTTTCGATAAACAATGCCGGAACGGACAGCATCGTTTCCGTAGCCGAGGCAGGCGGGCAAACAACGGACATCACCGTTGTAGGTGTCCACCTCCAGGCGGCTGACGTAGTGCTCGTCTAGCCAGCATTTGCCGGGCAAGCCAGGTATTCAAACCTGGCTTGCCTGGGCACTTTCCTGTGTTTATCCGATCTTTCCTGAAAAAGGAAAGCTGCTGAAGCTTTGCATATTCTGGGGTGAGATCACAGCTTGGCATCTCTTCGAATCCTTGGCCCCATACCGCACTCCTGCTTCATGCCTGCTACCGGTACTGCCATCCCTGAACGAACTCATTCTCTAACCAATTCCGCCGCATGGTGCTGTCTATGTTGTTTATCGCACAGAGGAGCATCAATGAAACCATGAAAAATACCGCTTGAGCCGTTGCCTTCGAGCCAGAAAACATGGATGAACAACATTCTGCTCCTATCCGCGTTCTGTTGATCGGTGCCTATCCCATCGTGCTTCTTGGGCTGAAGAACCTGATCGAGAGCCAAGGGGAGAGAATGAAAATGGCGGGCCAGTTCACGCGCTACTCTCTGCCCATCCCGGAACTTGAGGAACTGACGCCGGATGTGATTGTGATCGACCCCGACCAGGAGCCGAGGGAAGGCATGGAGGCAATGCGGATGCTGGTCAAAGCTTGTGGGGCCAGGATCATGGTTTTCAGCACGTTTTGCGACCCCCTTACTTGCAACGAGGCCATCCTCAAGGGAGCCATGGGTCTCGTCGGAAAACAGGAACCGTTGGAGATCATTCCGAAAGCGATCGAAAAGATTCACGAAGGACAATTCTGGCTTAACCGCACAAATACATACCGGAAAGCTCATACACCAGCTCAGGGATGCTCAATCGCCCGAAGCTCCTGGCTGGGAGGAGCCGAAAATAAGGGCCCTTACGACGAGGGAGAGAACCGTCGTCGCGACCGTTGTCTCGAACACTGAAGCCCCCTTCAAGGTCATCGCCGATATGATGCATATCAGCGAACGCACCTTGCGCAATCATTTGAGTTCCATCTATGAAAAACTGAGTCTTAGCAATCGCCTCGGTCTTTTGGCCTACGCGCGGAAGCATGGGTTAGAAGAAGACCAGGCCCCTCCTGAAAAGATATGGAGAAGTTTCGCCAGGGAAGGCAAGGATTGAATGAGTTACAAGCTCAGAATCCCGAAAACGGAAATAGCTCGGGCTTTGGCCGATTTCAAGGGTGCTTTCAGGACCGTAGGGGTTTTCAGCGCGATCATCAATCTGTTGCTGCTGGTTCCGGCCCTGTACATGCTGCAGGTGTACGACCGGGTGCTCGCCAGCAGGAATGAAACCACCTTGCTGATGCTGACCTTGCTTGCGCTGGGTGCGTTTCTGTTCATGAGTGCACTGGAGCTCGTACGCAGCTTTATTCTCATCCAACTCGGCGCCCAACTCGACGCCAGGATGAACCGGCGGATTTATGCAGCCGCATTCGAACAGAACCTGAAACGGGCAGGGGGCAATGCGGGGCAGGCACTGCAGGATCTGGCCACCATCCGCCAATTTTTGACCGGCCAGGGATTGTTTGCTTTCTTTGATGCACCCTGGTTTCCGGTATATTTGCTTGTCATTTTCCTGTTTGACCCCTTTCTGGGGTTGTTCGCGCTCGTCGGAACGATAGTGCTGGTGGTCCTGGCTTTCGTGAATGAAACCGTGTCCAAAAAACCCCTGGAGGAGGCCAATGCAGTTGCGGTTACTTCGGGCACTCTGGCGACCAACAATCTGCGCAATGCGGAAGTGATTGCCGCGATGGGCATGCTGCCCAACCTGATGAGTCGCTGGCTCACGCTGAACAACCGTTTTCTGCAACTGCAAGCCGAAGCCAGTCAGAAGACTGGAACAATCACCTCCATCACCAAGTTCGTGCGCGTTTCGATGCAATCACTCATATTGGGATTGGGAGCACTGCTTGCACTGGAAGGAGAAATCACGCCGGGCATGATGATCGTGGCGACGATCCTCATGGGGCGGGCCTTGAGCCCGGTCGAGCAATTGATCGGCATTTGGAAAAGCTGGAGCAGCGCACGCACTGCCTATCATCGCCTGACGGAACTGCTGGAGACGAATCCGGCGCGGGAAACAGGAATGGCGCTACCCAAACCGGTCGGGAAGCTATCGGTGGAGGGGGTGACAGCCGCGCCTCCGGCGGCTACGATGGCTGTCCTGAAAAACCTGAGTTTTGCGGTGATACCCGGTGAGGTGCTGGGCATCATCGGGCCCAGCGGTTCCGGAAAATCGACTTTGGCGCGGTTGCTGGTAGGCGTCTGGCCTGCAGCTGCAGGCAAGATACGCCTGGATGGGGCGGACGTTTACTACTGGAACAAGGAAGAACTGGGACCCTACATCGGCTACCTGCCGCAGGATGTCGAATTGTTTGCCGGTACTGTCGGGGAGAATATCGCCCGGTTTGGGGAGGTGGATTCGGAAAAAGTGGTGGTAGCGGCCCAGCGCGCGGGGATTCATGAAATGGTCCTGTGCTTGCCGCAAGGGTATGACACCCCTCTCGGGGATGGGGGGGCTGGCTTGGCAGGCGGACAAAAACAGCGGCTCGGCCTTGCGCGCGCGATGTATGGCGATCCCTCCCTGATTGTGCTGGACGAGCCCAACTCGAATCTTGATGAAACCGGCGAGCAGGCACTGGTCGAAGCCATTATCGACCTGCGCAGGCGCGGAAAAACCATTGTGATAATCAGTCATAGAAGCAGCGTGCTGCGCACTACGACAAAACTGCTGCTGCTGGTGGATGGGAAAGCGCAGTTGTTCGGTCCGACAGGAGAGGTTCTGGCGAAATTGACGAAACCCAACCGGCAACCGGCGCAGCAGGTGCAACAGACCGGGTAATGATCAAGGTGCAGGTCCAGGGAGAAGAAAGAACAGGATAGCCAGACGGGACAGTCCTGTTCTGCCTGGAGAGCGTGAAGCCACAAAGGAGTGAATTGAAATGGCGGCGAGGTTGCAGGAAGACAGCGTTGTCGGCACTTATGAAGGGCACCATGGGCGCAAGCACGCTTTTCCGGGAATAGACGGAGATGCGACCTGGTATACGCGCCTCGGCTGGTGGATAGTGGTGGGAGGGGTCGGCGGGTTTCTGCTGTGGGCTTCCCTGGCGCCGCTGGACAAAGGGGTGCCGCTCAGCGGGACGGTGATGGTGGCGACCAACAGGAAAGCGGTCCAGCATCAAACCGGAGGAACGATCGAAGATATCCCTGTGAAAGAAGGGGATGTAGTCAAGGCCGGCACCGTGCTGGTGCGCATGAACAGCGTGCAGGTCAAGGCGAATGCCGAAACGATGCGTGTGCAGTATTTTGCCGCGCGCGCAGCCGAGGCGCGTTTGATTGCCGAGCGCGATGGAAAGAAAGAGATCGTTTTCCCCCGGGAATTGGAGAACATGAAAAGTGATCCCATCGTTGCCACTTATATCGACATGCAGAAGCAATTATTCAGTTCGCGTTTACTGGGTATCCAGAGTGAATTGTCGGGGATCGACGAGAGTATTTCCGGCTTGAAGCTGCAAACCAGCGGGCTGGAGGAATCGCGAGACAACAAGAAACAGCAGCTGAAATTTCTGGGAGAGCAGCTGGAGGGGATGCGCGATCTGGCCGCGGAAGGTTACGTGGCGCGCAATCGCTTGCTGGAACTGGAGCGCACCTACGCGCAGATAAATGGCTCCATCTCCGAAGATATCGGCAATATCGGACGGGCGCGGCGGCAGATCGTGGAATTGAAGCTGCGCCGGGTGCAGCGTCAGCAGGAATATCAGAAGGAAGTGCGATCGGAACTCACGGAGGTGCAGAAAGAAGCGGAAGCGCTTGCCCATAAATTGAGCGGGCTGGATTATGAGCTGGCGAATGTGCTGGTCAAGGCCCCAGTGGATGGAACCGTAGTGGGGCTGAATGTTTTCACGCGGGGAGGCGTAGTGAGTCCGGGCTTCAAGATGATGGACATTGTACCGAGCGACGACCCCTTGACGGTGGAAGGGCACCTGCCGGTGCATCTGATCGATAAAGTTCACCCTGATCTTCCGGTAGAGTTTATATTTACCGCATTCAACCGCAATCTGACGCCCCACGTGCCCGGAATCGTGACCCATGTTTCCGCAGATCGTCTTGTGGATGAAGATAGCGGGGAGCCTTACTACAAGCTGCAGGCCAAGGTGGCACCGGAAGGGATGAAAATGATTGCGGATTTGCAGATCAGGCCAGGCATGCCGGTTGAACTCTTCGTAAAGACGGGCGAACGCACCATGATGAATTACATTCTCAAGCCGATTCTGGATCATTTCAAAATGGCGATGACAGAGGAGTAGGGTGCCAGCATGACACCCGCCGCGCGCGTTCTGATTGCTGCCGCCATAGGGCTGGGGAGCATGCTTCATGCGGGCCACGCATCCGCACTGGGGCTGATGGAGGCATATGAAGCCGCCGTGGCGAACGATCCGGCTTATCGGGCGGCGATTCATGAAAACAGGGCAGGTCAGGAGTTTACGGCGATAGGCCTTTCCGGCCTGCTTCCCTCCCTTTCTGCAAATTTCTCGATAAATCAGAACCAGCAGGATTTCACACGTCAGTCCATTACTCTCCATCGCAGCTATGAGAGCCAAACCGCTGCCATCCAGCTGAGGCAGCCCATCATCAACCTGGCTGCATTCGCGGGTTATAAGCAGGGAATCGCAAAGACGAGCCAGAGCAATGCCGATTTTTCCGGGCAGATGCAGGAACTTATCCTGCGCCTCGTGAGCGCTTATGTGGAAGCAAAATACGCTGAGGATGGGTTGGCTCTGGCGGTAGCGCAATCGACTGCGTACGCGGAGCAGCGGCAGGCAAACGAGCGTATGCTCGAGAAAGGAGAGGGGACAAAAACGGAGGCTCTGGAAACCCAGGCCAGCTACGACCTCGCACAGGCGCAGGTTCTCGAAGCGGAGGACAATGTGGCAATGAAGCGCGATGTACTTGCTGCTATCGTAGGCGAGGAAATCAGCGCGCTCGATCCATTATCCGACGACTTCCGCGTCAAGCCGATGCAGCCGGGAAGGTTTGATGACTGGAAGGACCTCGCGCTCGAGAACAATCCCGATATCGCCGGTCAGCGTCATGCCGTGGATGTGGCGCGCGAAGAGATCAACAAGCAGCGCGCGGGTCATTTTCCGCGGCTTGACGCGGTAGCAGCCATCACGCGCAACAAGTCGGACAGCCCTATCCTCGTCGGTATCGATGCGCTCACGCAGAGCATAGGCGTGCAAGTAAATCTGCCTTTATACGCAGGAGGCAACGTCAGCGCGATGACAAGCCAGGCAGCGTCAAACTACGAGAAGGCAAGAGCCGATCTCGATACCACCATCAGTGAGACGCTTGTCGAACTGCGCAAGCAGTTCAATCTTGCGCTGACGAGTACATCTCGTATTGCGGCGTTTGCGAAATCGGTTGATTCGGCAAATTTGCTCATCGAAGCCACGACGAAAAGCATCAGAGGGGGCGTGCGGACCAATCTTGATCTTTTGAATGCGCAGCAACGGCTGTTCGAAGCGAAACGTGATCTTGCGGAGGCACGCTATGGCTACCTCCTGGCCTATCTTCGCCTGCGGAGAGCCGCCGGAATAGTGGGATTCGAAGATCTCCACGACATCGCAGGATATTTCATCCGTGTCGGTAACTCTCCCGCGCCAATCAACACTGCCCGCGCGAAGAAACAGGAATCGTTGCAACAACTTGAATAACCTGAACTATGTATGCTTCCGAACAGAGCCAATGTATTTTCCAAGCTACGATAAATCATTCTCTGCTTTTAACTTTAACAAATTGAGATAAGAAACCCTCATCTTCATGACACTGGAAGTCTTCCGGTGGCTTGTCAGAGGGAAGTTCTAAAAGTATTTGATAATTCGGAGGCCTAGCATGGTTGCAGATAAAGAGCGAGGAAAAAGCGGTGACAAACGCGGTTTTGCTTCAATGGACGTAAACAAGCAGCGTGAGATCGCCAGTAAAGGCGGCAAGGCGGCCCATTTGAAAGGTACTGCCCATGAATTCGATTCCGAGGAAGCACGCGAGGCAGGCCGGAAAGGGGGCAGGGCGGCTCATTTGAAGGGCACGGCGCACGAGTTTGATTCGAAAGAGGCGCGCGAGGCAGGCAGGAAGGGCGGCAAGGCCGCACACGAGAAGGGTACGGCGCATGAGTTTGATTCCCGGGAGGCGCGCGAAGCAGGACGCAAAGGCGGAGAATCACGTGGAAAAGGTGGTTCACAGGCTGAGCACGAGAAGGAAGCCTCATACTCGTTGCGGAGTGGAAAATCCGGGCAGCCCGACAAGGGTGACAGCTCAAATCACACTGGCCGATAGAATCCTCTACACCGTTGCTTGAGTGGGACGGGATTTCCGTACCTGCCTCGAACAGCGGGCCACCCTTCGGCGGGCTGTTATTCTTTCATTATTTATTTCAATTCGCGCCCTCTCCCCACGGGGAGAGGTTGCTCATGAGACTCATTTCGCGGCTAAAGCTTGGAGATCAATGATTGCGCGTCGAAAGGCGCTCTTACTTTGATATCGTTGTCGAAGTAACAGTAGACATCGCGAGGTATACGCGGTGGCGGATGCCGTGAGATGAGATGCGCGTCGTCAGGTTGTAAACCCGTGCGCCAGAGGCGAATTCGTTGCGCCCAGCGTGCCAATGCCTCATCGGTATATCCGCTCGCATAAATTTCCTGATCACCGTGCAGACGGAGATAGAGGAAATCTGCCGTTACGTCTTCACGGTAGGGCCATTTTCTTGCAGTATCTGCGATGACCAGGGCGATATTGTGCGCGCGCAGGAGCTCTACGAAGGTTTCATCGAGGAAGCTGTCGTGCCGTATTTCAACGGCATGCCGTAGAGGACGTTTTGCATCGATTGCCAAGCGGGCGCGTCCTGTCATTCGTTTGTCCCGGTGACGGGCCAAGTGCAGAGCCTGCTCGGTATCTCGTGGCAGAAGCTCGAAAAATCCGCTCATTCTGTCCTGGCCATAGCGAAAATTCGGTGGAAATTGCCACAAGATGGGTCCGAGTTTTTCCCGGAGATTGAATATTCCCGAAGCGAAGAAATTGGCCAGGGGAATGTCGATGTCGCTCAGGCGCCGGATATGTGTTATGTATCGCGATCCTTTAACGCTGAAAATAAACCCCGGAGGCGTATCGTCATACCAGTGCCGAAAGCTGTCCGGTGTCTGCAGGGAGTAGAAAGTTCCGTTTATCTCGATGGTCGGCAATATCCTGGCAGCATATTCAAGCTCGCTGTGCTGGGGAAGCCCCGGAGGATAGAATATGCCGCGCCACGGAGGATAACGCCAGCCGGAAATGCCGATACGCGTCTCGCTCACCCGCCCTAACTCCGTCCACGCGACAGTTCTTCCCCTTCAGCCGTATACGCAGGGGGAACATAAAAGTTGAGTGTCTGGAGCGGATCTTCTCCTGTATTGCGGATTTCATGCTCATCGCCACGCTCGATGAGCAAAAGGGAACCTTCGTCCAGGCGATAGCGCTTATCGTTTATGGTTGCAATTCCCGTTCCCGAAACGACATAAAGCCACTGGTCAGCACCGCGATGACGATTATGCGGGCCTCCTTCTGCCTGCCCTGGAAGTAAAACCATTTCGGCCGCCTGTGAACTCGGATTACCGAGAACGATGCGAAAACCGCTTTCGAACTGCAGGTTTTTTCGTTTCATCCATTTCTCCTGTCTCATCCGTTACAGAAATTTGACAGCAGAAAAACAACGCCGTTTCGCGAGAACGGGAGGCAGGGAAGGGTTGAGCAGAATGGCCGGCCGAACAAGGCCATTGCCTTGGTACAAGTCAGTCGAGAAAGGGTTTTGCCAGATTGAGATCGTTCACGAAGTGCTCGTACTCCTCGTCCTTGTTTTCCTCGGGCATGCGCAGCAGGAACGAGGGGTGGACCGTAATCAGCAGTGATACCCCCGTTGCATATTCGAGCAATTTTCCCCGGTTGACTTTGACGGGGGTGGCGCGCCCCAGCAATGAGCGGGCTGCCGTAGCGCCCAGGGCAATGATCAGACGGGGGGTTATCAGTTCAATTTCCCGCTGCAGCCAGGCGTGACACGCTACGATTTCCGTATCTATCGGTTTCTTGTGCATGCGTCGCTTGCCACGCAGTTCGAATTTGAAGTGCTTGACCGCATTGGTAACATAGACTTCTTCTCGCGATATACCGACTGCTGTCAGCGCGTGCGATAGAATCGACCCAGCCGGTCCGACAAACGGATGGCCCGTAGCATCTTCACGGTCTCCAGGCTGCTCACCGACGAGCATGATCGATGCGTGCGAGGGACCTTCTCCGAAGACAGTCTGCGTGGCATGTTCCCAGAGGTGACAGGCGCGGCAGTTCGTGGCTGCTTTACGCAGGGAAGCGACGGTGTTTCCCGCGTGTTCAGCAGGATGTGAAGTATCCGGTAGAGGCATTTTCATCTGCTGAAGAATGGACGGGGGATGGGGAGCCGGGAGTCAGGGACGTTATCTTAACCTTCAGTACTGAACTCCTCGTTTTTATCTATATCGGAAGCAGCCTGGGAAGGTTCATCAACCATGAGTTCAAACCAGAACACACTGCCGACATCGACAGTGCTTTCCACACCGATTGATCCGCCCATCAGTTCAACCAGTTGTTTCGTCACTACCAGTCCAATGCCTGTGCCTTCCACAGACCCTGCTTCCTGTCCAAGCCGGTTGAATTGCTGAAAAAGCTGCGTCAGTTTTTCCGGCGGCAGCCCCGTCCCCGTATCGCGCACACTTATTCGCAGACGCCCGGGTTTGGTCATGGAGCAACTCACTTCGACCATGCCACCCTCGCGGTTGTATTTGATTGCGTTGGAAAGAAGATTGATCAGAACCTGCTTCACCCGCGTTCGGTCTGCCCGAACGAAGAAGTTCATGTCCGATGATGGCGGAAAGATCAGCCGTATGTTTTGCTCCTGGGCCTGCGGTTCGACCATGGTCCGGGACTCGGCCATCACCTCTCCGATGCACATCGGTTCCTGCGCAACAATCAGTTTGCCGGACTCGATTGCGGCGAGATCGAGGATTTTATTTATCAATTCAAGCAGATACCATCCTGCAGAATTGATCTCCTTGAGCATGGTCATTTGCGTGAATGTTGGCGGCGGAGAACTCGATTCCATCAATTGGGCGAAACCAAGCATGACATTCAGGGGTGAGCGTAATTCGTGGCTCATGCTGGAAAGAAAATCCGATTTGGCCAGATTGGCCTTTTCCGCCTCTGTCTTGGCTTTGATCAGTTCTTCTTCGATCAGCTTGCGGTGGGTGATATCGCGCCGCAACTCTTCGTTCACCCGCGCCAGTTCATCGGTGCGCTTGGCCACGAGCTCTTCGAGACGAAAACGATGCTGCTTCAACTCCTCTTCTGCCTGTTTGCTTTCCGTGATATCAACCAGGATACCCTGCAGAAACAGTGAGCGTCCCGATTCATCCCGCACAACATTCGCCTCGTCGCGGAACCACAAGACTCTTTCATCCTGAGTAAGCAAACGGTACTCACAGCGCAGAGGGGCGCACGTTGCGCGGCTTTTTGCCCGCTCCTCGAGTGCGTGCGACCGGTCGTCCGGATGAATCTGTGCAAGCAGGATAGTCGGATCGTTCAACCACTGTTCCGCTGAAAAACCAAGCATATTGATACGCGAGCTGACGTAAAGGAAACGGTTGCTCCCATCCAGTGCAGCAATGTAGACGATTGCCGGAATGGTTTCGACCAGAGAGCGATATTTGGCTTCCGCCTGGGCGAGTTTCTCTTCCGCCTGCTTTTTTTCCAGCCGAATCCGGCGGTCGCTCAGTACGCGCTGGATAACGGCAGGCAATAATTCAAGGTATTGGTGCTCGAGGTCCTTGATCAGGTAATCCTTCGCCCCGCGCTTCATAGCTTCTACCGCAATGGCGGCATTGTCCGTACCTGTCAGCATCATGACCGGAATGGAAACATCGCCACTTTCGTCGGTCAGCGCTGCCAGAAACTCAAGACCATTCACATCCGGCAAATGGTAATCAAGCAGGACGCAGTCCGGCTTCTGCTCATGGGCAAGTTGCAATCCCTCCCGGCCTGATTCGGCTTCGGAAAGCACGAATTCGTAGTCGGGGTCCCGGGCAAGAGCACGTCGACACGCCATACGATCCACGGCATCGTCTTCGACGAGTAGAACGCGAATCAGGGGTTTGGTCATAAGTGGAGGAATTTTAGCAAAATCAGGGAGTTGATCAAACCTTTATCATGGCATCTCACTGATGGTCCAGTAAGCATCGATGGAACGCATGACTTCGACGAATTGACGATAATCCACGGGCTTGGCCATATACCCCGCCACGCCTAGGTCAAAGCTGTTTATCTTATCCTGCTGTTCTTCCGACGTAGTCAGAACTACTATGGGAATACGCTTCAGCTTGTCATCATTTTTGACTGCTTTCAGGAATTCCGTACCGTTCATGATGGGCATGTTCAAGTCTAGCAAAATGATGCAGGGTTTTTCGCTTGCCGGATCCTGAAGATAATGAACAGCCTCCTCACCATTTTCCCGGTGGACGAGCGGGTTCGTCACGTGAATCTCTTTTAGAGCACGAACGACCGTCATTTTATCTACTTGATCATCTTCCACCAGGAGAATGGGCCTGTTAGTTATTTTCACGCTGCTGTTCCTTTGGTTGAATTTGCGACTGCTACTGTTTTAGGGAGAGTAAAGAAAAAAGTTGTACCCTCACCGGGCGTGGATTCCACCCAGATACTGCCACCATACATTTCCACGATCTTTTTTACCAGAGTGAGTCCAACACCAGTGCTTTCTACCCGGTCTCTTGGCGCAAGCGTCTGGAAAAGCTGAAAGATCTTTTCAAAGTGGCGTGATTCGATACCAGGGCCATTATCACTGATACTGAACCTCCAATGTTCGCCCTCCGCAATGCAGCCAATGCGGATTTCGCATTGAGGCTTATCCATGTATTTGATGGCATTTGAAAGCAGATTCTGAAATATCTGCTGGATGCGCGTTGGCTCTATCACTATGCTTGGCAACGTATTTTCGACGGTAATGGTAACATTTGGCGAAGGGGCAATGAAATCTATTACATCGCGCAGGACTTCATCGACCTTCACCTCCACAGGGGCTTCTCTGACCCGCCCCACACGTGAATATTGCAGGATACCGTCGATCAGGTTTCCCATACGATGGACTCTGCTGACAAGGAGACGCATATGCTCCCTGCCTTCATCATCGAACTTGTCGAGGTAGTCGGTAGAGAGCCAGTCTGCAAGTGCGCCAATTGCGCGCAACGGGGCTTTTAAATCGTGGGATACCACATACGCGAAACTTTTCAGCTCTTCATTGGCACTTTCCAGGTCGGCCATCAGTATCGCTTTCTGTTCCTCTGCGTGTTTACGTTCACTGATGTCACGCAGAATGACGACGAACATCCGATGCTCCTGGCCATGCATTTCAGTCACAGAAATATCCAGGGGAAACGTTGCGCGATTTTTTCGCAACCCGATCACTTCATTTGTTTTTCCGGGACCCTGCAGTTTCGTGTTTTCCTGGTAATTTTTAAAATAATCAGTTAGTTGACCGTGTTCAGGCCGGGGGAACAGGAATCCGATATTTTGTCCGATCAACTCATTTTCCGAATAACCGAAGATCCGTTCCATTGCCGGGTTCCCGGTTTTGATAACGCCCTCTGCGTTAACGGAGACCACGCCCACAATCAGGTTATTTATCAAGGCGCGTGTATTGGCCTCGCTGGCACGAACCTGGCCAATCGTCTCTACCAGGCTGTCGCGCATTTCCCGCACGGCCCCCATCAGTTGGCTGATTTCGTCATTCGATGGAGGAACCTCGATTTCCTGCCTCAGGTTTCCTGCCGCCACATCCCGGGAGATTCGTACCACATTCTCGAGAGGCTGAAAAATCGCCCGGATGAACATCAGGCTGAACACCACCGCCAGCACCAGGGCGATGACTATCGAAGCGATGAGAATGGCACGGATTGTCTCGTACCGCCTTTGTTCATCATCATATTCTCTTTTCGCTTCATTGATCTGGAGCAAAACAAGGGCGTCTATGCTTTCGCCTACAGGCAAATACATTGGGCGGATTTTTTCCACAAGTATCCTGTTTGCCTCACCGATCTTATGGGCGCGCAACGCCGCTGTTGCCGGCAGCAGGCCCTCGGTCACATATTTCCGGTGGTCGGCAGCAAATTGGGCAGCAAGCTTTTTTTCCACCGGGGTCAAGTGAGTAACAATGTACTCTTCCCAGGTTCTGCTGATTTCCGCTATATTCTTCTCAACCTTTGCGGTCTTGTTCCTGATAATCTCGGGCGTCGGCATTACCAGGGCAGAGGTAATGGCAAGCCGGGTTTGCAGCAAAAGTGACTCGATATATCCCACCTGGCTCAGAGGGATGGCCCTGTCGTGGTAGACGGTCCTCAGGCCGTCTATCGCATGGCTCATCCCGAACAAACCAATCATTCCCATTCCCAGCAAAAAGGCGATCAGATAGGAAAGGGTGAAGATCAGGCGGGATTTGATCGTCAGGTTTTTAAATGTCAGATTCTTAAATGACAGATTCTTTAATGTCATTTTCTTAAATGACGGCTTTTTAAATGTCAGCTTTTTGAACATATGACCTGCAAGGATTCGAAAAAGGGGATATCCGCAGCTTTCTATTGCACAGGGAGTTACAAATATACCTTTATGAACCTCAAGTGAAAAATATCTTTTGATCGACAAACCTATTCACGACTCATCCGCGGAAAGAAGACAATGTTGACTGAACCCACTGGCTGGGAGCAGGAAATTTATGATCCAAATATTGAACAGCAGGTGTATGAGCGCCCTGCAAGCGTTCATTGAGTACTCGCACCACCAAGTGGTCTATTCCTGTTGAGAGGCTCTCCTTGATATGTACTATATTTAGATAGCGTTTCCGGATCGATAATCCGGCCTGCCACTTTTCGTTTCTCCGGCTAATCTGCTCAGGTTGCAATACCTGTAATCCATAATAAAGGAGGATAAATATCATGAAACCGAGCGCCTTAATCGCAGGATGTCTGCTTGCCGCAACTGTATCGGGATCAGCTATCGCGCAGCAGTCAATTTTTACCGCCGAACTCCTCGGATCGAACGAACGGCCGGATCCCAACAATTCTACCGGTACAGGTACGGCGACCGTTACGATTGATCCAGCTCAGGGAACAATGCATGTTCACGAGACTTTCAGTGGTCTTTCAGCAAATACGACAATTTCCCACATCCATTGCTGTGCTGGTCCAGATGCCACCGCCATCCCCGCTACCACCGTACCCTCTTTCCCAGGTTTTCCGGTTGGGGTGACTGCCGGTACTTATGATCAAACCTTCAATATGCTGGAAGCCTCAAGCTATAACCCCGCGTTCATTTCAGCTAATGGTGGGACGGCCGCTAGTGCATTCGACGCGTTCATAACCGGATTGAATAACGGGACCGCCTATGCCAACATCCATACAGAGACGTTCCCAGCGGGAGAGATCCGTGGCACGCTAGTAGCAGTGCCCGAACCGGAAACCTACGCGATGCTGCTGGCTGGTTTGGCGATGGTGAGCATGATGGGGGGAGGGCGGCGTCTTTTTTCCCGCGAAGACAGCAGGGTCAGGATAAGCTGAACATTTGCTCTCGAGTAGTCTCTGTATGGAATGATTTTGATCGTTGACTTGTAAGCAGACTTCCTTTGTTTTCAAGGGAAGGAGGCTTGCGGATCGTCAGGGATTGCTTGGATAGCCCCGAGCGAGAATCGAAGGGCAGAGATGCCGTTTTTTCTCGTCTATTAAATTCGCTGGATGAGGATTATGCGTAATCCTGAGCTCCCGCTGGCTGACCGCCAACCAGCCAAATAGAAATAGCATATGGATCGGGTAACTCTATGACAGAGCTGCACGCTGGCACGAATATCCCGCCCAGCGTGCAATCTTACGCAGCTTGAATGTTTGATGCCTGCTTGCCCTTTGGGCCCTGCGTAATCTCAAACGTTACTTTTTGTCCCTCCTTGAGGGTCTTGAAGCCGGACATGTTGATTGCGGAGAAGTGCGCGAATAAATCTTCACTGCCGTCAACAGGGGTAATAAAACCGAATCCTTTTGCCTCATTGAACCATTTTACTGTGCCAGTTGCCATTTTTGCTTCCTATATATCAGTTAAAAAGAGACCCATTTTTCGGGTCTGACCGCATTCTGACGATCCCTGAATGAGAAATATGTTCGCTACCGTACCGAAGCAATCCATTCCCGGTTAGATGCTGCATTTATTGAATCACATTAGCGAGAGAGTAAATCCTTCTCAATGCCATAATTTTGATCAGTACAGGAAATCCAGGCTGGGACTCAAGTTCCAGCAGTTATCAACAGACCTATCCACGCCAATTAGGGAAAACTTCCATTAGCGGTATTCACCGAAGCTCGGCCAAGCGCTATTGGGGGCTTGAGCGAGACTGTGGTGCATGGAGTATCAGATACCCTGTACGTAAATCATCCTGAAGGGAATCCCATACCTGAATGTGCCAAATGCATAGATGGAATATATGAAAAGAGAAGTCCCATATATCCGCATCGGATGAATTATTGCTTGTTTTCGTGGTTTCGTTCGACATCGGTTTGCAACGAAACTGTTTCGGGTTACTCCCGGAACTGGCGAAAACTGACCGGAAACTGTCCCAGCAATTTTCTCAGGAGAACAGATATGAAACCAGAAGACAACGCCAATGCCGCACGGCGCCAGTTTGTGGGCGGCATGACAACCGGCCTTGCCGCAGCATTTGTCTACCCGGCCTTCGCTCAGCAAGGGCAGCAAGCAAACCCTTCCGGCTCCCTGCAAGGGCCCGGCCAGTCCCGTAAGCAGGATCCGAGAACGCAATATCCTATTCCCCCCTTTCCCCAGCAAAAACAGGAGCCTCCCGGCCTTGTAAGCAAGATGATGCCGCGGCCTGATCACGGCGAGACAACCTACAAGGGTTCGGGGCGGCTAGTGGATAGAAAGGCGCTTGTGACCGGTGGAGATTCGGGCATTGGACGCGCCGCCGCCATCGCCTTTGCGCGTGAGGGAGCCGATGTCGCGATTAATTATCTCCCGGTCGAGGAGTCCGATGCTCGTGAGGTCGTGGAAATCATCCGGGCAGAAGGGCGAAAGGCGGTCGCGATTCCTGGCGATATCAGGGATGAGAATTTTTGCTCCAGGCTTGTCGCCAACGCCGTCCGGGAGCTGGGCGGACTGGATATCCTTGTCAACAATGCGGCCATGGCTGTCGCACAGCCCTCTATCGTTGATCTCACGACAGAACAGTTCGATTCGATCTTCAAATGCAACGTCTATGCCATGTTCTGGATCACCAAGGCGGCCATGCCGCACCTTAAGCCCGGAGCGGCCATCATCAATACAAGTTCTGTTGAGGCTTACACTCCATCCGATGCGTTTCTCGACTACGCCCAGACAAAGGCGTGCAATGTTGCTTTCACGAAATCACTGGCGAAGCAGTTGGCCAACAAGGGTATCCGGGTGAATGCGGTGGCGCCGGGACCATTCTGGACACCGTTGCAGACGGCTGGATGGGCGGATCTCAGCAGGTTGGGCAAGGAGACTCCGCTTGGCAGACCCGGTCAACCAGCGGAACTGGGTCCCCTGTATGTTTTCCTTGCATCACAGGAATCAAGCTATGCAACCGGACAGGTGTACGGCGCTTCAGGGGGGGAAGGGCAGCCCTAATGATGTCTAAAACCTCAAGGTTTCTTATGACCACATAGGTGATAATGCGTATGGTAGGGTAAATACCAGGCTTTCACCGCTTTCTGCAGCTTTTCCTTGTCCTTCGAAGTTACTGATGGGCCAAGGACGGCGCGTGCAAAATCCGTGAATGCTTGCTTGTTCGTCAAAACGGTCTTCACGGAGGCATCGAGATCAGCCAGAAAACTTTGGAAATCGACGATTCCAGGCCCGCCGTCGATCAAGTATGCGGTACCGTTGAATTCGATTTGACGCGTATGACAAGCGGAGCAGTTCATGCCAATTTCCTGTCCTTCGCTTCCACTTGCGACGGTGAATCCCACGGGTAATCCGGCGGGTTTGCTGGTCTTATTGGGAAGATAGCCGTATCGGCCCAGGCTTTCCGCCATGAACGGCTGGCCGTCGGGTTGCTTCAAGGCGGATATCCAGCGCAGCGGCATGATACGAGACCCCTGATCGCGGGTATAGAAATCCTTTCGGGCTGAAGCTGTCCACTCTGCCCCCTGATCAATGAGTACTTGTTCGGCTGCCGAAGAAATCGACGGCACGAGCAAGGCTAGTGTGGACAGGAGGCTTCCAATCCACGATAGGAACTTGATTTTCAATTTTTATCTGCCTTTAGATTAATGAACGATATGTTTTGAGTGTCGTATCCTTGCTACCCATGTTGCATAATGGTCTTGCCGCTGCGCGATAAAATGTGCCGAGACAGCCGTTACTGATGGGTCAACGGCTATCAATCCTTCGCAACACGACCCTGGGTAATATTGAAGAACATTAGAAATACCTGGCTGCTTGAACTGACTGAGGCCAGATATCAAACGAACCGGGGGTTTGGGGATACGTTGCCTTGCACTTTTTAATTGCTGATTTCGACTCGCCCTTCGCCATGAAGGTACTGCGACCTTGTTACCACCTCCCTGCGGAAGAGGTGGAAGAACTCATCGCTGATAGCTGGCAATGCAGCTGCAGGTCTCGGCCTGCTGATCCGGATCAGTGCTGGGGAAGGGTGATAGGAAGTATGGTTGCGTGAAACGGGAGGTGATAAGCGAAAAAGAAGAGTTTTATCCTCGCTATTCAAGCTTTGGGAGGAAGCTGCACGGGTTTGTTCGTACTTTCACGAATGGCGCACGAATATAATCGATTGTAGGGCTTCTTGATGAATTTATAACCTGCCTGATTATGCATTTCTCGGTTGTAACGCCTATTGAAGCAAAGGTGGGGCAAAAAAAAGCCCGGCTTATGCCGGGCTAGGGGAGCGCTTCAAATTCGTTTCCCTGAATGGAGGGAAGGGGAGCCGAGTAAAAAGTGTAGCCGTTTGAAATAAAACGTTACCGTTAAATAACTCACGCAAGCAACCCGGAATAACTTAATTAGGCAATCTGGGGCGATAATCTTGATGTGGCTTCGCGCTTACTGAGCTCTCAAGAACTTGGAGGACTTCTTGTCGAGTAGCCTGGTCTAGGCTTCTTATCAAATCAATCAAAGTCCGTTGCGATTCTTCCAGTTCGTCATTCCATAGCTTCAAGACGTCGTTAATCAGTTGATTATTATCCACTTGGGATTCGCCCTTCATTTCAGGATTGGGAAGTAAAAAAACCAGGCTTCATAACGGTGAAAATGGGGAGTGACTTCGAGCCTCGGACGCCAGATCGGAGGTAACTACAAATACGTGCCTATCTTAGCTCTGAGACAGAGCATCAATCAGTTAATAAAAGCAGATTTAATATTGCTTATTGATCAAATGGAAGAGAAGCAACAAAAAAGGCCCAACGAATGTTGGGCCGGGAGGAGTTTACTGCCATCGCTTCCCTGTTTTGGGAGGGAGAAGCGAGTGGATAGCTTAACAATATAACGGAAGCTCTGCCGTTAGATACTTAACATATGGGGAGAGAAGGGGTATTTCCTGCAATTTGGATAGTTGAAGCCATCAATACCATTACGGGCGGAAACAAATACGTGCCTGGAATCTTGAGCCACTGCTGATCAGATTGATTATCTCTTGGGCCAGGCAACAGGCGGTGGGCCGGGAGGCGAGCAAGCTGAATCAGACTATCAGCGTCATGGGGAGCGGTGAAGATTTGCCGCCTCACAAGGTTCCTTTGATGGGCAGGTTCTACGGCAATTCTGCCAGTTCTTCAAGTCAAGCAATGCCTTCTACAATGAAACGCCTCAATGAGATCGAGGCAGAGATAAAAGGGTACCGGAAGGACCGTCTGCCGATCGATGAATTCAACGCCGAAAACCCGAATGTCTGCCAATAGTGCGCTTGCGATTCGTGTTGAGTCGGAGGAGAGGTCAGCCTATGAGATGATGCTGCAGCTGTGGCGAATGGATACAACTATAAGCAAATCAATAAGCGAGACGGTATGTTAAAATGCTTTTCGCATTGATTTTGCTGTACCGTCTTTTGTACCGTCCATGCAGTAAAAAATTGGTACAACGTAGAATAGACTGACGTATTTTATTCAATAAAATCAATTGCCCGGATGGTGAAATTGGTAGACACAAGGGACTTAAAATCCCTCGGGCTTAACCGCCCGTGCCGGTTCGATTCCGGCTCCGGGCACCAATAAAACAAGGGCTTGCAGCAACGCAAGCCCCTTGTTAAGTTTCAGCGTAATTGGGTCGTGTAAGAGCGGGTGTAAGCAGTCCGCCTTTTGCTGGGGTTTTACCCCATTTCTCCGGACGGTTTGGTTAAGCCTAAATCCTGCTTCTGACGCATTTCCAGCTGTCGCCGTTTTCGCGGATTATGGAATCGCTCGATATAGTCGAAGATATCTGTGCGCGCCTCAGCCCGGGTTCGATACTGGCGACGATATACTCGCTCCCGCTTGAGCAAGCCAAAGAAGCTCTCTGCTAGCGCGTTGTCGGCACAACTACCGACAGCGCTCATGCTGCAAATCAGATTGTGTCCTTGCAGGAAGCGTTGATACTCGTCACTGGTAAACTGACAGCCGCGATCTGAGTGCAGGATGACGGGAGTTTTTGCCTCACGCTGCCAAAGCGCCATGAGTACGGCCTGCAGCACCAGTTGCGGATCCTGGCAGTGGCTCATTGACCAGCCGACCACGATGCCCGAGTACAGGTCCACGACCACGCACAGATAAAGCCAGCTTTCCTGAGTGCGCACATAGGTTATGTCCGTCACCCACCGGCTGTTGGGCTCACTTGCTGTAAAGTCCCGCTGCAAGTGATTGTGCACATTCTCCGGTCGAAGGCCACAGACCTTCTTGTGCCAGCGTTTACGCTGCGGGATGCCATACAACCTCTGCTGGCGCATCAGCCGTGCTATGCGGTTCAACCCACACGCCTCGCCTTCATAACGCAACTCCTTCCAGACTCGAGGACTGCCCATCACCCCATCGCTGCCATCATGAATCTTCCTGATGCGCTCCAGCAAACGCCGGTCATCATGCGCTCTCTGACTCAAGGGGCGATCTCGCCAATCATAGTAGCCGCTGGTTGATACATGCAGACAACGACACATCAGGCGAATGGGGAAGGCATCGCGGCAGCGTTCGATCATGCGATATCTCATTTCGACGCTTTCGCGAATAACGCCGCCGCTTCTTTTAAAAAATCACGCTCCTTCCTAACTTGGATCAGCTCACGTTTGAGCGCAGCCATCTCCTCATCACGGGGCCTGCCCTGACCCTGAAAGGCTTTATTACCGACCGAGCCCATTTCCCGGCACCACCGGCTCAGCATATTGGGATCAATCCCCAGATCACGCGCGATCCGGCTTGCCGGCACATTGCCAGACCGAACTAGTTGTACCGCTTCCTGCTTGAACTCCGCTGCATATTTCCTTCGCGTTGCCATGACACACCTCCTGACTCATTATCAGCCTTTTTAGATGTGTCCGTGAAATCGGGGGAAAACCCTGCTCTTCTTAACCGCAAACTGGAAGGAATGGGCAAGCCTGCTGTCAATCACAAGCGGGTCTATCGCATCATGCGTCAGAACGGGCTGTTGCTGGCCCGATATACGGGCAAACAGCGCGTGCTGTCTCATGAAGGCAAGGTCATTACCTTGTGTTCCAATTTGCGCTGGTGCTCGGATGGCTTTGAGATTCCCTGCTTGAATGGGCAGGTGATGGGCCGGAGAGCGGATAGGTCTGCATGTTCCCGTTGCAAATTTTATAGAGCGTCATTGATGTGCTCCCCATAAAACGTGCCATCTGGAATCTAGGCTCAGGACTCATTAATTGAGATAGAAGATGACAGTTGCGGCGATACAGATGGCAGAGAAGAAGGTATGGGCACAGCGGTCGTAACGCATGGCGATCCTGCGCCAGTCCTTGAGCCGAGCGAACATGTTCTCGATCCTGTGCCTTTGCCTGTAGAGGGTCTTGTCGTATTTGATCTGGATTTTGCGATTCCTTTTTGTCGGTATGCAGGGCGTCATGCCTTTGGCACGCAACGCTGCCCGGAACCAGGCAGCGTCATAGCCGCGGTCTGCAATCAGGGTTTTGGCTTTGGGCAATGACGGCAGCAGCACACGTGCTCCCTTGTAATCGCTCATCTGCCCTTCGGACAGGAGCATGGCCACAGGCTTGCCCTGACCGTCGCAGACCACATGAAGCTTCGAGTTCAGGCCGCCCTTTGTGCGACCGATACGGCGGGGAACATCCCCTTTTTTAGCAGGCTGGCTGCCGTGCGGTGGGCCTTCAGATGCGTGGCGTCGATCATCAGCCTCTCGGGCGTTTCCTCTTTACCGGTCAGTTCCACAAAGATGCGGTTGAACACGCCCAGTCGGCTCCAGCGCACGAAACGGTTATACAGTGTCTTGTGCGGCCCGTATTCCCTGGGGGCATCCTTCCATTGCAGGCCATTCCGAATGACGTAGATGATCCCGCTGATCACCCGCAGATCATCAACACGGGGAACTCCGTGGGACAAGGGAAAATAAGGTTTTATACGGTTGAACTGTGTTTCCGACAGGTAAAACAAATCTCTCATGGCAGCACCTCCGCCATAAGTGAATCACATTTGATCCTATTCGTGAATCATGAAATTAATAGGTCCTGAACCTAGTAAAGTTCGTTTTTCGAGAGGAGAACGGACGTGAAGAAGCGATTTACGGATGAACAAATTATTGGATTTCTGAAGCAGGCAGATGGAGGCATTCCGGTCAGGGAATTGTGCCGCCAGCATGGTTTTTCCGATGCGTCGTTTTACACCTGGCGTGCCAGGTTTGGTGGGATGACAGTATCGGATGCCAGGCGGTTGCGAGATCTTGAAGCAGAGAATGCTCAGCTCAAGAAGCTTTTAGCCGAGTCGCTTCTTGATGCTCAAGCCTTGAAGGTTGCTTTGGGCCGAAAGCATTAACTCCACAGGCCAGGCGTGAGGCAGTAATGGCGATGCTTGAGCAGACGAACGTTTCCGAACGCCGTGCCTGCCTGCTTGTGGATATATCACGTACGGTATTGCACTACATGCCCAAGGTGCGGCTGGAGAATGAGCAACTGCAAGGTCGAATGGTTGAGTTGGCCTCTGAACGCCGTCGTTTTGGTTATCGACGCATTCATGCCCTGCTGCGGCGTGAGGGTGTTGAAGCCAATCACAAACGCATCTTTCGCCTTTACCAGGCTGCCGGGTTGGCAGTAAAGCGCCGACGCAGGCGAGGGGGCGTAGCAGTTGAACGTGAGCAATTGGCATTGCCAAGCCAGCCCAACGAGGTATGGTCAATGGATTTCATCTGTGATGCACTGGCGAATGGCAGACGCATCAAGGTATTGACCATCGTTGATGACTTCACCAAGGAATCCATTGATCTGGTAGCTGAACATGGCATTTCGGGACAACATGTCGTGCGCGTATTGGAGCAAGCTTCACAGTTTCGTGGGTTGCCCTTGGCCATTCGCACCGATCAGGGACCGGAGTTCACCAGCAAGGCACTGGATCAGTGGGCTTATAAGCATGGTGTCCAGCTCAAATTGATTGAGGCGGGCAAGCCGACGCAAAATGCATATATTGAGAGCTTCAACGGTCGGTTTCGGGATGAGTGCCTGAACGATCACTGGTTTACCAGCCTGGCTGAGGCACGGATTCGGATATCAGCCTGGCGGCGCGACTACAACGAGCATCGACCGCACAGTGCACTAAATTACCTAACCCCGGCAGAATTTGCAGCCAACTGCCGCAGGCAAGAAGAAATAAACGGCTGTGAAAGAAATGGAAGCTAATTTATAACTGAACTTTGCTAGAACGCCCCTGGCACTACTACCGGGGGCACATCATCATCTTTATGTTGCTGAACTGCACTTCGTTGTAAGTCTTGTTTTCCTTCAAGGAGAACTGCTCAGGGCGGGATTCTCCATTTCGCGTTGATTCTTTAAAGGCGTCGACTATAGTAAAACTTGGTACGGAACATTATCGTAGACGGGTTAATCTTTTTGGTACCAAATCGATTTTTTATTCGCCTGAACGGATAGAGGAGAAAAATGAAAACAAGAAGGTTAATTCAAACTACACAATTGGTAAGCCTTTTCGGGCTTTCCGCTATGTTGTCAATAGCTGCAGCTGATCCACCTGTAGCACATCAATCTAAAACCCAGAATATTCCCGGTGTGATAGGGCCCCCAACACCACTCTCAACAGGCACACCCAAACAACCTCCTCCTAAAATTCTTCATTGCGCCCAAGATTGCGATGCTTGTACGAGGGAAGGCCTTCGTTGCACAAGCAGCCTTGAGTGTATGAAGAAATATCCGGCCAACCCGATCCTGTGCTTGGTTCCGCAGAGATGATCTCCTATCACGAACGAGAAATCGCGGAACTGAGCGTTGACCGTGAATCCTGGCAGTGTCAGGATGAGCAAATTCATATCTCCGAGGCATCGATTAATTGGCCTCATGGGAACCCGGACGCGTTGCAAGACGCACCAACTCCATAAATGCGGGCAGGGTGGAGGCAGACGTGAGGGCATTCCGACAAATCCCGCAAATGACGGGGCCGATCTTGTATCGGAATCCAGCAAACCTGATCTCGCACGTTTCGTCTGCAACTGAGGGTGCAGACTTGTTGTGCCTGAAATCCCGGGGTGCGACAAGCGCTACATCACTCCACAGTCCAATGCCCTTGAGACTGGCTGCCTTTTGGCCCTCCGCATAGAGGCGCGCTCAGCCAGTTGCTGGTCCTTGTCATACCGTTTGTAATGCCATGCCCGTCCTGCCTTGATCTGCTCAAGGTTGATGTCCTGGCCATCCAGCAGCACTTTTCCCAGAACACGCTGATAGCGGTTTTGCTTGGACCACTCCACGCTCTGGGTATTGTGATTCTGCTGGCCAACAAGATTCTTATGAGAACCACAGGACGGGAGAGGTAGTACCATGGTACAAATGACTAAATAGCCGAGACTCCTATAATTCGCGGAGCGAGAAATGTCCTCGCTTCATAAAAGGAGCCTCAAGTGCTTTGGATTTTTATCGGCATTATTGCTATTGTTCCATGGTATTTCCACAACGCCTCTAGTCCGTTCAAAAGGCTTCCTCGAAAAAAGCCAATACCGAATAATGTCTATGAATGGCCGGACAATGGCGATGAGTGCGATATTGTCGGAGAGTCGTATTATCAAGATGCGATAAAGCTTCTGGCGGGCTTAGACGAGGAAAACATTGGAAGCAAAAAATTTAAGGCCTTCCTTATTCCTGAGGATAATAACCCTTATGACAATAAAGCCGTGCGGGTCGATATAGACGGAATGACGGTGGGATATTTCGGCAGGGAAGATGCGCGCAGCTTCAGGCGCAGGCTAGGAGCCAATAAATTATCTGGGCAGATTACTGCCTGCAATGCTGTTGTTATAGGTGGGCGTGGACCAAGGGGCGAGCAATGGCATTACGATATCTGTCTCAACATTAAAGAATTTGATTGGTAGCTTGAACCTCTCCTCCCTCACTCATATGGTGGGGCAGCTAAACCAGATCCAGCGATACACAGAAGACCTGCACGAGATAGAGAATGTGGGGCTTTAAAGGTTAGGGTCGAGGTGATACGAGTTATTGCGTTTACCCTGAGCAAAATTTAAGGAAACGGATACGGGAGCTTGAGGAGAAGTTGGAGAGGATTGGGATCCCTGATACTGCGTAAGCATAAACGGCTCCCTTGGTTTTTTATCCCCCATCAACCCGCTTCGGCGGTTTTTATTTCCATACGTTAGGTATTTGACGGTAGATTTCCTTATAGTGTTAACCTGCACATTCGTTTTTCTCTTGTCAAAGAGGGAGACGAATGCAGTATCCATGCCCGGCGTTTGCCGGGCTTTTTTGTTGCCGCAATCTAAACTGGCGGCTTTTATTGCTGAAGGCTCAACAGGAAAAGTTATTTCCTGGAGCGGCTGGTTATGCTTTTGCTGGGAGAGGAAGGTTTGATTTCTTGATTTTCCGCTTTTTTGAGGGTGACTTCCAGAACTCTCTCATCTGGCAGATTTATTCTCATGACATATGTTGAGCCATTCCTGCGCAAGGATTGCTTAACACGAACATAAACGCCATTGAGGTCTTTCGCTAATTGGGACAGTCCGGATTTGAATTTTTCGTAATCGACAATAATTTTGTAAAGGCCCGCGAGCGAGGCGCCGATAGTAATGGTAGTGATAACGCAACCGAGTTCGTATTCAGTTCGGATAACCCCAACGTCTTCCGCATAGGGGCTCTCCGCGAGGCGTGATAGGAATAGCTCAGAGACTTGAGATGCCACGTATTCCGCTTCCTCAGGGGAAAGAGAGTCGCCTGAAGTGACATTTGTGCAGTAGGTAATCGCCCCAATTTCGTACAGTTCCAAGACTTTTTCCCGCAATCGGTTGTAGTTTTAAAGAAATACTTATAAAAGAAGTATAGGTGTGGGACAAAAATTTGGAGATAAATCTGTTGAGCATAAATTAAAGCGCCGTCTGTTTTGGAGACTCAGAATCGCCAAATTTGTTGGCGCAGGCTTCATCAATCGCTCGTGCAGCAAGATCACTGCCAATACCCTTCATATGCTGAAGAATGCAGTCATTATAGTTAGTAGCTTCTGGTACACGATGGTTATTAGATTCCGTCTGGCGATTACAAGAAGCAATTTGAGTAAGTAATAATAAGAGGACTATGGGAGTCAGGAATCTCATTATTTATCCTTGTGTTGCTTCGGTTTTATCGTCTGGCGAACAGAATTTAAATTAAACCTTTCTTCATTCAGCCATATTATAGCTATGGATAGGGTGGCAGGTATGATTGTCGAATCAATTTCAAGTGTTTGACATAACCCTCCGCAAACGGTAA
The DNA here is from genome assembly GCF_000196355.1 of Nitrosospira multiformis ATCC 25196. Classification (NCBI taxonomy): domain Bacteria; kingdom Pseudomonadati; phylum Pseudomonadota; class Betaproteobacteria; order Nitrosomonadales; family Nitrosomonadaceae; genus Nitrosospira; species Nitrosospira multiformis. The sequence goes on from NC_007614.1 coordinate 1,495,677, forward strand.
TGGGTTGTGGAGTTTTAGTCTGCCAGTGCAGGAGGATTGCCAGGCGATCATGAGGAAATAGGGGTTTTTCGATCAGGATTTTTTTGCAGAATTATTAAAAATTTGGTTTTGACGCTAAAGTTTCACAGAAAGTTGACGTTGATCAACCAGAACCGGCATACCCTGCTATCGGTATCGCATTCCCCGCATCGTTCGAGCAGGTTAGGCAGCCTCGCTGGATATCTCTCGAGGGGGTGGATTCTGTTGTAGGAAAATTTCTTACACAGAAATGCTGTCATTTTCTACACTCAAATCGGACAACCTCCGGTTTTTTCTCCCCTTCCAAACCTTCACAATGCAGTCATTCACTGTGATGGAGGTAAAAATGCAAATCAACGAACTGACAGCGGAAATCAAGGACTTTAATCTGACTTATCTCATGCTGGCCCAGCAGATGGTAATCGCCGACAAGGACATGGCGATTTTCAGGCTGGGGATAAGCAAGGACATCGCCGATATCCTGGAAGTGCTGACTCCAGGACAAATACTCAAGCTGGCGAACTCCAACATGATGTTGTGCCGGATACGTTTCGACGACAATTTGGTCTTCGGCATGCTTGCCAACTACACCAAAGACAAATTGATGGCGCAATCCCATACGGCGATCCTGCTTGCAGGACAGCCGGCGGAAGAAATTTCATAAAGTATTTCCTGAAATGTTTGCCGAGAATTTCCTGGGGGAAGCGAACGCCCGGGTTTGAGGAAAAGGAGAAAGGGGAATCAGCTATGCGCAAGAAAAGCATTGTGTCGGAAGCCAACGAGATAAAGACAGCGATCGAGTTGATTCGCCTGGGTGCGCGTCTTCAGTTACTGGAGTCTGAAACCACCCTGAGCCGCGAGCGGCTGATCAAACTATATAAGGAACTGAAAGGCGTTTCTCCGCCCAAGGGAATGCTGCCGTTTTCCACCGATTGGTTTCTTACGTGGCAGCCCAATATACATTCCTCCGTATTTGCTGACATTTATCGCTATCTGATTGCTCATGGCGATTGCCGGGGAATCAGCGCAATCATCAAGAGCTATAAGCTTTATCTGGAGCATTGCCAAGTCTGCGAGATGGAGCCGATACTCAGCCTGACCCGGGCATGGACGCTGGTGCGCTTCTTTGAAAGCAAACTGATGCAGACAACTGCATGCAATCAATGCGGCGGCCATTTCGTAGTGCACGCCAACGATCTCCATCACCGCTATGTTTGCGGGCTGTGCCACATGCCTTCCCGAGCCGGCAAAACCAACAAGGCGCGGACAGCGATGGTGGCAGAGGCAGCTTAAGCCGTAGCACCCAGTACTCTCGCACTCGCGCAGATCCTTTTTCCGCGCGGAGGACATTGTTCTCCGCCAGCGTCCAATTTCTTTCTCTCCTGAGCCGGAATTCTTTCCGGCTGCTTTTGGCTTTTTTCCACCTACTTTCCGGGAAGCAATCGACACACGTGTCGATGGACTAAAGTCCGGCGGGTTTGACCCGTTATAGAGAACACATCCAGGATTTTGCTGCGGTACCGCAGTTTTGCCGTAGAAGAGCCGTGATGAGGCGGAGCGGCAATATTGCTTGAACCAAGCTCTGGATTACCGGCGTGCTTCTAAAATTATCTATTCCAGCAGTGCAATAGTCGATACAGGAAATATCAGAAAAAGATGTTGGTCATTATTGGATCTCTCATTGTGCTGGGATCGGTGTTCGGTGGTTTTGCTTTGACTGGCGGACACCTGGCTGCGCTGTTTCAACCAGTGGAGCTTCTCATGATCGGGGGTGCGGCAATGGGCGCATTTACCCTGGGCAATACGAAAAAAGCCCTCAAAGCCACCCTCAAGTCACTTCCCAAGGTTGTGCAGCCTCCCCGGTACACCAAAGCCTTGTATATGGACCTGATGGCGCTGCTCTATGATCTTCTGGTCAAGGTTCGCAAGGAAGGATTGATGTCGATCGAGCCTGATGTCGACGATCCCAATGAAAGCGCGATTTTTGCCAATTATCCCGATATTCTTGCCGAGCCAGTTGCGCTCGAGTTCTTGACCGACTACCTTCGTCTCATGGTGGCAGGCAATCTCAACGCGTTCGAACTGGAAAACCTGATGGATAACGAAATAGAGACTCATCACCAGGAAGGCGAAATCCCCGTGCATTGCATAAGCCGGTTGGCAGACAGCATGCCGGCATTCGGCATTGTTGCAGCGGTAATGGGAGTGATACATACCATGGCATCTGTAGGCCTACCGCCTTCGGAACTGGGTGTGCTTGTCGCTCAAGCGCTCGTGGGAACTTTCCTCGGTATTCTTCTCGGGTACGGATTCGTCGGGCCCGTTGCCTCGATACTGGAACAGAGGCTCAATGAATCGACGAAGATACTGCAATGCATCCGGGTCACCTTGCTGGCAAGCATCAATGGCTATACTCCTGCACTGGCAGTCGAATTTGGACGAAAAGTGCTCTACTCGACGGAGCGGCCCAGTTTCGCTGAACTGGAAAGCCACGTCAGACGGGCAAAAGACAAATAAGAAAGGGGAAAGAGGTCAGCCGTGGCCCAGACGCAGCATCGTATCGTCATAAAGAAAGTAAGGAGACAAAGCCAGGGGCACGGAGGCCAGTGGAAGATTGCCTATGCAGATTTTGTAACTGCGATGATGGCGTTCTTTCTGCTTATGTGGCTGCTCGGTTCCGCCACGCGGGCTCAATTGCAAGGTATTTCCGACTACTTTATGAAACCGCTGGAATCGGTACCGGAAAGAGATATCGGCAGCGGTGACCGGACAAGTTTGATTCAGGGAGGCGGAAAAGATCTGATGCGTCGGGACGGGCAGGTGCAAAAGACGGATGTGGACAGCTCTGAAAAACCGCTCAGTCTCAGGGCAGCGCAACTTGAGCTGGAGCGGCGCGATGCGCGTCGACTGGAGGACTTGAAGCGCCGCCTGGAGCGTTTGATCGAATCCAATCCGACCATGCATGAATTCAGGAAGCAGTTACTGCTGGATATTACGACGGAAGGCCTGCGCATTCAGATCATCGATGATAAAAATCGGCCGATGTTTGCGCTTGCCAGGGCTGAACTGGAGCCGCACACCCGCGAAATTCTGCAAAAACTTGGCAGTGTGCTGAACGAAATGCCCAACAAACTAAGCCTTTCCGGTCACACGGATTCAACTCCCTACGCGAGTGGCGAGAAAAATTACAGTAACTGGGAGCTATCTGCCGATCGCGCGAATGCTTCCCGGCGGGAGCTCATCCTCGGCGGGATGAATGAGCAAAAGATCATGCGCGTAGTGGGCTTGAGTTCCGCTGTCCTGTTCGACAGGAATGATCCGACGAATCCCGTCAACCGGCGTATCAGCATCATTGTGATGAGCAACAGGGCGGCCGAAGCAATAAGCAAGGAAGGCGTGGAAACAACGGAAGTCAAAACGAATGGCACGGTCAATCCCGAAACCTTGCGCAGCAGGGCCGGCTGAGAAACTGTTGTCATTCTTCCGGAAATCTGGCAACAGTTTTCTTCGGCGCAAAACACTCCACTTCCTCTACTGATCCTGCCCCAATGCGAAAATCCCATTCCGTACTGTGTAAAGTAAATCCCCTGTGTTGATCCCCTCCGCGATGCCGTGAGAATTATGGGGAAAATTGCGTTCTTTTTCCCCGATAGCACACTCCCACACTGCCCAATAATGTCGCATGTCATCCACGTGCAGTAATTCCGCGTGGAGTTATCAGTCATTCGGGTTGTGACAGGAATCTGCAGTGAGCGAAGAGAGCGATCAGGAAAGAACGGAACCGGCGTCCCCCCGGCGTCTGGAAAAGTCTCGTGAAGAAGGGCAGGCGCCGCGCTCCACGGAACTGTCGACCTTTGCCCTTCTTATTGCAGCTGGGACTGGTCTTTGGCTCATGGGCGGACACCTGAGCAGCCAGCTTGCCCGATTGATGAAGGAGGGAATGCATATCCCGCGTGAGACCGGATTTGAGCCGGCACGCCTGGCCGAGCGCCTGTTCGACCAATCCTTCCATGCGCTGATTACCTTCGCTCCCTTCCTGATACTGATGATCCTGGTCGCCCTGGTTGCGCCCATGCTGCTTTCCGGATGGCTTTTCAGCTGGAAGTCGCTCAATCCCGATTTCAAACGGATAAATCCACTGAGCGGCCTGAGCCGCATGTTTTCACTGCACAGCCTGCTCGAACTGGCAAAAGCGCTCCTCAAGGCCGCGCTGATCGGTGGAGCAGGGGTATGGACGATCTGGCATTACAAGGAGTCCGTCCTGTCGCTCATCGCCCGGCCACTCGTCCCGGGTTTGACTCATATGGGCGAGCTGGTTGCCCTGAGTTTTTTTTCCATTGCGGGCACCATGATACTGATTGCCACGGTGGATGTGCCGTTCAAGTTGTGGGATCACTACCGCAAGCTCCGGATGACCAAGGAAGAAGTCCGTCAGGAAAACAAGGAAACGGAGGGTAATCCGCAAATCAAGGGGCGTATCCGCGCGCAACAGCGCGAAATGGCAAGAAAGCGCATGATGACCGAGATTCCCAGGGCGGATGTGATTATTACAAACCCTACCCATTACTCCGTCGCGCTCAGATATGAAGATGGCAAGATGCGTGCGCCTCGCGTCGTCGCCAAGGGTATGCATCTATTGGCCTTGAAAATCCGCGAGATAGGGCATCAGCACAAAGTACCTGTGCTGGAAGCGCCACCGTTGGCTCGTGCTCTCTATCAACATACTGAGCTGGGAGATGAAATTCCCCAGACACTCTATAACGTCGTAGCCGAGGTGCTCGCTTACGTCTATCAATTGCGCCGCCACCAGCAATATGGCCCCTCTGGCGGCAAGGCTCCCGTTTTGCCGGAACTTGACGTGCCGGTTGAGCTGGATCCGGAAAACAAAGCGTTCAAGGAAGCGGGAAAAACTGGAAAACCTGAATAACGATGACTGCGATGACAAAACTAACTTACCTGTTTAGCGGTGCGAGGGCGCGCAGCCTTGCAGGTCCGCTGCTGATATTCATGATCCTCGGCATGATGGTACTGCCACTGCCCGCGTTTTTACTGGACATGATGTTCACTTTCAACATCGCGCTCTCCATCATGGTGCTGCTGGTTAGCATCCATACGCACAAGCCGCTGGATTTTGCCGTGTTTCCCACAGTGCTGCTCCTTTCAACGCTGCTGCGATTGTCGCTCAACGTGGCATCTACCCGCGTGGTGCTGATGCAAGGCCATACCGGGCCGGATGCGGCAGGAAAAGTCATCGAGGCATTCGGTCATTACCTCGTCGGCGGGAATTATACGGTCGGCATAGTTGTGTTCGTTATTCTGGTGGTGATCAACTTTATCGTCATTACCAAGGGTGCCGGTCGCATTGCGGAAGTTTCCGCGCGCTTTACGCTGGATGCCATGCCGGGCAAGCAGATGGCGATCGATGCGGATCTCAACGCCGGCCTCATCGGTGAGGAGGAGGCGGGCAGGCGGCGCGTCTCCATTGCCCAGGAGGCGGAATTTTACGGCTCCATGGATGGCGCGAGCAAATTTGTAAGGGGAGATGCGATAGCGGGAATTCTCATCCTCTTTATTAATGTCGTTGGCGGATTGGTAGTCGGCGTTCTGCAGCATGACCTCGATCTTGCTACCGCCGCCAGAAATTACACCCTGCTTGCCATCGGTGACGGACTGGTGGCCCAGATTCCGGCGCTCATTATCTCTACCGCCGCCGGCCTGGTAGTAAGCCGCGTCGGTACGGATGAGGATATCAGCACTCAACTGGCAGGCCAGCTTTTCTCAAAGCCCCAGGTATTGGCTTTGACTGCCGCTATCATCGGTCTCATGGGCCTGATACCCGGTATGCCTCATATTGCCTTTCTGCTGCTGGCCGCATTGTGCGGCGGGGGCGCCTATCTGATGGAACAGCGCCGCAAGCGGCTTGTGTCGCAGGCGCCGACAGCTCCCGTTATCCAAGCGGAGGCGCAGGACGCCAGTTGGGATGATGTCATGCCCGTGGACATACTGGGACTAGAGGTGGGCTATCGCCTGATTTCGCTCGTGGACAAGACCCAGGACGGGGAGCTTCTCGGGCGGATCAAAGGCGTGCGCAAGAAATTCGCCCAGGAGGTCGGGTATCTTCCGCCGACTGTTCATATCCGTGACAATCTGGAACTGCGCCCTAACGGGTACCGGATAACGCTCAAGGGCGTCAATATTGGAACCGGTGAAGTCAATGTGGGGCAGTATCTCGCCATCAATCCGGGCATCGTATCCGGCAATGTGCCTGGTCTTGCCACCACCGATCCCGCTTTCGGGCTGCCCGCTGTCTGGATAGAAGCAGGCCAGCGCGAGCGTGCCCAGTCACTGGGATATACGGTGGTCGATGCGGGTACTGTCGTTGCCACCCATCTCAATCATCTGGTGCACAGCCACGCTGCCGAATTGCTGGGCCGCTCCGAAGTGCAGCAACTGGTGGATCGCCTCTCCAAGGATTCTCCCAAGCTGGTGGAAGATATGATTCCGAAGCTGCTCCCGCTCTCCACCTTGCAGAAAGTGCTGCAGAATCTGCTCGAGGAGAAGGTGCATATACGCGACATGCGAAGCATCGTCGAAACCTTGGCCGAGCACGCTTCGAAAGTTCAGGATGCGCATGAACTGACGGCGCTGGTGCGCATTGCGTTGGGGCGCTCAATCGTTCAGCAGATATGGCCCCAAGCCAGTGAGTTGCAGGTGATGGCGCTTGATTCCGGACTGGAAAGGTTGCTGACCCAAGCTTTGCAAGCCAGCCCGACGGGGGCTGGGATCGAGCCGGGACTCGCCGATACCCTCATTCGGGAGGCAGCTGGCGCCAGCCAGCGGCAGGAGCAGGTGGGGCTGGTTCCCGTGTTGCTGGTGCCAGCGCCGCTTCGAACCTTGCTGGCGCGTTTTCTGCGCCGTGCCGTTCCTCAACTGAAAATACTGTCGCATGCGGAAGTACCCGATTCAAGCAATATTAAAGTCACTTCGATTCTTGGAGCCAGAGCATGACTATCAAACGATTTTTTGCCAAAACAACCAGCGAAGCATTGCGCATGGTACGCGATGAGCTCGGAGCCGACGGGGTGATTCTGTCGAATCGAGCGGTAGACAATGGTGTCGAGATATTGGCCTTGAGCAATAGCGCTATGTCCGCGTTGCTCCCCCCGGCGGAATGCCAGAAAGAAGATGGGCAGGAGCAAAGGCTGCGGGAAGAGAGCAAGAACGGGTTCTCGCCCGACGTGTCGGTAGCAATACTCCCGGTTCCCAAACCTGCGGTTCCCAAAAGTATGCCCGAGAATCCTGCTGTACCTCCTGCTAGAGGTGCGGAGCAGACAGCAAGGACGGCAAGAATCGAAAAAAATGCTGAAGATGCGCCCGAGCGTGATTTGACTCCTTTGCCGCGCAAGAAGGCGCAAGAGACAGATCACGCTGCCAGGACCAACAAAAAAGCCGTTCCGCAAATTTCCAGCAAACCGCGTCGCGCAACTACGGGACGCGTGCAGTCCACGAAGAGTGGAGAAGGGTCGGCGAAGAAAAGCAGCAGAGGAACAACCCCCCGTGAATCGAGCGCCATGGCGGGGGAAACGAGGGTGTCAGATTTCCGGAGCTGGCGGAAACGATTACAGAATACGCGCAACTCATCGCCAGCAATGAATCCGGAAATTGCAATTTCCCGCAGGCCCCGACGGCTTGCGCTCGATTCTCTTCAAGTCGCGGATAAGGTTGCGGCCAGTGTTCTAAAGGAAGTCCGTTTCATGCATTCGACACTGGAGCAGCAACTCGCCTCGCTAAGCCGGAACGAGCAGGAGAGACGCGATCCGGTGCGCGGGCAATTATTTCGCCAGCTGCTGGCAGCGGGACTCCATGATGCTTCCGTACAGGCGCTGCTGGATCAATTGCCAGAAAAGCTGGACGCAAGCGCAGCCATGAACTGGGTAAGAACGGCGCTGACAGGCAATCTTCAGACTATCGGGAACGAGGACGAAATTCTGGAGAAGGGAGGTGTTTATGCTCTGGTAGGGCCGACCGGTGTGGGTAAGACGACTACTACCGCGAAGCTCGCAGCGCGTTGTGTTGTCCGCCATGGAGCAAGCAAGGTCGCTTTGCTGACGACCGACAGCTACCGCATAGGCGGACATGAGCAGTTACGGATTTATGGAAAGATTCTGGGGGTCAGCATACATGCGGTGAGGGATACGCAGGACTTGGCCCTCGTACTGAATGAATTGCGCGGCAAGCATATTGTGCTGATCGACACGGTTGGCGTAGGGCAGCGCGATCAGATGGTAGCCGAACAGGTTGCCATGCTGAGTGGCTGCGGCAGTGAAATCAAGCGCCTGCTGCTGCTCAATGCCGCTTCGAGTTGGCATACGCTGGATGAAGTTGCAGAGGCCTACTGGGGTGATGGTCTGGCGGGCGCCATCATCAGCAAGCTGGATGAAGCGGTAGTAACGGGCTGTGCGCTCGATATAGCCATGCGCCACAACTTGCCTCTCTACTATGTTGCCAATGGCCAGCGGGTCCCCGAGGATATCGAGCTTGCGGATGCCGAATCCCTGGTAAACCGCATGTTCGACGATCTCTCGCAGTTCGCTCATTTTCCTCAGTTCCAGGACGCCGCGTCTTTTACCGCTCTCGATCATTCATGTTCGATAGCCGGAGCAAGTCGCGAGGATGGCGGAATCGGGCCGGATACGAGCGAGGTGTTCCTTGACTGAACCCATTCATGACCAGGCAGAGGGCCTTCGCCGATTGCTGGTTCAGAATTTCCTGCGCATTGTCACACTCACATCCGGTGGTACGGGTACGGGAAATACCACAGCCGTGGTCAATCTCGCGGCGGCTCTAACCCGCAATGGAAAAAGTGTGCTGGTAATCGACGAGAACACGGGTGCAGGCAATGTATGCGAGCTGCTGGGATTGAATGCGCACCGTGATCTGCTGGATGTTATTCGACGCGATAAAACCGTGCAGGAAGTGGTTGTCGGCAGTGTCCACGGATTTTCGATCCTTCCTGCGGGGCGAGGCATGCGAGCCCTTGAAAAACTCAATGTCGGCGACCGCGCTCACCTGATCGGATCTTTCGCGCATATAACGCCGTCATTCGACGTGGTCTTGATCGATGCTGCTCCCGGCAAGGCCAGCCGCTCGCTTTCGCTTGCTCTTTCAAGTCATGAAATCGTTGTGGTTGCTTCGCCCGAACCCGCTTCCATTACTGCTGCCTATGCGCTGATCAAGCATATCGGTGGAAATCATCAGAATAAGCGGCGCTATCACATTCTGATCAATAAAGCGGTTACAGAAATCGAAGCAAATACCATTTTCAGCAATATGGAGAGCGCCGCCAAGCGTTATCTGGGGGTTTCGCTCCAGTTCCTGGGATATATCCCGTACGAGCACAAGCTCTGTCCCGATAATCCGTTGCCCAAATCTTTTTCGGCCGCATCCTTCGGGGCAGCGTTCCAGCATGCAGCGGAATCGCTGATTCACTGGCCGTTCGAGGAGGATGAAGGACGAGGCCTCGAACGCTTCATGCAATGTTTGTTGCAAGGCAGTTCCGGCAGTCAGGGCGCCAGAATGAATGCCGCTACAGCAGAATCATAGTGAGGAACAGCATGTACACTTCGGTCGGCACCATCGATAAACAACAGCATATCGTGGAGTTTACTCCGCTTGTAAAACGGATTGCCAATCACATGATGGCGAGATTGCCTGTCAGTGTTGAAGCAGATGACCTGGTACAGGTCGGAATGATCGGCCTGATGGAAGCGTTGAACCGGTATGAAGAGATGCCCGGGGCACAATTCGAGACTTATGCGCAGCAGCGCATTCGCGGCGCCATGCTCGACGAACTGCGCCAGCTGGATTGGCTTCCGCGAGGAGCCCGAAGGGTAATGCGCCAGATCGAGAGCGCTATCAATGTGCTGCAGCACCGCCTCGGCCGCTCTCCTTCGGAGCGGCAGATCGCCGAAGAACTCGGCGTATCGATCGAAAGTTACCAGCAGATGCTGTTTGAAGCAAAAGGAACCCAGCTTATCCATTATGAGGATTTTTCGGACGATGAGGACGATGATTTTCTGGAGCGCAACTGTGCCGACAATACTGCTGATCCGCTGGCGGCGCTGCTCGACGGCGATTTACGCCGGATTTTGATCAACGCGATAGAGATCCTGCCCGAGCGTGAAAAAACGCTGATGGGGCTGTACTACGAGCAGGAACTGAATTTCAAGGAAATCGGCGCCGTTTTGGGCGTATCCGAATCGAGAATATGTCAGATGCACAGTCAGGCGATTGCCCGGCTACGCGTGCGACTCAAGGAATGCGCATGGACTTCAATAGCATAATCGGTATCGGTATCGCGCTGGTTGCTGTTTTTGGCGGGCAAGTGCTCGAGGGGGGACACCACGCATCGCTCATTCAGGTTACTTCGCTCGTAGTCGTACTGGGCGGGACGCTGGGAGCTGTTCTGCTGCAAAGTCCGGTCCGTCAGTTTGTACTTGCCATGAAAATGAGCCGCTGGATATTTGTTCCGCCAGTGCTCAACCCGGAAGCCGTGGTGCAGCACATTGCAACCTGGAGCGCTGCTGCCCGCAAGGAGGGTTTACTGGCGCTCGACAATCATGTTGAAGGCATCGACGATCCTTTCGTGAGAAAAGGACTGCAGATGGTGGTGGACGGAACCGAACCCAAGGTGTTGCAGCGCGTGCTGGAAGTGGAGATCGAGACTTTCGAGGATCTCCACCATCAGGGCGCCAAGGTGTGGGAAGCAGCCGGAGGTTATGCGCCGACTATCGGCATCCTTGGAGCAGTGATGGGATTAATCCAGGTGATGGAGAACCTGTCCAATCCTGCCGACCTTGGCGCGGGTATTGCAGTCGCATTCGTGGCGACCATTTATGGCGTCGGTCTGGCAAATCTTGCATTTTTGCCTATTGCAAACAAACTGAAGACCCTCATTGCCCGTCAGGTATTGCTGCGGGACATGCTGGTCGATGGCCTGGTAGGAATTGCAAAAGGTGAGAATCCACGGCTTATTGCAGAACGGCTGAAGGGATATGTCGTATAACGAGCACCTTTTTGCTCGAATCATGCAGTCCCGTAAAAGAGGAAAGTAACCACCCCATTTCATTCAGGAGAAATGATGAAAAACAGCGACAAAACCGTTATTACAAGCGAAGCCAACGAAACGGTTACGGCGGGAGATGACAAGCAAAGGCCGATGAAGGATGGCGTGTACATAGAGAGGCGCCAGGGAGAAAGACGCTCAGGCGCAGAACGGCGCGACCCCAATAGCCGGGGAGCAAGCGAGAGAAGAAATCCGGACCGGCGCAAAGGCGGCCGCAGGGCGGGCGACAAAGAGGCATGAAGAAAAAGACCGGTTATGAATAGAAAAATGAAACGGAAAGCCGGTCTATCAGGTAGACCGGCTTTCAATTGATATGGCTCGCAAACGCAAACTGGAAGAGCGTGAGAATCATGAGCGCTGGCTCGTGTCCTATGCCGACTTTATCACGCTGCTGCTCGCGCTGTTCGTCGTGATGTATGCGGTTTCGCAGGTAAACGAAGGTAAATACCAGCGAATGGCAGGCTCGCTTGTGAACGCATTTGGTGCGCAATCGGATCGAAGCGTACTCATTACGCCCGAGTCCGCGCCCTCGTCGCCTGTCCAGGAATCCCCGACGGAAGAGGACAGGTCAATAAAAAAGGCGCGCCGTCTGGCTGAGGCGCAGCGCGGGCAGCAGGAAGCAATGGAAGTTATCGCAAGAGATGTCGTCGCAGCCTTTCAGCCATTCCGCTCGCTCATCGAGAACGGGCAGGTGAGGGTGATTCCAAGCAGCCGGGGACTGGCTGTGGAAATCAATGCCAAGGTATTATTTGCGCCTGGGCAGGCAGTGCTGGAACAAAACTCCGCCCGCGTTCTTGAAGCGGTGGCGCAGGTGCTGAAAAATAACGACTATCCCATCCAGGTGGAAGGTCATACGGACAGTATTCCGATCGTAACCGATAAATTTCCCTCTAACTGGGAATTATCAGCAGTGCGGGCCAGCAGCGTGGTTCGATTGCTCATCGGCAGCGGAGTAGAGGCGGCACGGCTGACTGCCGTGGGCTATGGCGAGAACCGGCCTGTGGATTCGAACGATACTGAAGATGGCCGTACGCGTAATCGACGCGTTACCATCATGATCCTCTCCAATTCAGACCGCAATCCATCCGATAATCTCGAGGACGCGCCACAGGAAACCGAGTCCGCCTCGACTGCTTCTGAGAGAACCGCTTGCCTTTTTCGGCGAGAGAAACTGGCATAAGTTTTTCCTGCGAGGGATTCAGCAGCCTCCCCAAGACGTTCCTATTTCAGGACCTCGGCGTCCACGGCCTGCCTATCATGTTTTCCGGGCAGGGGGAATCAATGGTCCGATAGACTGGATTTCCATGCCTTGGCTGCTATCGTGCTGATTGCTTTATTTCGCTTCAAGAGCGCGTCATTCGGTCATTCTGGGATGCGGCTGGGTGGCATGATGCTGCTCTCGTAATTTCCGTAGTGATCGCGCAGCCTGTTTCTGAGCCTCGTTCACACCTTCGACACGCTCAGGCGAACGGGGGCCGAAGATTCAGGATCAACGGGGGCGGCGAAGGGCTCAGGGGCAACGGAATGATGAGTCCGACAGACCTGCAAGGGTGAAAGGAATACCTGCATTTATCCCGACACAGGAAATGCCGGAATTCCTTGTTCCAATCCGTCTGGTCCTGATACGGATTGGATGGCATTCTCAATAGAGGTAAGTATAGGGAGTATGAGGGGGGACTGCCATCTGTGTCCTGTTTTAAATCCTTACATCCTTAGATCTCGCCAAGCCGGCGTCCACCGGAAAAGATCTGCGGCTGACCGTTAGAACCATAAAGGCCATTATGGAGGCCACGAGCAGCAGCCTGTAATGCAGAAAGTCTTTGCTGGTTATAGCGGAGGCGCTGGTTCACGAGAATACCGTTGATTTCGTTTATCCGGTGAGCGGTCTCAGTCAACTGGAGCAGCTCCTGCCAAGCCATAGCTGCAGTGGGATGATCTGCCAATCTGCGCTCCATATCACCCTGATCCTTGAGGGAGCCAGACATTCCGAGCCACTGCTCGCGGGCCTCGGTAAGCCCGGCAAGCTGCTGGGCATGACTCGCTTTTTCCACGGCGAGCGGCAACAGCACAGACACATCCGCTTGTTGCAAGGCCCGCTGCTCCCTGCGCAGCACATCGATGAACGCCCGCACGGCATCGCGCTCGCTGGCAATACCGGCAATGGGATCGAAAACAGTATTATTCAAGTTTATCCCTGCCTCCTGCGTATCAGATCACGGACAGTGTCAAGCAATCCGTCAGCCACTTTGTCCGCATTGACCGTGAAACGGCCTTCACTGATGGCTTGCTTGATTTCTGCTACCCGATGGGTATCAAAAACCTCGCCCTTCGCCAAATTTTTTTCGATATTTTTCAGTTGGGCGCTCAACTGGATATCAGTGCTTATGCTATTCGCGCTACTCGTACTACTTGCACCCGAGGTGACAGCGCTTGCTACCGCGCGCTGGCCCGATTTACCAGGAGACGACTGGCCTTCGTGGACCGGCTTGGCAGATTCTGTTTTGATTGAGTTCTCTATTTTCAATTGCTGTCTCCTCAGTTTGACTGTAGACAGTTTAACGGAGAACCCGGGAGAAACTTGAGATTTATCAGGTCCAGTTACCGGTTCTTGCACGCAAGACGGCAACCCAGGAACGGCTGAGCAAAGGCATCTTTTGTTTCCTGCTTTCCTGCAATCAATAAGTTACTTCAACGATGGCGCCTGCCCGGGCAATGCCGCTTACAACCGCGCCCGAAGCGCTTCGAACTGTTACCGGTTGGCCCTCTGTTGCATGGGTAAGCGCTTTGCCTTCCGCGCTCACACTGAACCCTCGTCCGCTGGAGACAAGCTTCACAGTCTGATTCTGTATTACGGCTGTCTGGGCGCGAAGCATATCCTGGCGTAACGGACTTCCGAAAGGGAGGTTTCCTCCCAAGGTTCTGCCGATTGCCTGATTCCAGTCGGTCACGATACCCGGCGGAAGCTGGGTGAGATCGCCTTTCCGGCTGGTCAGGTCTGAAGCGTCAATTACCTGCCCCTGTCTCAGGGGCCGGGTGCTTACCAGGTACTCAGCCACGACTTTTACGGTAGCGCGGACGTAAATGGTCCAGGAGTGAGGCGCCGTACACCGCACCATGACAGTTGTATTTCCCCAGGGGCGTGTGCCCGGCGGCAAGGAGGGTTCAAGCGCCGTGCAAGCCGGCAGCGCCAGCCGCCCATCGATCGTCCCCGATGTGATTTCCACCTCGCCGGGAAGACCGATCGACTGCATCTGCAGAAAGCTCAAAACCGCCTGCTGGACAGCATGCGGATCCTGCCTTGCAGCTGCCGGGGCAGAGGCTGCAGCGGAGACGGCCGAGGGGAGAATCAAGGGTAGGAGAATGAGCAGGTTCGGGCTACCGGCCCATAACCGGGATAGTAATCGAAGATGGATGGCAGGCATATGGACTCTCAAAAATGCTTACAGTGTGCGACTCCAAGGATTCTAGTACGCACAGATGTCGGGTAGCGGGGGAAATGAGAGGTGTTTTTTCCGCTATTCGGGGCATTATCCGGAGCAGGCATCCATACGATACCACTATGCGATTGCCTGCTTCCTTAGGCTCAGGACTCATTAATTGAGATAGAAGATGACAGTTGCGGCGATACAGATGGCAGAGAAGAAGGTATGGGCACAGCGGTCGTAACGCATGGCGATCCTGCGCCAGTCCTTGAGCCGAGCGAACATGTTCTCGATCCTGTGCCTTTGCCTGTAGAGGGTCTTGTCGTATTTGATCTGGATTTTGCGATTCCTTTTTGTCGGTATGCAGGGCGTCATGCCTTTGGCACGCAACGCTGCCCGGAACCAGGCAGCGTCATAGCCGCGGTCTGCAATCAGGGTTTTGGCTTTGGGCAATGACGGCAGCAGCACACGTGCTCCCTTGTAATCGCTCATCTGCCCTTCGGACAGGAGCATGGCCACAGGCTTGCCCTGACCGTCGCAGACCACATGAAGCTTCGAGTTCAGGCCGCCCTTTGTGCGACCGATACGGCGGGGAACATCCCCTTTTTTAGCAGGCTGGCTGCCGTGCGGTGGGCCTTCAGATGCGTGGCGTCGATCATCAGCCTCTCGGGCGTTTCCTCTTTACCGGTCAGTTCCACAAAGATGCGGTTGAACACGCCCAGTCGGCTCCAGCGCACGAAACGGTTATACAGTGTCTTGTGCGGCCCGTATTCCCTGGGGGCATCCTTCCATTGCAGGCCATTCCGAATGACGTAGATGATCCCGCTGATCACCCGCAGATCATCAACACGGGGAACTCCGTGGGACAAGGGAAAATAAGGTTTTATACGGTTGAACTGTGTTTCCGACAGGTAAAACAAATCTCTCATGGCAGCACCTCCGCCATAAGTGAATCACATTTGATCCTATTCGTGAATCATGAAATTAATAGGTCCTGAACCTAAGTGATTGTTGCTGTAATGGACCCGTAGGTAATTGGAGGGATGGGAGATCGGAAGCTGCAATGGCTGCGGAATCTGATTTCAAAGTCGAGATAAGGGGATTTAGGAGATTTGGGGGATTTATCCCCTTTTGATCCGGCTTTTGGATAATTCCCATCCCTAATAAGATGCTTTCGTTTATCCATATCAGCACGCATTTGAAATTGATAGAAGGGGGAAATTTCCGTGATCGATAAACTTGATCATGCATTTCGATTTTATGAGGATGCGGCCAACCTTCGGGCGCACAGGCAGCAATTGATCGCTTCAAACATTGCTAATGCGGATACGCCCCAATACAAGGCGCGCGACATCAATTTCAAGGACGCGATGGAAAGCGCGTTGACCGGGAAGCGAGGCGTCATTCTTGTGACAAGCGCGCCGAATCATATTGCTTCTCCAACAGGAGCAGGGGTGGCAGCGGGGCAGCAATTGCTGTACAGGACCGCGGTACAAGGCAGTGTGGACGGGAATACGGTCGATATGGATGTGGAACGCAACCAGTTTGCCGATAACGCCGTTCATTATGAGGCCAATCTCACATTCATCAGTGACCAGATCAGGCAGATGCGAACTGCCATTCAGGGCTAGGGGAAGTCGGAATATGTCTCTTTTCAATATCTTTACCGTGGCCGGCTCGGCCATGACAGCCCAGAATCAGCGCCTCAATGTGGTTGCAAGCAACCTGGCAAACGCGGACAGCGCGGCGAGTTCCAATGGACAGCCATACAAGGCAAAGCAGGTCGTGTTCATGAGCACTTCGCCTCTAGGGGATAACGGCATCTCAAATGGTACCCACGGCGTGAGGGTCTCGGGGGTAATCGAGGACCAATCTCCCATGAAGATGGTATACGAACCTTCGCATCCAATGGCGAATCCTGAGGGATTTGTCACCATGCCGAATGTAAATGTAGTGGAAGAGATGGTCGATATGATTTCTGCTTCGCGCTCGTACCAGAACAATGTGGACATGATGAATACCGCGAAGACGTTACTGCTGAAAACCCTCACGATCGGACAATAGGAAATCCCCATGAGTACTATCCAGAATACACAGCCGACAAGTAATCCATTTGCCGCTTATGGAACCAGAAGTACTGCCAAACCGGCAGAAGAAGACTTGCAGGACCGGTTTCTCAAGCTGCTGGTTACCCAAATGAAAAACCAGGATCCGCTCAATCCTCTCGACAACGCGCAAGTCACCACACAGCTTGCTCAAATCAGTACCGTGAACGGTGTCGAGAGACTTAATGCGACCATTCGAACCATTGCCGACAGTTTTACTGCCGGGCAATCACTGCAAGCCGCCGGCATGATCGGAAGAGAGGTCCTTGTGCCTGGCTCCGCCTTGCAGTTGGCCAATGGAGCGGCACGCTTCGGGATCGAACTGACGCAACCCGCGGATGAGGTAAAGGTAAGAATACATGACGCGGCCGGCCGCGAGATTCAAGTCATGAATCTGGGTCCTCAGGCGGCGGGTTCCCTCGAATTGGCGTGGGATGGCAAGACGAGTGATGGCAGCCAGGCAGCGAACGGGAACTACAGCATAAGCGTTGCCGCGCTGCGTGGCGATCAGAAGGTGGAAGTACAGGCATTGGCGGCGGCAATCGTTCAAGGCGTATCCCAGGGAAATCAAGGCGTGCAACTGGACGTCGGCAGGCTGGGGATGGTGGGATTGGCCGATATCAGGCAGATTTTTTAGGCTGAGGTAGGGAAGGGCCTGCGGCCGAAAGCGGTCCAGCTACAGGACATTTGGCATTTATCACGGTATTCAGTACGAACGAACAGGCAGGGGAGCGAAAGATATGAGTTTTCAGCAGGGTTTAAGTGGTTTGAATGCAGCATCGAAAAACCTCGATGTCATCGGTAATAATGTGGCCAATACGAATACTGTAGGCTTCAAGCAATCACAGGCACAGTTTGCGGATATGTTCGCCAATTCGCTGTCGGGCGGTGGTGGCACGCAGGCCGGCATAGGTGTCAAGCTGGCCGGGATTGCTCAGCAGTTCAGCCAGGGAAGTATTACCGTATCCAACAATCCATTCGACATCGCCATCAGCGGTGCAGGTTTCTACCGTTTAAGCGATCAGGGCACGATTAGCTATTCGCGCAATGGCCAGTTTCATCCGGACAAGGATGGTTATATCGTCAACAGCAGTGGCCTCCGGCTTACCGGCTATATGGCCAACTCGACCGGACAGATCAATACCGGCACGCCTACCGATTTAAGGCTTTCCACTGCCGACCTGCCACCTGTCACCACGACGCGGGTGAACGCATTGGTCAATCTCGATTCGCGGGGGGCGCCGTTGAGTGCGGCCGCCTTCGATCTGATGGATCCGGCGACTTATCACAGCTCAACCTCGCTTTCGGTCTATGACAGCCTGGGTAATTCGACTCCGTTGTCGACATATTTCGTCAAGACGGCAGCCAATAGCTGGGATGTATTCGCTGCCAACAATGGCTCCCTCCTCAATGGCGGGCTGTCGATTGGCACATTGAATTTCCTGTCCAACGGTAGCCTCGACCCCTTGAGCTCCAGCAGCTTCAATGTGACGGCTCCCGTCACTACCGGGGCCAGTCCCCTCGCTTTCGATATCGATTTCGCAAACACGACCCAGTTTGGTTCCAATTTCGGTATCAATGCGTTATCGCAGGACGGGTACGCATCCGGGCAGCTCACCGGTTTTTCCATCGGCGAGGATGGGATCGTAAGCGGCAGCTATTCCAACGGTAAATTTCTCTCAATGGGGCAGATCGCGCTGGCCAATTTCGCCAATCCCCAAGGTTTGCAAGCAGTCGGCAATAATACCTGGAAAGAAAGCGCCGCTTCAGGCGCTGCCCTCGTAGCGGCGCCCGCCACCGGGGGCCTGGGTGTGCTACAGGCGGGCGCGGTTGAGGATTCAAACGTGGAGCTTACCTCGGAGCTCGTCAATATGATTACGGCCCAGCGTGTTTACCAAGCCAATGCCCAGACGATCAAGACTCAGGATCAGATACTTCAGACAGTGGTGAACCTGAAGTAATCCGAGTGGCAGGCAATCATTGGAGTAAATATGGATCGCATGATTTATGTTGCCATGACGGGGGCCAAGCACGCGCTGGGACAGCATGCTGCGGTATCTCACAATCTGGCGAACGCGAACACTCCGGGATACCGGGCCGAAATAAATGCGCTGCGCGCTGTACCGGTGTTCAGCGATACCCTCGCTACAAGGGCATTTGTGGTGGATTCAAGTGTCGGGGCGGATTTCCGTCCGGGCACAGTGCAGAACACTGCACGTGAACTTGACGTAGCAATACAGGGAGCCGGGTGGATCGCGGTACAACTGGCGGATGGTAGCGAGGCTTATACTCGCAACGGCGATCTTCATGTCAGTGCCAATGGGGTATTGCAGACCCGCGACGGGTTGAACGTGCTGGGCGATACCGGGCTGATTTCCATCCAGCCGAATGCGAAAGTGACCATAGGTACCGACGGCACAATTTCGACAGTACCGGCCGGAGCAGGGACGAGCGAACCCAATCTGGCTGTCGCAGTGGGCCGGATCAAGCTGGTTAATCCGCCTGAAGCGCAGCTTGTTCGCGGTTCCGACGGGCTCTTCCGGCTCAGCGGCGGTGGCGAGGCGGAGGCGGATGGAAACGTTACCTTGAGCAGCGGTGCACTGGAGGGAAGCAACGTCAATGTCGTGGAGGCGATGGTGGACATGATTTCCCTTTCCCGCCAGTTCGAGACGCATATGAAGCTGTTGCAGAATGCGGAAGGCAATGCCCAACGGGCGAGCCAGCTCCTGTCGATCAGCGGGTGAGGTGGGGACACAGTCCTGTACGTTTCCGTATTGATACGTCACCTGATGAGTAATTGCAGCCAGATAATAGAAAATAATTTTTCATGGAGTTGATGTGATTCGATCACTTTGGATTTCCAAGACCGGGCTTGATGCGCAGCAGACGCAGATGGATGTCATCGCCAATAACCTGGCGAATGTCAGCACGAATGGCTTCAAGCGCTCGCGCGCCGTTTTTGAAGACCTGCTGTATCAGACGCTCCGCCAGCCGGGCGCACAATCCTCACAGCAAACCCAACTGCCTTCCGGCCTGCAGCTCGGGACCGGCGTCAGGCCTGTTGCCACCGAGCATATATTTACCCAGGGCAATTTGCAGCAGACCGGCAATTCCAAGGACGTCGCTATCCAGGGACAGGGATTTTTTCAGGTGCTGCGACCCGACGGGTCGACAGCCTATACCCGAGACGGTTCGTTTCAGACCGATTTCGAGGGGCAACTGGTAACGTCCAGCGGCTATCACGTCCAACCTGCGATCACCATTCCGCCGAATGCCCAGAGCATTACCGTGGGCCGCGACGGAATCGTTTCCGTAACCACGCAGGATTCCACCACGCCCGTTCAGGTCGGCAATCTGCAACTTGCCACATTTATCAATCCTGCCGGCTTGCAGAGCGTGGGGGAAAATCTTTATGTGGAAACAGCATCGAGTGGCACTCCTAACGTTACCAATCCAGGTACGGATGGGGCCGGGTTACTCAACCAGGGATATGTGGAAACCTCCAATGTCAACGTGGTGGAGGAACTGGTCAATATGATCCAGACGCAGCGGGCATACGAGATCAATAGCAAGTCGGTGCAAACGTCGGACCAGATGTTGCAACGCCTGACCCAGCTATAGATCGGCAGCAACCGGATCGAACATCAAATGCCTGCGGCTGAAGCGGCGATGACAATCAAGAATCATGGCGGCACAAAATGGTTTTGAGTTTCTCGGCGAAGCGACGCGCGCGCGTTCTCGGTTTCATGACAGGGGTGCCGCTCGCGCTCTCCGGTTGCGTCAGCCTCCCGCCGCCTGCGCCCATCGTTCACCAACCCATGTCCGCGCGCGCGGCGCTGCCTGCACCGCCGCCTGGCAACGGAGCGGTTTATCAGGATGCTAATCAATACCACAGCTTGTTCATCGACCGGCGAGCGCGCCAGATCGGCGACACGCTGGTTATTCTCCTCACCGAGCGGACCAATGCAAGCAAGCGCTCCAACAGCAGCGCCAACAAGAATGGCGACGTGAGCTTCGGCATTCCGCCAATCGTGTTTGGCGTGCCTATCACAAAAAAAATCGATCTCGGGGCATCCTCGTCCAATGATTTCGCAGGCAAGGGCGAGGCGGCTTCCGCCAATAATTTTAGCGGCACGATCACCGTTACCGTGGTCGATGTGCTACCCAACAGTTATCTGGTAGTAAGTGGCGAAAAGCAGCTGGCGATGACCCAGGGTTCGGAATACATCCGTTTCTCCGGCGTTGTGCGCCCGGAAACGGTGATCAGCAACACCGTATCATCGATCCAGGTGGCGGATGCGCGAATCGAGTATAAGGCGAACGGCTATATCGACGAGGCGCAAACCATGGGCTGGCTTTCACGCTTCTTTCTGACCGTTGCGCCATTCTGAAGCGCATGAGGTGAATCCATGAGATATCCGGTTTCAACAGGAATTGCTGCCCCGGCCTGGTTCGCTTTCTTCTGTGCATGGGCGGGTTTATGGACCTTTTCCCTGCCTGTTCAGGCAGAGCGCATCAAGGATCTCGCATCGATTCAGGGCATACGCCCCAACCAGCTCATCGGCTACGGGCTGGTGGTGGGACTGGATGGGACAGGCGATCAGACCGTTCAGACACCATTTACCATTCAAAGTCTTAATAACATGCTGATGCAGCTGGGCATCAATGTGCCGCCCGGGACGAACATGCGGTTGCGGAATGTGGCGGCCGTAATGGTGACAGCTGCGCTTCCACCGCTTGCACAGCCGGGCCAGGCGATCGACGTCACGGTATCCAGCATGGGTAACGCCAGGAGCTTGCGCGGAGGGACTCTGCTGATGACTCCACTCAAGGGAATCGACGGTCAGGTCTACGGGGTGGCTCAGGGCAACCTGCTGGTGGGTGGAATAGGCGCCGCCGCCAGCGGAAGCAAAGTCCAGGTCAATCATCTAAATGCCGGCCGTATTCCCGGTGGAGCGACAGTCGAACGGGCGGTACCGGTAGCACTGGGGCAGAATGACATGATTCGCCTTGAGCTGAATACCATCGATTTCTCCACAGCGAAACGGATCGTGGATGCGGTCAACACACGCTTCGGCATGGGCACGGCCGCTGCGCTGGATGGCCGGGCGATCCAGGTACGGACACCCCCGGAAAGCGATCAAAGGGTGGCGTTTCTGGCGGAGATGGAAAGCCTTGCCATCAATCCTGCACAAATGCCGGCTCGAGTGATCGTGAATAGCCGCACGGGTTCAGTGGTCATGAATCAGGCGGCAACGGTGGATCAATGCGCGATTGCTCACGGGAACCTGACAGTCGTTATCAGTACGGAACCCGTGATCAGCCAGCCTGGACCCTTTTCATCGGGGCGGACCGTGCAGGCGCAGCGCTCGACCATAGAAATCAAGCAGGAGTCGGGTATGTTGACGATGGTTGAAGGCGCTTCGCTGGCGGAAGTGGTAAAGGCATTGAACGCAATCGGCGCGACGCCGCAGGATCTACTGGCAATTTTACAGGCGATGAAGTCCGCCGGTGCGCTGCGGGCTGAGCTGGAAATCATCTGATGGTTGCTCCGGTTGATCTATCCACGCGCTTTGCCCTTGACGTCCAGGCGGTAAACGGGTTACGCGTGGAATCAAAAAAAACCGGCGAAGCGGGTCTTGAAGCCGCAGCCAGGCAGTTCGAAGCGCTCTTTCTGAACATGCTGCTGAAAAGCATGCGCGATGCCACTCCTAAAGACGATCTGATGGAGAGCGAACAGAGCCGACTGTATCTCTCGATGCTGGATCAACAGTTTTCCCAGACCATGGCTGCGCGCGGCATTGGCCTTGCCGAGATCATGGTGCGTCAATTGCGCCATGCTGCGCCGCCTGATCCGACAGAGAAAGCGGGGATTCCGCAAAACCCCAATAGCCATGCCTTGGATCAATCAATGCCACGCTCTTCAGCGGAGGCAGGGAAGCATCCGGGTTTGCGGGGTTATGCACCGACAGTAGAAATGCAGGAACGACTGCAGGAAATAGAGGGACAAAAGGAACTCGCAAAACCCGGACAGATCGGGCAGCGAGGTCAGTCAGGGTGGTCTGGAGCGGGACAGTCAGCTCCATCCAGGTTGGAACAGGAGGGGCCACAGGCGAGCGAAATACCCGCGCATGTGTCCGAGTTCAAGGCAAGGGTAGGAGCATATGCCCAGGAAGTGAGCCAGGCAACGGGTATTCCGGTCCAGTTCATGCTCGGGCAGGCAGCACTGGAAAGCGGATGGGGGAAACGCGAGTTGCGTGCTACCGATGGAACCCACAGCCACAACCTCTTTGGCATAAAAGCGGGGACCGGCTGGAAGGGGCCCGTGGTGGAAGCGGTCACGACAGAATACATCAATGGCATTGCACATAAGAGGGTGGAGAAATTTCGCGCTTATCCATCCTACGCCGAAGCTTTCCGCGACTACGCCACCCTTTTGAGCACCAATCCACGCTACACGGAAGCACTCAGGCAAGCAGTGCAGAAGTTCGACGCCGAAGGATTCGCCCATGCCCTGCAGCGGGCGGGCTATGCTACTGACCCGGCCTATGGAGACAAGTTAGGCCGGATCATCAGGACCACTCCCTGGTCCTGAGCCTCCATAAGGGGTAAGAACCGGCGGCAAATCTTTCGGAGGATTTCTCCGTCCCCCTAAATATTTTCAACCCGATGCCGTCAATATATGCACGACGACATCCAGACACTCTACTGACAGAGACAGGGTATAACCATGGCAGGGTACAACCATGAGTAATGGTATTTTCGGCATTGGACTCAGCGCGCTCCAGGCTGCCCAGCGGGGATTGCTCGTTACGGGACATAACATCAGCAATACTGCAACTCCAGGTTATACCCGTCAGCAGGTTATCCAGTCGACCAGCGACGCCAGAGCCACGGGCAGTGGATTTATTGGCCAGGGTGTGCAGGTCGATACAGTAAAGCGGGCTTATAACCAGTTTCTCTCCAGACAGGTTGCGCAGGCGGGAACTGAATCCAGCCAGCTGGAAACATACTTTTCCCAGATGAAGCAGATCGACAGCCTGCTGGCCGATTCCATGGGCGGTTCGGGTTTATCGCCTGCCTTGCAGGATTTCTTCGGCAGCCTCCAGGAAATGGCGACAAATCCCGCTGAAGTGGCATCGCGCCAATCCATGCTGTCGAACGCAGAGATGCTGGTACGGCAGTTTCACTCAATGAACAGCCAGCTGAATGAAATCCAGGAAGGGGTAAACAGGCAAATCGAGAACAGCACTGCGCTTATCAATACCCTGGGAGCGCAAATCGCAAAATTGAATGAAACCATCCACATGGCGGAGAGTTCTGCCAACGGCCAGCCTGCAAACGACTTGCGGGATCAGCGCGATGAGTTGGTGGCGCAGCTCAACGACGAGGTTCGCGCCACAGTGGTGCAGAGCGATGAGGGATATAGTGTTTTCCTGGGAGGAGGTCAGCCCTTGGTAATGGGTTCGCAAGCGTCTCAGCTTACTGCCCGACCCTCCGCAATGGATGCTGACCGCCTCGAGATTATCCATGTCATGGGTGGCAGCAGTATCCCGCTCAAGGAGGCAAACCTGGATGGAGGCAAGCTCGGCGGGTTGCTGCAATTTCGCAACGAGATCATTGATACGGTACGCAACGGGCTGGGGCGGGTAGCGATCGGGTTGGCGGGAACCTTTAACGAACAGCATCGGTTGGGACAAGATGCGCAAGGTAACCTGGGAGGTGATTTTTTTACTACACCGGGCCCGGTGGTAGCGGCGTCGACAGAAAATACCGGCAGCGCAGTCATTGATGCGGAAATCGTCAGTTATCGCGATCTGGACGTCAGCGATTATCGTCTGAGTTTTGATGGCGCCAACTATACGCTGCAACCCATCCGGAATGGAGTGGAAGGCACTGTTCAGACTTTTACTACCTTCCCTCAGACCGTGGATGGGGTGCGCTTGAACCTTGCTTCCGGAACAGTTGCGGCGGGAGATGAGTTTCTTATTCGACCAACGGCAAAGGGCGCCGGCCAGATCGCGGTTTCGGTTCAGGATACGGACAAGATCGCCGCGGCGGCTCCAATCCGGACAAGCGCACCTACCACCAATACCGGTACCGGGCGCATCAGCGCAGGCACGGTAAATGCACCGCTTCCCACTGATCCCAATCTGCAACAGGCGGTCACGCTTACCTTTACCAGTGCCACCACTTTTGATGTAAGCGGTACCGGCACAGGAAATCCGGCCAGCGTTCCCTTTACTGCGGGTGGCCCGATTACGTTCAATGGCTGGACTGTTCAGATTACCGGAACGCCCCAGCCGGGCGATACGTTCAGTATCGGCCCGAACACGGATGGAGTGGCTGATAACCGCAATGCCTTGCTGCTGGGAGCATTGCAGTCAAGCAATACACTGGCCGCCGGCGGAGCCAGTTACCGGGGCGCATACGGGCAGCTGGTCAGCCTGATGGGTAACAAGACGCGCGAACTGGAGGTCACGGCTGGCGCGCAGGCTGCCCTGCTTACCCAGACTCGTGCTTTGCAGCAGTCGGAAGCAGGTGTCAATCTCGATGAGGAAGCGGCTAATCTGCTGCGTTACCAGCAGGCATACCAGGCAGCGAGCAAGGTGATACAAACAGCTAATCAGATGTTCGATGCGCTACTCGAGATAACGAGGTAAAAGCGCGCTGCAAAAAAGCGCGCGGTGCGCGAAAGTGGATGCTGAGAACGCTTGAAGCGGTGTGATCAGTGCAAGCACCGGCTATAGCAAGAACATATCAGTATGATATAGAAAAAGGGAATCAAAATGCGCGTCAGCAGTAATACCAGTTACGAGGCGGGACTTGCTGCCATCCACCGCCAGCAATCGGCACAGATGAAGACTTTCGAGCAGATAAGCACTGGCCGCAGCGTACT
Organism: Nitrosospira multiformis ATCC 25196; assembly: GCF_000196355.1. Classification (NCBI taxonomy): domain Bacteria; kingdom Pseudomonadati; phylum Pseudomonadota; class Betaproteobacteria; order Nitrosomonadales; family Nitrosomonadaceae; genus Nitrosospira; species Nitrosospira multiformis. The sequence continues at coordinate 1,521,246 of NC_007614.1, forward strand.
CACGCCGTCGGCAAATCCCGCGGCGTATGTTCGGGCACTCGATGTTGCCGAGGCAGACTCCGCCAACAGCCAATACGCGTTGAATCGGCAAAATGGCATGGCCAGCCTCAGTATGCTGGAAGATACTCTTGGCGGCATTACAGCCCTGCTGCAAAGGGCGCAGGAGCTTACCGTGGCTGCTGGAAACGGTACGCTGAATGACAGCGGACGCGAAACCATTGCCACTGAGTTGCGCACGAGTCTGGGTGAACTTCTGGGTTTGTCCAACCGAAAGGACGCAAGCGGGCAATATCTCTTTTCCGGTTATCAGAGTTCAACCAAGCCGTTTGAGGATACCGGGAGTGGGGTGCAATATGTTGGCGATGAAGGCTTGCGCATGATACAAGCCAGCTCATCCCGGCAGCTTGCAGTAAATGAGTCGGGACGAGAGGTGTTCGAGCGCATTCCTGCGGCGGGAGGGAGCTACCACAGTATGTTCAAGACGCTGTCCGACCTTGCTGATTTACTCGAAACACCGGTAACCGACCCAGCGGGCAAGACAGCCCTCGCCACCGGTCTGGGTAGCGCGCAAGTGAACCTGTCCAATGCGCTCGACAATGTGCTCAAGGTGCAGGCATCGGTAGGAACGCGCATGAAGGAAATAGATGCCTTAAATGAACGCGGCGAAGATTTGAATATTCAGTACAAACAGCAGTTATCGGAATTACGGGATGTGGACTACGTTGAGGCCATCAGTGACCTGACTCAGCAGCGGACCTATCTGGAAGCTACGCAGAAGGCATTTCTGAAGGTGCAAAGCCTTTCCTTGTTCGATTATATACGCTGATGGCGGCAAAATATTTCACGCACGGCTTCTTTACCTGGAAAGAAGTTTCCTGCTGATGATTTCCATGCTCCGAGTCATTCCCCAGGGAGGCGTGCTATCCGACCGTGGTTCTGACTGCGGTTAACTGTAACCGCTACCTGAGTTTTCAGTCGAATAGAGACGGGCAGATGATTCTAGATACGGCTCCACATATTTCTTCGGTCGGGCAGGTAAAGGAATTCTTCCTGGCCCGTCAACCTATTCTGGATCAGAACCAGAATCTGATCGCTTACGAGTTATTGTTCCGCCGCGCAGGAGTCAGGGCACCGGTTAGCGCGGAGGATACCCGGGGTGCCGCTTCCATCATCGCACATACATCCGAACTGGGCATCGAGAATGTGACCGGGAGCGCGCTCGGCTTCTTCAACGTGAATTCCACGCTGTTGATGGGAGACCTGGTTAATTTTCTACCCGCCGAAAAAGTTGTGTTCGAGTTTCCTCAAACGGACAAGATTACTCCCGAACTCGTCCGGCGTGTTGCCGAACTGGCGAAGGCAGGATATCGATTTGCGTTGGATGACGTTATCACCCTGTCCGAATACATAAAACCGTTACTGCCGTTTGTTGAAATCATCAAGATCGACACGTCCGTCATGACGTATGCCGATCTGGCCATGCTCGTTCGCCAGTTCAAACAGGCACGCAAGGTGCTTCTTGCTGACAAAGTAGAGACGCTCGAACAATTCCAGAATTGCCATGAGCTCGGCTTTGACTATTACCAGGGTTACTACTTTGCAAAACCAGCTCTTCTGTCAGGCAAGAAGCTTGCAACTTCGCAACTGGCGATCATGGAGCTGATGACTCTGGTAGCCAGGGACGCCGACACGATAGAAATCGAGCAACGCATCAAAAAAGAAGTATCGCTTTGCCTGTCCTTATTACGATTGGTCAATACGCCCGCCATGGGTGTTACGAAAAGCATACATTCGTTAAGTGAGGCCTTGATGGTCCTCGGCCGCCGCCAGTTGCAGCGATGGTTGCAAATTCAGATCTATGTCGGGCCGGACCCTCAGATCCAATTCGGGTCGCCGCTTCTCCTGCTGGCAGCTACACGCGGCAAACTTCTTGAACTGGTTGCTCAAAAACTTCAGCCCGCAAACAGAAGCATGGCCGATATTGCCTTTACCGTGGGCATTTTATCCTTGCTGGATGCTTTGTTCGGGCAACACATGGAAAGAATTCTCCGCCAGATCGTTCTGAGCGAGGAGATCACCGAAGCCTTGCTGTACCGGACGGGGTTTTACGGGGACTTGCTGAAGCTTGCCGAATATCTCGAAAAACCTGGCGAAGCCGGCCGACTGCTCGTGCCCCTGCTTGCCAGATTGGGGCTCCCGATTGAAGAGCTTTATCCATTCCAATTGGAAGCATTTGAATGGAGCAACAGTTTGTTACCTACCTTATAGAAGACATACGTTCCTGGTTGGCATGTCATCCCGCATCCCTGATACATCCGGATATCGGAGTTATAAAGTTATCCGGCCAAGGAGCAGGCACAAAAATTGATTTCGCTGCGCCTGCACCTTCGCAGAATGCCGGAGAAACCGGAACCCTGGAGCGGTTATAATATAGGAATGGATACTGTTCATGGCAGTGAGCCAAGCCGGGCCGAAATCGATTCGCTCCAAGGTCCAGCTCTCGTCGAATTCGGGGCAGCGTGGTGCGGATACTGCCGGGCTGCGCGGCCGTTGATTGCTTCGGCCTTGTCCGGAGCTCCACCGGTGCGTTATATCCGGATAGAGGATGGAAAGGGGCGGCGGTTGGGACGCTCGTTTGGCGTGAAGCTCTGGCCGACCCTGATTTTTCTGAAGGACGGAAAAGAAATTGCGCGCCTGGTCCGGCCTGAGAATCCCGGTCTCATCCAGCGCGCTCTGGAAAATATCTGCAAGGATGCGTGAATCTTCAAGAGTGGGTGATCGCGCTCCCTGCTCTGCGTCCAGCCGGAATCCGTCGCATTATAACTTGCGCAGTCAATAACATATCAGCACTGCATGAAGCAAAAAAAGGAAAATTCAGAACCCCTCCATATGGGGGAAGCGTACCCTCCGGATGTTGCCGCCAATTCTCCAGGGATGGTTTTTCAATACATACAAAAGGGAGATGGTACTTCATCCATGCCCTTTATCAGTGATCAGTGCGCCAATGTACTCGGGATCTCGGCTGGAGAACTGAAGGCTAATCCTTCGCTGCTCCAGGATCTGGTGCTTCCGGAAGACCGGGAAAGCCTGGAGTATTCGAAGGCGCAATCCGCAGCTAATCTGACAACGTGGAATTGGGAAGGACGCCTGTGGATCGAATCCTACGGGGATATAAAGTGGGTCAGCTTGCGAGCAAGTCCGAGGCGGGAGAAGGGCGCGTGCGTGGTTTGGGAAGGCATTATCATCAATATCACCGAGAGCAGGCGCCGGGAGACAGAGCTCAAGGCATCCCATGAACGGCTCAAGGAAGTATCAGCCCACGTCATGGCGGCGAGGGAGCACGAGCGTATACGCATTGCCAGAGAAATACACGATGATCTGGGGGGGAATCTCACTGCCATCAAGATCGATCTCGACTGGCTGGTGAGGCGGATCGATGCCGGCGCCAGCAGCGCCGAGAATGCTGTATTGCTTGCGAAAGTGCGTATTGTTTCAGATCTGGTGGATCGCACCATACATTCGATACAACGTATTTCCCGGGACCTGCGGCCCGGCATCATGGATTTTGGCATTTTTGCGGCAATAGAATGGGAAGCGGGTGAATTTGCAAAACGCTATGGCATACCTTGCAAGGTGTCGTGCAACGAGCCGGATATTGAACTCGAATCTGACATGGCCGTGGCCGTATTTCGAATTTTTCAGGAAGCGCTCACCAATATTGCGAAGCACGCGCATGCCTCGCATGTCTGGGTCGGGCTGGACGTGAGATCATGGATTTTGGCATTTTTGCGGCAATAGAATGGGAAGCGGGTGAATTTGCAAAACGCTATGGCATACCTTGCAAGGTGTCGTGCAACGAGCCGGATATTGAACTCGAATCTGACATGGCCGTGGCCGTATTTCGAATTTTTCAGGAAGCGCTCACCAATATTGCGAAGCACGCGCATGCCTCGCATGTCTGGGTCGGGCTGGACGTGAGGCAGGAATATCTGGAGCTCAAGGTGCAGGATAACGGCTGCGGTATCGCCCCAAACGATTTCAGAAAGCTTGATTCGTTCGGGATTCGGGGCATGGTCGAGCGCGCGAGCCTGCTCGAGGGAAAACTGACGGTCAGCGCAAGGCAGGGGCATGAGTGGATTCAGCCCGGACAAGGCCAGCCAGGAATTCAGCGGGAACGGATGGGAGAGGAGCAGGCAAGGCAAGGTACTCTGGTTCATCTCTCGATTCCACTCGCTGCGGAAGCACGGCCAACGGTCCCTGCGACGGTTATTTCAGGAAAATCCACCCCGTCATGAATGTACTGATTGTGGACGACCATGCCATCGTGCGTCAGGGCTTAAGGCAGATTCTGACTGAAAGCGGAAAAATCGATCTTATCGCTGAAGCGGAATCGGGTGGAGAGGCAATGCGGCAACTGCGTGAAGGGGAATGGAGCGTAGTGGTGCTGGATATCTCCCTGCCCGACAGGAACGGTATCGAAGTGTTGAAGCAGATCAGGAAAGAGCGTCCCAAATTACCCGTGCTCATGTTGAGCATGCACGAGGAGGGGCTTTATGCGATCCGGGCACTGAAGGCGGGAGCCTTTGGTTATATAACCAAGCAGAGCGCTCCCAATGAGTTGATGGCCGCCATCAACCAGGCGGCCAGGGGGCGCAAGTACCTGACACCCGCAGTGGCTGAAGCCATGGCGGAAAGTCTTGGCACGGACCACGATCGTCCGCTGCATGAAACACTGTCCGATCGTGAATACCAGACCCTGCGCCTGATCGCTTCAGGCAAGAGTCTCACAGACGCGGCCGAGGAAATGCATCTGTCGGTCAAGACTGTGAGTGTCTACCGCGGCCGCCTCCTGCAAAAGATGAAGCTCAAGAACAATGCGGAAGTGACCCACTACGCCATCAAGAACGGCCTCGCTTGAGCCCCTTAGTCCCTTGGTCCCTCAGCCCGTGGGCCGGATTACCCTTCACGCCAATTCGCTGATTCGCTGCTTCTTCATGGGGGCGGCAGCATGGCGCCTCTAGCGTTGCAATAGGAAATGAGACTCCTGCCTGCTCGCTTTCGCTTGCAGAACCATAACCTTCAAGTATTCTTAAACTCTCAAAGGCTGCACCTCAAAGCACTCGGTTCCCGCTACTCCCGAGGCTGCTTCAAATATCGCCTATGCCCTCTTTACTCCGATCTCCGCTGTTGCACGAGTGAATAAGGCAGCGCCGAATATACGGCGTTGTTCACCCCGTTAATCAGCGCATTGCCCAGCCCTGCCTCCTCTTATCATTATCGTACCTGCCTGCCCATCACCCGGATAGCAATGCCGGATAAACTCGAGAAGAGTGCGGCGGTGGCTGCGCCAAAAAACGTGACGATGCCATTAAATGTTTCTCCTGGATCACCGTTAATAAGCATAACAGCAGTTGATTAGCTTCGGGTAATGAGGCGAACCAAAGTTGACGGCTGTAGGTGTAATTTCATGAAAAATTAGTCAAGGAGATTTACATGGCTGCAATCATCAATACCAACGTCATTTCCATGAATGCGCAGCGTAACCTCAACGGTTCGCAGAACGCACTCGCCACCACATTGCAGCGCCTGTCCTCCGGTCTGCGCATCAACAGCGCCAAGGACGATGCTGCAGGGCTTGCGATCTCGGAACGCATGACTTCCCAGATCAAAGGCTTCACTCAGGCAATTCGCAATGCCAACGACGGCATCTCGATGTCTCAGACGGCGGAGGGCGCACTGGGGGAAATCGGCAACAACCTGCAGCGCATACGTGAGCTGGCCGTGCAATCGCGCAATGCCAGCAACAGCGCAAGCGACCGTACCGCGCTCAACAATGAAGTCCAGCAGCTCAAGGCCGAAATCGATCGCGTTGCTTCAACCACGACGTTCAACGGCATCAAACTGCTTGATGGTACTTTCACCAATCAAGACTTTCAGGTGGGCGCCAATGTGGGCGAGACTATCAATATTGCGAGTATCGTCAATGCACAAAGCTCTGCTCTGGGAACCACTACCACTTACTCAACCACCGTTACCGGTGTAGCCGCTACAGGATTCGCGACGCCAGCGGATGACATCGCCGCGGGCGACTTGAAGATAAACGGGGTTGACGTGGGCGCCATTACCGCAGGAGGCACAGCACCCCTTCAGGGAGCAGCCGTCGCAGCTGCCATCAACCTGATTTCGGGAACCACAGGGGTTAGCGCTTCTGCCGATGGCGCCGGTCTGGTGACACTGACCAGCACGTCCAGCGACGGCATCACTGTGGCCATGAGTGGTACGGCTAACACCGCACGGACCGGTCTGACTGCCGGCGCAACCGCAGCAACGGCAACGACCGCCGCTGGCTTCGGCGCGCTGAAGATAGACACCACCGCCGATGCCGATACCGCGATCGCTTCGATGGATTCCGCATTGAGCGCGCTCAACGCGGCGCGTGCCGATCTCGGCGCCTACCAGAACCGATTCACATCGGCAGTTGCAAACCTTCAGACTGTCTCCGAGAACCTGTCCGCCTCGCGCAGCCGCATCATGGATGCCGATTTCGCGGCGGAAACGGCGGCGCTTTCGCGCAACCAAGTGCTGCAACAAGCGGGAACGGCCATGCTGGCTCAGGCAAATGCAATGCCGCAAAGCGTATTGTCCCTGCTGAGAGGTTAATCGCTGGTAAACGGCCTCGCCTGAACGGCCGGGTGTGTGATGAACGGGGATCGGAAGCTTGCTTGCGATCCCCGTTCGAATCCTCTGAGGGTCAATAATGAAAATCGAACAATCCGGAGCCGCCATTCAACCAGGGATCGGTTCCAGAGCAACCGAAGGTGAATTCCCATACAGCGATGTTCGCCTATCGGCCGGGAAAGGAAATCCACCCCCGCCGCAGACCATGCAGGTTAAACAGGAAACGGAAAAGGAAAGGACTTTACTCGCTGGCTCCAGTCTGGAATTCAGTGTCGATACCGATACCGACAGGATAGTAATAAAAATTATAGACAATGAAACCCGGGAACTCGTAAGGCAGATTCCCATGGAAGAAATGCTTGCCCTGGCAAAGACCATGAATCAGCTACAGGGTTTGTTGCTGCGCACCAAAGCCTGATGGTGCGATCGGGCAACCCACCGGAAACAGGAAAAAGAAGAGGACAGAAAAATGGCGATTACCGCTGCCGGAGCAGGTTCGAACCTGGACGTAAATGGCATAGTTAGCCAGTTGATGGCGGCCGAACGTACGCCGCTTGCTTTGCTTCAGAAGCGCGAATCCGACTACCAGGCAAAACTATCCGCTTATGGAACACTGAAAGGTGCCTTGTCTGCTTTCCAGACGGCAATGCAGGGACTGGCTGATCCTGCAAAATATAATGCAGTGAGCGCGAGTGCGGCAGATAGCTCTCTGTTGACCGCAACCGGGAATAGCAATGGCAAGGCGGTGCCGGGTAGTTATTCGGTGGAAGTGCAGCAGCTTGCCCAGCAGCAGAAAATCCGTTCCGAAGGATTTGCCAGCACATCAAGCACCGTAGGCAGCGGAACTTTGACGATACAGTACGGCACTTATGATAATGTGCTGAATACCTTTACTCTCAACAACGCGAAACCGGCGCAAACGATAACGATCGAACCCTCCAGCAACACGCTCTCCGGTGTGCGTGACGCTATCAACGCAGCCAATGCCGGGGTGAGTGCAACGATTGTGAATGACGGCGCCGGCAACAAACTTGTGCTGACCGCAAAGGATCCAGGAGCGGCGAGCAGCCTGAAGATTACAGTCAGCGATGACGATGGGGGCAATCTCGACACAACCGGACTCTCCGCTCTTGCCTTCGACCCAACGGTCGGAGGGGGCTCCGGCAAGAATCTCATCCAGGTGCAGGCCGCGCAGGATGCGAAACTCCGGATCGACGGGATCGATATCGTCAAGTCCTCGAATACGATTACAGACGCAATTGAAGGCGTCACACTCAGCCTGCTCAAAACGAATGCAGGCAGTCCGACGACGCTGAATGTTTCACCGGACACCGCTGCTGCGAAGACAGCGGTGGAAGCATTCGTAAAGTCATACAACAGCATCAATCAAACGCTTTCCAATCTCAGCGCCTATAACCCTGGAGCAAAGAAGGGCGCGATATTGCAGGGGGATTCCGCGGCGTTCTCTATTCAGCGCGGAATTCGATCGGCATTAACAGCCATGATGGGTGACAGTCGCGGCTTCACCTCCCTTTCCCAGATCGGTGTTACCTTGCAGAAAGACGGCAGCCTGGCGGTGGATTCCGCAAAGCTGCAGGCGTCGATGGATACTGGATTTGAACAGATCGGCAGGCTGTTTACGATAGGCGGCACCTCCACCGATAGTCTGATTTCGTACGAAGGAGCCACGGATAAGACAGTGGCTGGAAATTATGCCGTTACGGTTACACAGCTCGCAACTCGAGGCAGCCTCAGCGGAAGCCAGGCAGCAGGGCTAACGATAACGGCAGGAATCAACGATCAACTCAATTTTAATGTGGATGGGGTGGCAGCCAGTATTACGCTGGCCGACGGAATTTATGCTTCCGCGGATGCATTGGCGGCCGAAGTGCAAAGCAAGCTGAATGGTCTCTCTGGCCTGACAACCGAAGGAATTTCAGTATCGGTTTCCCCGTCCGCCGGCGTATTGAGCATCGTGTCGTCGCGTTACGGCTCCGCCTCCAGCGTTATCCTCACGGGAGGTAATGGTGCGGGCAATCTGCTCGGTGCCAGTCCTGTGGGAGCCACCGGAATAGATGTCGCAGGCTCCATCAATGGTGTTTCCGCTACAGGGTCGGGACAGATGCTGACTGCTGCTGGCGGGGGATCCGCCGAAGGTCTGCGCGTCGCCATCCACGGCGGCGCGCTCGGCACCCGGGGGACAATCGAGTTCTCGCGAGGTTACGCCGAGCGATTGAGTAAGGTTGCAGAAGAGTTTCTCGCCACTGAGGGAGTGATTGCCACCCGGGTCGAGGGACTGAACGCCAGTATCAAGGATCTCGATCGGCGCCAGGAGGATTTTAGCCGTCGACTTGAAACCGTTGAGGCGCGTTACCGGGCACAGTTCTCTGCGCTTGATGCCATGCTGGGCAGCTTGACCCAGACGAGCCAGTTTCTTCAACAACAACTGGCCTCGCTGCCAACTCTCAACGAAAAATAACGGAGGAGTAAATATATGTATTCAGTACCTCGCTGCGGTGTAAACGCATATGCCCGGGTTGGTCTTGAAACGGGTGTAATCGCCGCCAGTCCTCATAAACTCGTCCTGATGCTGTTTGAGGGAGCGCGGATAGCATTGGCTTCGGCGCTTACCCATACGCGAAGCGGCCAGATAGCGGCCAGGGGCGAAGCGATTTCCAAAGCCATTGCAATCATCAACTCCGGCTTGCAAGCCAGCCTGGACATCAAAGCGGGAGGAGAGCTCGCCCAGCAATTGAATGCGCTTTATGAGTACATGGGACGCCGGCTGTTACAGGCTAATGTTCATGACAAACCGGAATATATCGAAGAGGTAAGTGGTCTTCTTGGCGAACTGCACGAGGCATGGGAAGCGATCGGCTCGTTCACGCAGTCAGGTGGAGAGGGAGAGATGATTTCATCCGTCACTCATGACGGCATTGCCAATCTGAAAAAAGCGTAATGATGATGACAAGTGCAGAAAACCTTGCTGTGTTTCAGTCTCTTTCCGACCTTACCGGAGAAATGAGAGAGGCTGCCCAGGGGAGTGAGTGGGATCGGCTTGCGGGATTGGAACGACGCTGCGCAGCCTTGGTGGCGCAACTCGAGAGCGCGGAGGCGGTGCGGCTTCCCCAGGATATGCAACGGCAGAAAGTTGAGCTGATTCACAAGATTCTGGCCGATGACGCAGCCATACGCGAGTACACGGAACCCTGGATAAGACAGGTTCAAGCTCTGCTGGGTACTGCCAGCCGCTCGCGGTGCGTGCGTCAGGCCTATGAGTCGGGGGCGTGGAATTTCTGAGCGGGAATTCCGGGAGCGCGCTCTCGTAGCACCGTCAAAATGTGCAGGTCAGGGAATCCGGTTTAATCCCCAGCTTAACCCTTTGGCAGGGTTCAGGATCAGGGCGAGCGGGGAAAAACGACTTAGGGCGAGCGGGGAGGCGAAGGATTCGGGAGGAGTTCCTCATGGGGAGGGCAAGTTTCATTCCAGGTTTTCCCAATCACGAGACACGGGAAGAGGGGTCCGAGGGCAGATCCCATTCGATGGGTACAGATAGGCCTGTTTAATTCGTCCAGACCCCTGGCAGTGGATCAACCCCAGAACAGGAGAATTCGATCTGCGTGCAGTCGACTCAATCGCGGCAATAACTTCAATCCGTCCGGTTCAATCCTCACTTCAAAGAAGTGAGGATTTTACTTCGTTCCTCGCCGGACTGGAGCCTGGGCGTTCTTTGAGAGCGCAGGTGCAAGCTCTGCTTCCCAATAATGAATTCGTCGTAATGCTGTATGGCCGGGAGGAGCAGGATGGGCAGGTGTTACAGATGAAATTGCCCCGGAGTGCGCACTTGGGCGAAACATTCAATCTGATTTTCCTGTCCCGCGCGCCAAAGCCGACGTTCGGACTCGTGCTCGGCTCTCAAGCAGTGGCTCCTCAATTGAGTGAGACCGGACGTTTCATCAGCACCCTGCTCCAGCAGCCGCTTCCACTTCCTTCTGTCAGTCGATCGATGCAGTCGGATGTGGCGCCATTGCTGCCCGCGCCACCACGCGAGGGTGCGCCGGGACAGCATACGCAACTCGCTCAAGGATTGATGCAAGCAATAAGTTCAAGCGGACTGTTTTATGAGTTCCATCTGATGCAATGGGTGGCCGGCAAAAGATCATTGGCCAGCCTGCTGCTGGAACCGCAGGGGCGTTTATCGGAAAACCTCCCGCAGGCGCCCGCGATTGCTTCACCCCCGGCTTCACCGGGAGGCGAGCTTCGTCTGTCAGCTCACCCGCATCAGGATTATTTGAATCCCCTGCATCGCGATACTCAAACCCTCTTGCGTCAGCAACTGGATGTTCTGGAAAGCGGACATCTTCAATGGCGAGGCGAAATCTGGCCCGGCCAGACTATCGAGTGGGATACAGTCAGAGAAAAGAAGGACGATCCGGAAAGAGGCAGGGCTGCACAGAGTGCCGTATGGAAAACCAGTGTACACCTTACGCTACCGAATCTGGGATCTGTCAACGCAGTTCTGAAGCTGGGTGAGTCCGGAGTCGAGGTTCGTCTTGCTGCAACCGAATCATCAGCCGCGATCCTGCGGGCGGGGATAGGACACCTCGTCGCAGGATTGAATTCAGCGGGAATCGGATTATCGAGTATGGGTATTGAGGCGAATGAAAAGGTTGAACCGGTCTGAGGCTGCCGTTGCGCTGGCGTATCGGACCGGCGACCATGCCCCGCAGGTTGTTGCCAAGGGACGCGGTCTGGTTGCCGAAAATATTATCCGGGAGGCACGAAGACACGGCGTTTTCGTTCATGAATCTCCGGAACTGGTGTCCTTGCTCATCCAGGTGGATCTGGATCAGCATATTCCGCCGCAGCTCTACCGGGCGGTGGCGGAATTGCTCGTATGGCTTTACAAGATGGAAGCCGGGGAGCAGAGCAGTGAGGAGTCTCCATCAATCCCGGTCCACTCCTAAACCGGCATATTCATAATATCCTGATAGGCCGCAACCAGCTTGTTGCGTACTTGCACTGTGTACTGAAACGAGATGGATGCTTTCTGCAGCGAGATCATTGCTTCCGTCAAATTGGCCTCGGGCGCGCCCAATTCAAAATCTCTGGCAAGCTTCGATGCATGCTGCTGAACGTTATTGACCTGATCCAGCGATCTCCTGAATACGGTTGCGAAATCGACACGTCCCGCTTCACTTCCAGTTTCGTCTCCACTCGCTATTGTCCCGACTGAACCTGCTTTGCCGCCAGCAAGTGCAGCGCCTGCGCGTAGCTGGGTGAGCATCGAATCTATGTTTGAAATGTCCATGGCTTCCGGCAGTGCTTTTGAAAGGTATACAAGATAGCACTCTCTCCCGTGTTCCGTTTTTTGAAAAGGCCGTAAAACCAGTTTCTTTTTCCCGAATTGAAAGCTGCAGCCCTGGTGATAATGGCGACTGTCAAGAGGTTTGCCAAGGTACGCCTATCCTATATAGGACAAAGAAACGCGATTTGATCTGGAGCACAGGACTGGGGAGAAACAGGTGACAGCGGGTGCGAATGCCACAACGATGAACAGCGCAATGAACACCGCCGCAAACAACGCGGCCAAGGGCGCGGTAAGCAGTATTCAAGGGGGACTGCAAAGCTTTCTGACGCGATTATCGAGCCAGCAGAAAATCGGTCTCATGCTGACCGTTTCTTCCTTGGTTGCGTTGCTGGCCGCCGGATGGATGTGGACGCAGGGACCGGACTACAAGGTGCTGTTCAGCAATGTATCCGACGGTGACGGCGGCGCAATCATCGCGTCCCTCCAGCAAATGAATGTGCCCTACAAATTTGCCGAAGGCGGCGGAGCGATACTCGTCCCATCGAGCCAGGTGCATGATACTCGCCTCAAACTTGCATCTCAGGGGTTGCCAAGGGGAGGTCTGGTAGGTTTCGAACTGATGGAAAACCAGAAGTTCGGTACCAGCCAGTTTCTTGAACAGGTCAATTTCCAGCGGGCGCTGGAAGGTGAACTGGCCCGTTCTGTCCAGGCATTGGCGGCTGTCGACAGCGCCAGGGTCCATCTGGCGATCCCGAAGCAATCGGTATTTATGCGGGAGCAACAGAAACCGAGCGCATCCGTGCTGGTGAATCTCTACCCCGGCCGCACCCTCGATCCCCAGCAGGTCAATGCGATCGTCCACCTCGTTTCCAGCAGTGTGCCCAATCTGCATGTGAAGAATGTGACGGTAGTGGATCAACAAGGCGATCTACTGACCAGGATCGATGAATCGAACCCCAATACGGGCCTGGATCCAGCTCAGCTCAAGTACTTGCATGCGCTGGAGCAAAGCTATATCAAGCGGATCGAGGCGATTCTGATTCCCATCGTGGGACAGGAAAATGTTCGTGCTCAGGTCGCGGCCGAGGTCGATTTTGCACACTCCGAACAAACCAGCGAAACATACAGACCCAACCAGGATCCTGCAGGCTCCACCATCCGCAGTCAGCAGAGTTCGGAATCCACGAATGTGGGCACACAGAATGAAGGCGGCGTTCCGGGCGCGCTTTCCAATCAGCCTCCGGTTCCCGCAACCGCTCCGGTCACCACGCCGCCAGCTCCTCCCGGAGCAACTGCCTCCCCATCCCGCGCCCCAAGCAGCACGCGCAAGGATGCAACCATCAATTACGAAGTCGATAAAACAATCCAGCATGTGCGCAAACCAGTCGGTGGTATAAAAAGACTTTCTGTTGCAGTCGTGGTCAACCACCGCAGAGTCGTGGACGAGAATGGTGTTGTCAGCGCCAAGCCACTGAGCGAGGTGGAAAAATCCCAGATTACCGATCTGGTGAAAGAGGCGGTCGGATTCAGCAGGGAACGTGGGGATACACTGAACGTGGTTAATAGCCATTTTACAGGTGTGGAACGGGAAGCAGCGCCAGAGCTCCCTTTGTGGAAACAGCCCGAGGTGGTTGAATTGGCTCAACAGATCGGAAAAACGCTTCTGATTGGTGGCCTGATTCTGTATCTGGTGCTGGGTGTGCTACGTCCCTCGCTCAAGCGCATCAGCCAGCCCGAACCTCCGTTACTGGCAGAACCGAGGAACGATGACCAGGATGTGCAACCTGTTCCCGCATTGAAACCTGCGGCACAACCTTCCGAATACGAGCAAAGACTGACGCTCGCGCGCCAGCTTGCGAAAAAGGAGCCGAAGCTGGTGGCAAACGTTGTCAAGCAATGGGTGGCTGGTCATGAATGAGGAGGGTATCTACAAGAGTGCGGTCCTGCTCCTGTCCTTGGGCGAAGACGAGGCGGTGCAGGTACTGAAACATCTCAATCAGCTGGAGGTTCAAAAACTCGGGGCTGCGATGGCCAAGCTCAGGAATCTGAGCCGGGAGCAGGTAGATAGTGTTCTGAGCGATTTTTGCGGCCGGGTCATGCATGAGCCGCTTCTTCTGGATGTCGATCCGGAAAACTATGCGCGGACGGTGCTCGAAAGAGCTTTGGATGAAGATAAGTCGACGGACAATATCAGCCGCATTCTGGAGGGACACGACACGAGCGGAATCGAGGGACTCAAGTGGATTGACTCGCAGTCAGTCGCGGAACTCATCAAGGGGGAGCACCCGCAGATCATTGCTACCATCCTCGTCCACCTCGATCGTCACCAGGCCAGTGAAATTCTCGGGCAATTGAGCGAGCAGCTCCGCAATGATGTCCTGCTGCGCATCGCCACGCTCGAAGGCATTCAGCCTTCCGCATTGCGCGAACTCAATACGGTTCTGACCGATTTGTTGTCCGGCAGTGAAAATATCAATAAAAGCTCGGTGGGCGGCATTCGTACTGCAGCGGAAATCATCAACTTCATGGGTAGCGCCGCGGAAACGTCTGTGCTTGATAATTTGCGGGAATTCGACGCGGATCTGGCGCAGAAAATAATGGATCAGATGATTGTATTCGAGAACCTCATGGATATTGACGACCGTGGAATTCAGATGTTGCTGCGGGAAATTCAATCTGACATCCTGGTTATCGCGCTGAAAGGCGCAGCCTGGGATCTGCGTGAAAGGATTTTCAAGAATATGTCGAAACGTGCCTCTGAAATCCTGCGTGAAGACCTCGAAGCGATGGGACCGGTAAGAGTAAGCGAAGTTGAAAACCACCAGAAGCAGATATTACAGGTCGTCCGGCGACTCGCAGATGAAGGGCAAATCGTGTTCGGCAGCAAGAACGAAGAAAGCTACGTATGAGTAAGGTTGGCGTGCGGGCAAAAACTTCCGGCGAAAGATCAAGAATGACGTCTCGGGCAAATCAGATCATTCTTAAGGAAGATTTGCCGACCTATCGCCGCTGGGAAATGGATGTTCTGGAGCAAGGCGCAGTGCTCGAAGGGCCGGTGGACACTTCAGTTGATACCAAAGACGAGGCAATGCCTGAGCAAATACAGGTTGCATTGCCTACAGTCGAGGAAATCGAAAAAATCCATCAGGAGGCCCGGCAGGAAGGCTATGCCGCAGGCTATGAAACCGGCCGGGAAGCTGGCGTGAAAGCCGGTTATGAGGCTGGCTGCGAGCGTGCCAGCTTTGAAGCTGGGCAATTGACGGCTGCATTTGGGAGTCTTCAGGAAGCCTTGGCAAGTGCCGACCAGAAGATTTGCAATGCTCTACTCTCCCTTGCACTCGACGTCGCCAAAGAGATGGTGCGTGAGGCATTGCGGGTGAAACCGGAACTTGTTTTCGCTGTCATTCGCGAATGTATCCAGTCTGAGCCGGTACTCGGTCAACCGGCACAGCTATTCTTGCACCCGGACGATGCTGCCCTGATACGCACCCACTTGAATCAGGAGCCAGACCATTGCGTCATTCACCCCGATCCTCGCCTGGAGCGGGGAGGATGCCGAATCAGGGTAGGGCCCAGCGAGATCGATGCCACTGTGGCGACCCGCTGGCGGCGCATAGCCCAGGCCCTGGGGCAACATAATGACTGGCTGGAGCGTCATTGATGGAAACCTTATCCCATACCGACCGATGGCAAGGATTTCTCAAAAACTGCAGTGGGCTGGCCGAGGTGTCGCCGCCCTTCCAGATTTCGGGAAGCCTCACGCGTGTTACGGGATTGATAATGGAAGCAACCGGCCTCAAGCTGGCTGTGGGCAGTGGATGCACCATACTGATGCCCAACGGTAACAGCATGGAGGCCGAGGTAGTGGGCTTTCACGGTGACAGGCTTTACCTGATGCCAGCCCATGGCATGTTCGGGCTGGCTCCCGGTGCCAAGGTCGTGCCGTGGGATCGCACCGGCGTGCTTCCTAACCCGGGCAGCGCATCCCGCCAGCGGCGCCGGGCGTCTGATCAGATCAGCCGGTTTCCAGTGGGAGAAGCCCTACTGGGAAGGGTGGTGGATGGCACGGGACGTCCTCTGGATAACCTTGGCCCGTTAGAGGTGGAACGTTCGGCTTCGGCCGCAGGTTCGCCCATCAATCCGCTCGACCGGGAACCGATCAGCGAGGTCCTCGATGTAGGGGTGCGCGCGATAAATGCCCTGCTTACGGTGGGGCGCGGCCAGCGCATGGGCCTTTTTGCCGGTTCCGGCGTGGGAAAGAGCGTCCTGCTCGGCATGATGGCGCGCTATACCAGCGCCGATATCATCGTCGTGGGATTGATCGGTGAGCGCGGAAGAGAGGTCAAGGATTTCATCGAACAAATCCTAGGTGCTGAAGGGTTGGCACGTTCGGTGGTAGTGGCAGCACCCGCAGATACCTGGCCCCTCATGAGATTGCAGGGTGCGTCCTATGCGACTTCTGTCGCTGAATACTTTCGGGACCAGGGAAAAAATGTTCTATTGATCATGGATTCGCTCACCCGCTATGCAATGGCGCAGCGTGAGATCGCGCTTGCGATCGGGGAACCTCCCGCAACCAAAGGGTATCCGCCTTCCGTATTCGCCAAACTGCCGCAATTGGTGGAAAGGGCGGGGAATGGAGTCAAGGGAAGCGGTTCGATCACCGCTTTCTATACCGTGTTAGCCGAAGGGGACGATCAGCAGGACCCCATCGCGGATGCGGCCAGGGCGATTCTGGATGGCCACATCGTGCTTTCGCGGCAACTGGCGGAAAGCGGGCATTATCCTGCCATCGATATCGAAGCCTCCATCAGTCGCGCCATGACCAGCCTGATCTCGCCCGAATATTTTGAGCAGGTGCGTAATTTCAAGCAGCTTTTTTCACGCTATCAGCGTTCGCGCGACCTGATCAGCGTAGGAGCATATTCCCCGGGGAATGACAGATTGCTGGACCGGGCGATTGCCCTGTATCCAAAACTCGAACATTTTCTTCAACAAACCATGGTGGAGCGGGCAGGGTATGAAGAGAGTACCCGAAGCCTGGAGGCCCTGCTGGCCTTAAACCTCAATTAACCCCAATCAATCTCAATTAGCTGTTGCCTGATCATGCCGAAAACTTCTGCGCTGGAAACCCTTATCGAACTGGCACAAACCCGCACGGATGATGCGGCGCGAAGATTGGGGTTTCTGAACGCTCAAGGCCTGGACATGGAAGCCAAGCTGGTTTTGCTGACACAGTATTCGGATGAATACCAGTCCCGCTTTCGAGCTTCCATGCAGCAAGGCCTCACCGCGGCAGGATGGCGGAATTATCATGAATTCATCGACAAGCTCGACGCTGCGATTTCCCAGCAACAGGAGGCGCTGGCGCTCATGCGTCAGCGTGTCGCTGCCAGTGAGGCCGCGTGGCAATCGGAGCGGCGTGTTCTTAACTCTTATGGCACTCTGGCGCAGCGTCACAGGCAGATTCAGCTGGCCCACCAGGCAAGGCGCGAGCAGCGGGAAACAGACGAGTGGGCGAACAGTGCGGCTATCCGGCCCGGCTCGACATAATTAAACCATACAAGATAATAAACTCCTGAAAAATCGAATTCCGAGGGCAGCCCATGCTATCTGTACTATCTGTATCATCGAGCACCGCTTTGCATTCCGCCAAGGATAGTTTGACCGAATCGAAAAGCGTTATCCAGAAATCGGATGCGTCCGATTTCCGCAAACTGCTTGCCGCCGGAGTGAACGGTGATGATGAAGCATCGGATACAGGCGCTAGCGATCCACAGACGGGCGCGACGGCGAATGCGATCGGAAACGGTCTGGGCATACCCGGGAATCGGTCCCTGAAAGATTCTGAAGATACGGACGCTGAGGCAGAGGCTGAGAAAGATCGCGGCAAAGAAGGGAATTTGACAGCTGAAATGCTGACCGGCGGATTCCAGTTCTCTCGTCCTGCCACGGCTACGGCAATGCCCGGTATCACAGATGCTTTACACCCCCCTGGTGCCGCCCGCACCTCGGATACCTTAACCGGAATTGAAACTCAGGTCCCTGCCGGCATGCCGGTCCCGCAGCAGCCTGACGCTGCCTTCGGCCAGAGGAATGTAAACGAGCTGCTCCGGTCTGCTGGCGGAGGGCTCATTTCGCCTGCATCGATAGGACACGAGGCGCAGGCTGGAGGAGACGCAAAGTCATCCGACCCCTCGGGACTGGCGATGGGAAAGACCATTGTCAGCGTAGGGCAGGGCATGGAAGCCGGAACTCACCCGAGTTCTGCTATTGCGCGGGACTTCCAGGAGGGACGGGCGGCTGCAGGCGTGAAACTACCCAAAGATATGAAGTTCACAGGAGTCGCGGTGGGCGAGATGTCTCGCTCGGCCTCCCCAGAGAGCAGGCCGGGGGGAATGTCCCGCAGCATTGGCGATTTCCTGCCGGATGTTTCACATCTGCATCCAGGCTCAACCGCAGGAAGCGATACCGATACTTCTTCGCTTCCCACATTAGCTGCATCCGTCGTGTCCCCCGAACTCCTGACCCCATCCCCCTCTCCAGGGCCTTTGACAGGCGAGCCAGGTATGGTACCCGGCACCGCAGATCTGCGCGATCCTTCCTTGCCCAAGCTGGAGCCGCGCCTGGGCACAGGCAGTTGGGATAATGCCCTGGGTCAGAGAGTACTCTGGATGGTATCTCACCAACATCAGATCGCCGAACTCAATCTGAACCCTGCTGATCTGGGACCGCTGCAAGTCGTTCTGTCCGTGAACAGCGATCAGGCCAGTGCAGCATTCGTATCCCAGAACCTTGAGGTTCGGCAGGCACTCGAAGCGGCGCTGCCCCGGCTGAAGGAAATGATGGCGGAAAGCGGAATCAATCTGGGCAATGCAACAGTCAGCGACCAGGGATCCCGGCAGCAAGGAGATTTCGAAAGGCAAAATAGTGCAGGGCCTCATTATCGGCAGGGAGAAAGCCGGGTCGCCGCAGCAGGTGCAAGCTTCGGAATGGGCGGTGGCACTGCTGATATTCGCGGACACCAGCTCGTGGATACCTTTGCATAATTTTGGGGCGGCTTGTAACCAAGCCAGGTATAGAGTTTCTATTTGTGACGTTGGAGACTGCAATCTCCAAATTTCGAGATAACCTGTTTTTTCCCGTTTGTTTCTCACATTGAAGGCAGGGCATCAGTTCAATAATGCCTCCTGCGTGAGGGTAAAACGGCTAACAGAGCACAACCATGTCAGTCAGACCAAATAAGCAAAGTAAAGATCCGAGGGAAGTGAAATTGGAGCAGAAATCAGGGAAAGGCAAGCTCGTTCTGATTATCACGGCGTGCGCCCTATTGCTGGGAGCAGGAGGCGGCGGTGCAGGATGGTATTTCAGCCAGGTCTACAATGGGACAGGCGCGTTGCCGAAGCCTAAACCTCCTGTGTTTCTCAATCTGGAAACCTTTACTGTCAATCTCCAGCCGGAGCACAGCGAGCAGCATCTCCAAACCAGCCTTACCTTGAAGGTCGAAGACGAAAGTGTGGTGAATTTAATCAAATTGCATATGCCGGAAGTACGCAACCGCGTGTTGCTGCTACTTTCGGGCAAGACAGCCACGCAGATTTCGAGTATCGAGGGAAAAAAGAAGCTCGCCTCTGAACTCACTGCCGAGATAAATCACCAGTTCAGCGAGGAGCGTGTGACAGGATCGGTTGAGAACGTGCTTTTTACTTCGTTCGTGATTCAGTAGCTCCATGAGAGAGGATTTCCTTTCGCGCGAGGAGGTGGATGCTCTTCTCAGGGGAGTGAGCAGTGGATCCACGACAAGCGAACAGAGTACGGCTAATCCCGGTTTCCGCCCCTATAACCTTGCGACACAGGAACGCATCGTACGGGGGCGCATGCCCACCCTCGAAATCATCAATGAGCGTTTTGCGCGCCTCCTGCGCCTCGGACTGTTCAATTTCATGCGCCGCAGCGCAAATGTCACCGCGGGACCGGTAAGGGTTATGAAATTCAGCGAATTCGTGCGCAACCTCGCTGCACCAAGCAACCTGAATCTCGTGCATATAAAACCTTTGCGCGGCACCTCGCTATTTGTATTCGACCCGACACTGGTATTTCTTGTGGTTGACAACCTGTTCGGCGGCGATGGGCGCTTTCTTCCCAAGACTGAAGGCCGCGATTTCACTCAGACCGAGCAGCGCATCATCCAGCGCTTGCTCAACCTGGTCTTCGACAGCTATGGCAAGTCCTGGCATCCGGTTTATCCGATCGAGTTTGAGTATCTGCGGGCAGAAACGAATACCCAGTTTGCCAATGTTGCGACACCGAATGAGGTCGTGGTTGCCACCACCTTCGAGGTCAATTTTGGTTCCGTAGTAGGGGAGATGCACATCTGCATGCCTTATTCCATTCTCGAACCGATCCGCGATCTGCTGTCGAGCACTTTGCAAGGTGAGGCATTGGAGGTAGATAAACGCTGGGTCGGTCGCCTCTCAAAACAGGTGCAGTCGGCTGAAGTGACACTACTCGCAAATCTGACGCATGCCCAGGTAAGACTCGATCAGATCCTGAATATGAAGGTTGGGGATGTTATTCCCTTGGATATTCCGGAATTCGTTACTGCAAGCGTGGATGGGGTACCGGTCATGGAATGCAAATACGGAATTTCGAATGGGCGCTACGCTTTGCGTATGGAGAAAATGCTCGCTTCCGGGAACAGTAATGAGTGAAGTTGAACGCCGCGATCTGTCCAGGCGGCCCTTTGTGAATAAAACTGAGGAGATGAAAGTGTCTGTAACACCAGCCAATTCCGCAGCTCGAACGCCGGCGGATCAGGATGAGACAATTGGGGCCGGGGAGACTGGCTCGGGGCAGATATTCGAGCAATTCCAGAATACCCAGAAGGTACAGATCCAGAATGACATTGATCTAGTCATGGATATACCCGTTCAACTCACTGTGCAGTTGGGGCGCACCAAAATCGCCATCAAGAACCTGTTGCAATTGGCGCAGGGTTCCGTGGTGGAGCTGGATGGGCTGGCGGGAGAACCGATGGATGTTCTGGTAAACGGTTATCTGATTGCTCAAGGCGAAGTTGTGGTAGTCAATGAGAAGTTTGGCATACGTCTGACCGATATCATCACGCCGAGTGAACGGATACGCAAATTAAACCGCTAATCATGAAAAGAAAACATCAGAACCCGTTTTTGCCCCGGGCGGTGCTCCGTAATTCTCTTTTAGCGGCAGCGCTCTGGCATTTCGCCTCGCCGGCCATGGCGGTCGGGGCGAGCGACGGCACCGTTACTTCCAGTGGCAGTCCCTTCCAGGTCATGCTCGGCTTGGGAGTGGTGCTTGCAGTGATCGCGGGGTGCGCGTGGCTGCTCAAGCGCATGGGTGGAGTATACAGGGGTCATGCAGGAGTGGTCCGGATAATCGGGGGATCGGCGGTGGGGCAACGCGAGCGCGTCGTTGTAGTCGAAGTGGCCGAGACCTGGCTTGTCGTGGGGGTCGCACCCGGGCATGTAACGGTATTGCATAACATGCCCAAAGGCGATATTGGCGCAAGCATGCTTCATGTTTCCGGGGCGTCAGGGCATGTTGAAAAAGATTCGAATTTTTCAGGCTGGCTGAAGCGGCTGGCAGAAAAGCATGGCGAATAGCATGTCAGATAAAAAATTCCGATCCAGCACACATATTGCCTACGGGATAGTGGCCGCAGTCCTGTTGCTGACTACGCCTGTGGTTGCGCTGGCACAGGCAAAGGGAGGATTTCCTGCCTTTAGCAGTACGCCCGCACCCCGGGGTGGACAAACTTACTCATTGAGCCTGCAAACACTGCTGCTGCTCACATCGCTGACATTTCTGCCGGCGGTGCTCCTGATGATGACGGGTTTTACCCGCGTCATCATCGTCCTTTCGCTGCTGCGGCAGGCCCTCGGCACCCAATCCTCGCCCCCCAATCAGGTGCTCGTCGGATTGGCGCTGTTCCTGACTTTTTTCGTCATGAGTCCGGTATTCGACAAGATTTATCAGGACGCATACCAACCTTATGTGGAAAACAGGATGACGATGGAGCAGGCATTGGAGAAGGGCGCCGTACCGCTCAAAGCTTTCATGCTGAAACAAACTCGGGAGACCGATCTTGCGCTGTTCGTCAAACTCTCGGGCAGGCCGCAGCTGAACGGACCGGAAGAAGTATCCCTTCGGGTGCTCGTTCCGGCCTTTGTTACCAGCGAGTTGAAAACCGCATTTCAAATCGGTTTCGCAGTATTCATTCCTTTTCTGATTATTGACATGGTCGTGGCATCGGTGCTCATGTCGATGGGAATGATGATGGTATCGCCAGCGCTTGTTGCACTGCCTTTCAAGATCATGCTCTTCGTGCTGGTCGACGGATGGCATATGCTGATCGGTTCGCTGGCAGAGAGCTTTTATTAAGGATGCAACATATTTATTCACCGGACGAGATGACGGAAAAAAACCATGACACCTGAAAGCGTAATGACACTCGGCCAGAAAGCAATGGAAGTTACCTTGATGGTTTCCGCTCCCTTGTTACTGGCCGCACTCGCCACCGGATTGCTGGTCAGCATCTTTCAGGCTGCTACCCAGATCAATGAGATGACTCTGTCTTTCATTCCCAAACTCGTGGTCCTGTTTGCCATGCTGGTGCTTGCAGGCCCGTGGATGCTTTCGGTGCTGCTCGACTATATGAGGCAGGTGCTGGAAGGAATTCCCGGAGTGATCGGATAGTTGTCAGAACTATCCGGAAAAGATAGACAAAAGCGGCATCTTGCTTGTCACATCCCGCCCTCCAGTGCTTCCTGGATCAGAGAGATAAAGCGGAATTTCATTATTGTTAAATGATCACGCTCAGCTCGGTCGACCTCAATGCGTGGCTCATTTCCTTTTTCTGGCCTGCTGCCCGTATTCTGGCGCTCCTTTCGGTAGCGCCGGTATTGGGAAATCTTGCAGTTCCTGTCAGGGTGAAAGTGGGATTGGGTGTCCTCGTCGCACTGGTCGTGGCGCCCACCCTCGAATCGGTGCCAAAGATCGAGTTGGCGTCGGCTCCCGGCCTGCTGGTCCTCGGTCAGCAGATCATGATCGGCCTGGCAATGGGCTTTGCCATGCGCATCATCTTCAGCGCGATTGAATTGGCGGGAGAAATTGCAGGCTTGCAGATGGGCTTGGGGTTTGCTACG
Organism: Nitrosospira multiformis ATCC 25196; assembly: GCF_000196355.1. Taxonomy (NCBI): domain Bacteria; kingdom Pseudomonadati; phylum Pseudomonadota; class Betaproteobacteria; order Nitrosomonadales; family Nitrosomonadaceae; genus Nitrosospira; species Nitrosospira multiformis. The sequence goes on from NC_007614.1 coordinate 1,544,418, forward strand.
TTCTTTACGCCTCACAGCGATGGCAGCAGTCTTGTTCTGGGACGTTTCCTGGGTCTGCTGGGAACGCTCGCATTTTTATCATTCAACGGCCATCTGTTGATGCTGTCTGCGCTGATCGACAGCTTCAACGCCTTCCCAATCTCCACCGAACCCTTTTCAAATATGGGATGGAAAAGGCTGGCGGAATGGGGGAGTGTTATTTTTAGCGTCGGGCTGCAACTTGCGTTGCCAGTGGTCGCCGCATTATTGATTGTCAACCTCGCGCTCGGCATTCTGACTCGCGCGTCGCCCCAACTGAACATCTTCGCGGTTGGTTTTCCAATTACCCTGATGATTGGAATGTCAGCGCTCATGCTGTCGCTTCCGCATTTTACCCCGGTGCTCGAGCGATTAATCACTGACGGATTGCAAACGACGCTCGAGGTGACGCAAAACGCCCGTTGAGCTCAGCGGCTTACCTTACGACGAACGAAGGCCAGGCTGGCAAGACCTATACCGAGCAGGGCCAGGGAATCTGATTCCGGAAGCTCATTGATTGCAACGATAACGCTTCCCTCAGCAGGGTCTGTAAGATCGAGAAGTTCGAGACTTGATTCTGTTCCTTTCTTGGTTTTTTTGGGAAAGGATACATCTCCTATGGCTTGGATAAGACCCAGGCCGCTTGAGAAATCTGAGGATATCTGCTCAGTTCCGAGCAAGTTCCCGCGTCCATCTGCCGACAGGAAGCGTCCTGTCCCGCCTGTTATATCGAAGAAAGAATTCTTCAGCGTATATATGGATGGAGTGAGGGTAGGAACGAAGCGTCCCCCGTAATCGGCAAAAATCTCGTCTCCACTGAGCAGGGTAAATGTCATTTTACCTTGAAAGGAAAAATAACTGAAATCTGCCGCGGGCATGATGCAGTCCCTGGCTGCGAGGGAAACTGCGCCGAAAGATGAAATTCCACTGCCGGAGATCGAGCCTCCCATATGGGAGGCGCATCCAGCATCAAGACCGATCTGCTCCTGTATGATTGCGCTTACCGAGAAAAGTGCTGCCTCGGGGCCAGAAACGGGCGCAAGCGTAGCCATGCCGGCGGTGACTGAAGCTATAGAGCGCTTTATCAGCGTTGTGCGAGCTACTTTCAATTTAAGGTCCTTTAATAATGATTGGCGTATCAATTGTTGAAATCTTACGCCAAAGAGAAGGTAAAAATTCGGACATGTCGCCAATCTATAATGCGCGACTTTCTGCGTCAACCTTCTGATTGGAAATAGTCACTCTAACGCCATATTTCAGCCTGTTGGTTATTTGGGCTGATTACAACGGAGTAAAGCGAGTTCCGAACAAATCAAGTAAACTGGCATGCGGGAGTAACCCGGAAACAATGGTATGGCAGACTGCGACGTCCGCCTCCTGGCCGCTCTTCACACTCGAGCTTGGCGAGATAATTCATTTAAATATAGGGGAATTTCTGTTGATTAAAAACAATTATATGTTCTCCATGGCAATATCGGTCCTGATTGCAGCTGCTGGACAGGCGGACGCTGCTTCATGCCCCGCAGGTACAGCTGCTGCCGCAGCCAAGGGTAAAATATCCAACAATATTGTCAGCGACGCCGGTATCGTTGTCGGCGCTGCACACCTTGAAGTTGGCGGCGCCAAAGTTAAATGCGGCCTCCTGGGCAACGGTGGCGTTGGCTCCGACGGCTCGACCCACTTCGTACAAACACTGGTGTGCGATGACAGTATTCCGGTAACAAACCCTGTGACCGGCCAGAGGGAAACTGTCCATTCCCAGATTACCTTTAATACTACCGGTACCGGCGTATTCCAGGCGTGCAATCCCAGTAATCCCCTCGGAGGCTCGTATGGGACATTCCAGGAAACCTCGGTCCCCGTACCCGGAACCGGGCGGGGGATGTTTCAGGGTGTCACTGCGGGTAGAATCGCAATTGACGGCCGCATAAATTGCCAATTTTCAATTGACGTGAAATTCCAGGGCGAGATTTGTATGCCCCATCAGAAGTAATCTTGGGATGGGGTCGCGTAGTCTTTTGAGGAGATATCTTTGTGGGACATAACGGGAGTGTGTGATTTCCACTGGAAAGCGCAACCGGGTGACGGGGACGCGATGACCGAGAACCCTGTTCGCCAGTAGGTATGGGACACGGGACTTTAGATGATTCCACCCGGTTATTGGTAAGAAAATTTCGGGCGAGGCGGGCAAGGTCACCTTCAAGTGTGGAAGATTTTCAGCCCAGCAGCCTTGCCATGCGTCCTAGCGCACCTTCCAGGTTGGACATTGCGGTGGCAAAGGAGAGCCTGATGTAACCTTCGCTCCCAAAAGCGGAGCCTGGCACCACCGCGACCCCCCCCTGTTCCAGCAGATATTCGCTAAAGGCGATATCGCTGCGATCCTTGATCATCCCATTACCGTGCAAACGTGCGATTGCTTCCCGTGCATCGGCAAATGCGTAGAATGCTCCTTCGGACAGCAGGCAACGGATGCCGGCGATACCATTGAGGGCATCAGTCACGAAACGGTTCCGCTGCCGGAACGCTTCCACCATCGGGGTGATACAGGATTGATCGCCATTCAGCGCTGTTTCAGCCGCGACCTGGGAAATAGAGGCAGGGTTTGAAGTGCTCTGCGACTGGACATTCTCCATTGCGGTAATGATGTGAGCGGGACCCGCGCAATAACCGATCCGCCAGCCTGTCATGGCATATGCCTTGGAAACCCCGTTGAGCACCACCGTGCGGGGATACAGGGCTGGACAGGCATTCAGAATATTGACGAACTTGCCCTCCGATAGCAGGATGTGTTCGTACATGTCATCCGTGGCAATCAGGATATGGGGATGTCCGAGTAGAACTTCTCCCAATGCCTTGAGTTCGTCCAGCGTGTAGACACCGCCAGAGGGGTTGCTGGGGCTGTTGATGACGAACATCCGGGTTTTCGGCGTAATGGCTCGCTCGAGCTGAGCCGCTGTAATTTTGAAACCCTGCTCGATACCCGCCTCGACAATGACCGGCTTGCCTTCGGCGATCAGGACGATGTCAGGATAAGAGACCCAGTAGGGCGCCGGTATGATGACCTCATCCCCAGGATTGATGACAGACAGTGTGAGATTGAAAAAGCTTTGCTTGCCTCCGCATGAAACCAGAATTTGTCCCGCAGTATAGTCGAAGCCGTTTTCGCGCTTGAACTTGGCGATGATCGCATTCTTGAGGCCGGGTGTTCCACCGACAGCCGTATATTTCGTAAAACCGCGCTGAATCGCGGCAACCGCGGCATCCTTGATGTGCTGGGGGGTATCGAAATCGGGCTCGCCGGCGCCCAGTCCAATAATATCCTTGCCTTCCGCTTTCAGGCGTGCTGCTCGGGCAGTGACAGCCAGAGTAGGGGAGGGCTTGATGGCCTGAACGCGCTTTGAGAGTTCCACAATAATGTCCTTATGCTAATGGCACTTGTGCTGCGTGATAAAATCAGCCATCAAGTCGCGGGTGATGCTGCATGCGGTGGTTGGAGGAGATGAAAAAAACGCCTGATGAGGCTTGAGATTTGAAACAGGATGAAGTGGAGCGGGGTAACCGGTTCTCTCTTGCAATCCCCGGATAGCTCCATCCGACCTGTTGCACCGCGCATACTTGCGAAAAATACGCACTCCACTTCTCCAGTTTGACGAGGGGCCAGGCGAAGCAGAAACAATGCTGCAAGTCATGGAATTAACTGAAAAACAGTAGACAACGATGGATTTGGATTATACCCGTGATTATTACCTTTCCCAATAGCCCTTATAAGCTCAACCAGTTATTTCAGCCCGCAGGCGATCAGTCTTCAGCGATCGAAAAACTGGTGGAGGGAATAGAGGACGGGCTGGCATTCCAGACACTGCTGGGAGTGACGGGCTCCGGCAAGACCTTTACGATGGCCAATGTCATTGCGCGGCTCGGACGTCCCGCGATTATCATGGCGCCAAACAAGACCCTCGCGGCGCAGTTGTATGCGGAAATGCGGGAGTTTTTCCCGGAAAATGCCGTCGAGTACTTTGTATCGTATTACGACTATTATCAGCCGGAAGCATATGTCCCGTCACGGGACCTTTTTATCGAGAAAGATTCCGCAATCAACGAGCATATCGAGCAGATGCGCCTGTCTGCCACCAAGGCACTGCTCGAGCGGGACGATGCCATCATCGTCGCCACGGTGTCGTGCATTTATGGAATAGGCGATCCCGTGGACTATCACGGAATGATCCTCCATCTGCGGGAGCATGAAAAGATCACCCAAAGGCAGGCAATACAGCGTCTGACAGAAATGCAATACGAGCGTAACGAATTCGAGTTCAGCCGAGGAACCTTCCGGGTGAGGGGAGATGTGCTCGACATCTTTCCCGCGGAAAGCTCGGAAACCGCCGTGCGTGTTTCCCTGTTTGATGACGAGGTGGAAAGCATGACATTGTTCGATCCTCTTACCGGTCGCACCTCGAGAAAGGTATCGCGCTATACCGTTTATCCTTCCAGCCATTACGTGACGCCAAGGAGCACCACTTTGCGCGCCATCGAGACAATCAAGACCGAGTTGAGGGAACGCATGGATTTTTTCCACCAGCACAACAAGCTGGTAGAGTTGCAACGCATCGAACAACGCACTCGTTTCGATCTGGAAATGCTCAACGAACTGGGTTTCTGCAAAGGCATCGAGAACTATTCGCGTCATTTGTCAGGAAAAAAACCGGGAGAACCGCCGCCCACCTTGATGGATTACCTGCCGCCCCGAACGCTGATGGTGATCGATGAGAGTCACGTAACGGTTCCGCAAGTCGGAGGAATGTACAAGGGTGATCGGGCCCGCAAGGAAAATCTTGTCGATTATGGGTTTCGCCTGCCTTCAGCGCTGGATAACCGTCCCCTCCGGTTCGATGAATTCAGGAAAATCATGCCGCAAACGGTGTTTGTGTCTGCGACACCGGCGGAATTCGAAAAGATACACAGTGGTCAGGTTGTCGAGCAGGTGGTGCGGCCCACAGGTCTCGTAGATCCGCAGATCGAAGTCAGACCGGCGAGCACTCAGGTGGACGATCTGATGTCGGAAGTAAGGCTGCGTACCGCAAAGGATGAGCGGGTGCTGGTAACGACGCTCACCAAACGCATGGCGGAGGATCTGACGGATTATTTTGCCGACCACGGCATCAGAGTGCGGTATCTGCATTCCGATATCGATACGGTGGAAAGGGTGGAGATTGTGCGTGACCTGAGACTGGGAAAATTCGATGTGCTGGTCGGCATCAATCTGTTGCGTGAGGGGCTGGATATGCCGGAGGTATCGCTGGTAGCCATACTGGATGCGGACAAGGAGGGCTTTCTTCGCTCAGAGCGTTCATTGATACAGACCATCGGCCGCGCGGCGCGCCACATCAATGGCACTGCACTTCTTTATGCGGACAGGATTACAGAATCCATGCGGCTGGCAATGGATGAGACCGAGCGACGGCGCAACAAGCAGATCCTGTTCAATCAGGAGCATGGGATTACGCCGCGAAGCGTGCATAAGCGCGTCAAGGACCTGATTGACGGTGTTTACAGCATGGAAACAGCCCAGCAGCAGCTTAAGGCAGCGCAAACGCAGGCGCGGTACGAAGCCATGAGCGAGACGCAGCTCGCAAAAGAAATCAAGTCACTGGAAAAACAGATGCACGAGGCAGCAAAAAATCTCGAATTCGAGAAGGCTGCGGAGTATCGGGATGAATTAAAAAAATTAAAAAACAAGCTCTTTGTCGGATTTGTGGAGCCCCAGGATGAGAAAGGAACGGGAGCGGCGAAATCCCGGGGGAAGGTGCCAAGAGCGGTGAGATAGCGACGGATTAAAGCCGGGAAGCGTCAACATGCTTTTCTGCGCTAATTGATCACCGTGGCCGAGTTCGCAAAAATAATTTCCTTGAAGGTACGATTATGAGTCTTGCTGTTGAAATTTTTCATGACGAGACTTTGATCGAAACGTACCCGGTCACCCACTTTAACCCGCATCGTTGGCGCCGCAATCCAGAAACGTTTCTCGGTATTCGCCAACTCCATATAGGTATAGCCCGGGGCATCCAGTGTGGAAAGAACCTTGCCTTCATTGGCTGGCATTCCTGTCGCTGCGCCGGTTGCCGGCGTACTCGTCCCAGCCTCCGCAAGGGCGGGCAGAGGGCTGAAAAATAGGATGCCAATAAAAAAAGTTGTCGCAAGATAAGTTGTCTTCAAAACGACTCTCCTCAGTAAATAACAGCCGCGCAATAATACACCCCAATCTCCCCGGTTCCAACGGAAAGTTTTCCCCGAAAAGCGGGTGCAGACTTTTGGGTTTTTCAGAAATGTGCTTCAGCGCGTTCCTGTCCAGGGATCTGCGGGTGCATCATCGCGATGGCGGCTGCCCGTTGCAGGATCATTTCGGGGATCGAAAAGAAAAAGGGAGGGTGTCGAGCCATCCAGTACTGTGGGAGTGCCGGGAACAGGCCGCTGCATTACCGTAATTCCAGGCGCCACAGGATCTGAGGATAATGATCCTGCTACGGCTCGATCCTGCTGGGGCAGCATGTTGCCGGCGCTCATTCCCCCATGATCGTATTTGCGGGCACAGATAGCGGCGCCTTCCACTATGCTTCGTCCCGCTTTCTGCTCCGAAGCCTCACACGAAAGTCTTTGATATTCAGGCATGTATTCCGAGGCTTCCTTGTAGCGACCTGCTTTCATCAGTTCTCTTACATGAAGCTGCGCGTCGCGGAATTTACTTTGAGGATCGGGCTGTTGAAATGTCAGTGGCACATCCTCCGCGAGAGCCCCTGTAATCCACACCATGGAGATAGCCACAACGATGAGTCGCATATCAGCTCCTTTCAGTGAATGGAATTTTTGAGGGATAACGGAATTTCTGAGGGATTATAGAATGATGATTTCAGAAAAAAAACCCGCTGCAATTTAATATTTGCTTTCCCATTCATCACGCCGCAGCGCTTCTTTCTCTTTTACAGGCAAGTGCGCCACGAGCATCCGGGCTAAGCATGAGAGGAGGGATATCAGGAAGGACTGGAAAATGAGGATACAAAAAAGAGACCCGGTAAGGAGTAGTTGGCCTTTACCGGGTCAGTGGCATCCACTACAAGAGGGAGAAAAAAGCGGATGCCTGAGTGTCATTTTCCCTTAGTCTGACTATGGTTTCTGTGCGCAGGCGCACATAAATGAATTTTCTTGCTTCGGCATTCGCTCATAGGCGGATGCGATTATATCCGGCGTACGGTTTTGCTGTTCGAGGGGCAAAATACTGCACTCACAATAAGGCTGTCCAGCTCGTACTATTGATTGCGTAATGCTGACAGTTTCTAGGCGGCGGAAAACGATGGCAATCACGATCATTTCTATTTTCCTGATTTTGCATATAATGTATATTATGTTAAATTCAATATATGGTTGGGAAACTGAATGATGCGTGGACGAACATGCCCACCTCAAGCCAGCAGCCACAATCCCCACCATGATATTTTTCCCATCTTATTATCCATCACGCCATCCCCAAATCACCCAAAATCTGCGCAGAATACAACCGGGTCTCCAACGGCTCTGGTTTTTCTCCGCGCAGCCACTTGGCCAGGTTCCCTTCACCCCAGTTATAGGCTTTGAGCGCGAGTTCCCACGTACCAAATTTCTTATAGAGCCTGACCAGAAACTGTCCCGCATAATCGATGGCTTCCGCCGGGTTAAGGGGGTCTACGCCAGGATGCCAGCGCGTCATGATTTGCATTATTCCCATTGCCCCGGCACTCGATACTGTACGCCCGGAAACAATGTCCTCCCGAAAGCGCGACTCCTGCCACGCCAGGCGCGCCAGCATGCCGGACGGTATTCCGTAACGCTTTTCGGCTGCTTCAAGCAGTGGCTTATACTTGGCGCCGCGTCCGTTCAAATCATCGACCCAATTTTCCATACATACCCCGAAATCGTTGGCAGCCTATCGTCAGCCGTATCAAAGATGCTACCTCCTTGCAAACTGCCGCTAGTTGCCATTATCCAGATTGACAAGAAGTACTCGGACAGATCTCAGGAAGTGTAGCTTGTTTGGCATGATGGCATGATTTTCCATACTTCCCATGCCGGGTATTCATGCCTGCGCTTCCTCGCCCGCTTCCTTTTCCCCAGCGGTAACAAGGCACTTTAGACACCGTGGCGCCGTGCAGAAGACACGGCACGGTGGCGGGATGGATGCTGAACGGAGGGTTATTCCTTCTTTATTTCTGTTCCCGCCAGGATTGGCCATTTGGCAAACGCAAGAATCCATAGAAGAATCAAGATGCCCCCAGGGATCAAGGCAATCCAGGATAATGCCGGCTTGAACCCTGCTCTTCCGAAGATTCTCCAGAATGGAACGACGAAAAAGAGTGTGGATACTATCAACCACTGCAAAATCGCAAATTCACTCATCTTACCTCCCAATACTCAATATGATTCTTGCGGCTTCAACCACAAGAACCCTTTCATTATTTTTCAATTTTACTTGCCGCGATAATCTGATGGAGGTTTTTTCAAAAAACCTTGTTTCCACTGCCTGTCACCCCTGTGCGTAGCATAACGTCTTATGTTCACCTAGCGTCGATATCTGGTTTCCCCTGCCTATTTTCCGCGATAATTGTGGTTTCAGTCACAACAAATGAGATCGAGTCCGCTCATGCATCTTTCGATAATCATCCCCGCTTTTAACGAAGAGCTTCTGATTGAAGCGTGTCTTGAATCTGTTCATGCATCGCTCGCGGCGAATGCAAGGCATGGCCTTACCTCGGAAATAATTGTAGTCGACAACAATTCCACGGATAACACGGCTGAGCTTGCGAGGCAAGCCGGTGCACAGGTTGTTTTCGAGCCGGTTAACCAGATCGGCCGGGCGCGAAATACCGGAGCTGCCGTGGCCACGGGGGACTGGCTATTATTTGTGGATGCCGACAGTATTTTGAACCCCGGATTACTTGCCGATATTCTGCGGTTGATAGAGCAAGGCCGAATTGTAGGTTGCGGGAGTGCCATCAAAATGCAGGACCTGCCGTGGTGGGCCAGTGGGGTATTGCAACTTTGGACTGCAACATCCGTCCTCTTTCGCTGGGCGGCGGGCGCACTTGTCGTCAGCCGCGCCGATGCATTCCGGGATGTTGGCGGCTTCGACCAGGAACTTTATGCCGCTGATGAAATAACTCTGAGCGAAAAGCTGAAAAAATGGGGACGGATGCGCGGTCTGCAATTCCCGATCCTGACGAAACATCCGCTGGAATCCTCGCCGCGGAAGGTGCAGCTCTACTCTGCGGGAGAGATTTTTGGCCAGATTGCGCGCGTCCTGCTGAGCCCTCGTCGCTCTCTGCAAGACAAAAAGCACCTGTCAGTCTGGTACGATGGGCGGCGCTGACTTGTCACGGGCAATAACACCAAATGCGTGAGCCAGGCGGTTAAGTTGAGCAGTCATGGACAAACGAGGAGAGATTTATGAAGGTTGAACCCCGGAAGGAACATCAGTGGTTTCAGAAACTCGTGGGTGAATGGACCTTTGAGGTGGAGGCAATGATGGGCCCCGACAAGCCACCGGAGAAATTCAGCGGCTCGGAAAGCGTGCGCTCGATAGGCGATGTCTGGATACAGTGCGAAGGCCACGGCAGCATGTGCGATACGGGTGCTGCAACAACCCTGATGACCCTCGGTTACGACCCGCAAAAAAAGCAATATGTGGGAACATGGGTCGGATCGATGATGACCCATCTTTGGATCTACCAAGGATCACTTGATGAAGAAGAGAAGATTCTGACACTGAATACGGAGGGCCCAAGCTTTTCAGCTGAAGGAAAACTGGGAAAATTCAGGGATGTGATCGAGATCAAAAGCGATGATCACAGGGTATTGACTTCGCACATGCTGGGTGACGACGGCACCTGGCATCAATTCATGACGGCAAACTATCGGCGGAAACAGCAGGAATAGCTGTCATTGCCATTTTACGCGTAAACAAGCGTGACCGAAGTTGCCTTGCGGGTGAGTTCTTCGTCTGCCTGGGGTTTTTTCTCGCGATTTTCTCCGTCATGGGCCATGGGAGTTTCTGGCGCCACGACGCAGGCAAAGCGTTGTTACACTGCGAGTTAGTCAATTAACCATCACCAAAGCAAAATTGGTTTGTTGTTGATTATTGTTTTACCGTCACTATTCAATGGTTCGAGAATTTTAAAACATCAAATAAGCTGCAAGATCTTCTACTTCAAAAGTGAACTTCTCGCTGCGCAGAAACCTTCATAATCGTCGTTAAGTCCAAATCCAAAGCCTCTTTATCGACGAAATGGCTTTCTAAAACCTCATGGCCATGATCTCCAAGATGCGAAAGAATATTTTGGAAGTAAATTGATGGAGCTTTGTCAGATAAATGACATTAAATATGAATTTTGCTGAAACTGACCAATGTCGAACGAACATCCTGTTCTTGAACAAGCTGCTCCGGAAATTTATCGCGCTGTAATTCTCGGTGCTGGCGTTTCGGGCCTCTGCATGGGCAGGGCTTTGCGTAAAGCCGGCATCACCTCATTTCTCATTATCGAGAAATCCGCGGGAATTTGAGGCACGTGGTGGGACAATACCTATCCCGGAGCCGAGTGTGATGTCCGTTCTCACCTTTATTCGTACTCCTTCGACCTCAACCCCGACTGGTCTCAGGCCTATGCTCCACAACCTGAAATCCGGAAATATCTGGTGCGATTTGCCACGAAGTTCGATCTCCTGTCTCACATCAGGCTCAATGCAGCACTGACGAGCGCACGCTTTGATGCTGAACAGGGGTTATGGCTGCTACGGCTTGAAAACGGGGAGCAACTGAAGGCAAGCTTCTTCATCTGCAGCGCGGGACCGCTGAGCGAGCCGCGCTATCCCGATATCCCGGGTATGGATACCTATGAAGGGCGTCTTTTTCATTCTGCGCGGTGGGATCACGATTACCCCCTCAATGGAAAACGGGTGGCGGTCATCGGCACCGCGGCGAGCGCGGTACAGATCATTCCCCATATTGCTCCCCTTGCTGCAAGGCTTTACGTCTGCCAGCGTTCCCCCAACTGGATCATACCCAGGCTGAATCATGTTTATGCGCCATGGGAGAAAGCCCTGTTTCGGTTAAAGCCCATTGCCAAAACCAACCGTTTTCTGCTCTACTGGCTTCATGAAATGAACCGTCTTTCCTTTAATCCCGGCGGTTTCATGGCAAGGATCGGGCGTGAACTTGCAGAATGGCATCTCAGGCGGCAGGTGATCGACCCGCGCCTGCGGGGAGCGTTGCGTCCCGGCTATCCCCTCGGCTGCAAGCGTGTCCTGCTTTCCAACGATTACTACCCTACCCTCATGCGCCCCAATGTGGAGCTGATCGATACGCCTATCGACCGAATCGATCCCGGCGGTATCGTCACCCGGGACGGGCAGAAACGCGAAGTGGATGTGATTATTTGTGCAACCGGCTTCAATGTAAAACGCATGCTCTCGGTAGAGATACGGGGTTTGCAGGGCTATCGCCTGAATGAGGCGTGGGCGCGCGAGCCCAAGGCTTATCAGGGAGTCACCGTGGCCAGCTTCCCCAACCTTTTCATACTCCTAGGGCCGAACACGGGGCAAGGACACACCTCCGCGATCCTTTTTATAGAAGCCCAGGTGAACTATGCGTTGAAATGCATTCAGGAGATTGCCAGGCAGCAGAAGCGCTTTCTTTCAGTGAAACCGGAAGCCATGAACCGGTATAACGAGGAATTGCAAAAGACGTTATCGACATCGGTATGGGCTGCAGGATGCCGGAGCTGGTACAAGACAGAATCCGGGAAAATCATCGGAATTTATCCCGGATTCTCTTTTCAGTACGCAAAGCAGCTTCGGGAACCGCGATTCGAGGATTATGTCATGTGTTAGGCCTTGCGGAACTGGCCGCACCTAGACAGGCCAACGTCGTATATGCCGATCATGAAGAGGCTGTCTCCGTGACTCAGTGCCAACAGAAGGAGATGCGCGCTTTCGCTCCTTGGACAAGGATGTCCTGAGCTTGCCAAACTTGCCAAAGGGCTCAGGACGAAGGGAGACGAAGGTCTCGCTCTACCACAGATCCCCGAGCACCCTGTTGAGCATGAAAAGCACTACCGCCAGTCCCAGCAAACCCAGCAGCTTGCCGCTTTCCTCCATCCTGTCTGCGATCAAGCCCGGAATCTCGCCGGATTTGCGGAAGAAATACAATGCAACCGCAATGCCCGCCACCATTGCTGCATACAATATTTCCACATAGCCGATCTGAAAATACCATTCACTTTTATCCACGCGGCATTTCCTTTTCCTGTTTATCTTGCTCCCTGGTCGGCAGGGAACGCTTCTCCTGCTTCTCCTCTCGATAGACTCCTGCCGATGGAGGTCCGGCGGATTCTGCCTTTATGCGGCGACGACATGGAGTAGCCGCAGCAGTTCTTCCGCTGCCAGCCGGGAAGAGGCGGGATTCTGGCCGGTTATCAGCTTGTCATCGACCTTGACATAGGGCGTCCAGTTGTCCGCTTTGCTGTAAATGGCGCCACGTTCCCTCAATCGGTCTTCCAGCAGGAACGGAACAACCGGGGTCAAGCCGACTGCTGCTTCCTCGGCATTTGAAAAACCGGTCACGCGCATCCCTTTGACCAGATACTCCCCGTCTTTTCCACGCACATTGACCAAAGCGGCGGGAGCATGACACACTGCGGCAATCGGTTTATCGGCTTCTATGAATTCCTCCAGCAGTGAAATGGATATGCGGTTGTCCGGCATGTCCCACATCGGCCCATGCCCTCCGGGATAAAAGACCGCATCGTAATCGGCTGCCGAGATATAGGTCAGCTCTTTCGTATGGGCAAGCTCAGCCTGCGCGGCGCCGTCTGTCCGAAAGCGGCGCGTCAGGTGAGTCTGATTTTCCGGGAGATCGCTTTTGGGGTCGATCGGCGGCATATTGCCTTTCGGCGATGCCAGCGTGATTTCCGCTCCCGCATCCTTGAATGCATAATAGGGAGCAACGAATTCTTCCAGCCAGAAGCCGGTCTTCTTTCCAGTGTCGCCAAGTTGATCATGGGATGTCAGAACGATGAGAATTTTCATGTTCATCTCCTTTGTGGAAAAACATCGAAACGCCAACGGAAAATTGGAACAGTTAACCTATAGCAGGTATTGGCATCGCTTTCAAACTCGACAGTCGGCCCACGATGCTCGCAATTGAAATACAACATCCGGGAGGGCCGGAGGTGCTGAGGCCTGCATTCCATCCGGTTCCCCAGCCCGGCCCTGGTGAAATTCTGATCAAAGTGGCAACGGTCGGAGTAAATCGGCCCGATATCCTGCAGCGCCGGGGCCTTTACCCTCCCCCTCCGGGCGCCTCGGAAATCCCGGGACTGGAAGTCGCGGGGGAAATCGTTGAATCAGGCGAAGGCACAATCCGATTCAGGCCGGGCGAAAAGGTTTGCGCGCTGGTGGCGGGCGGTGGCTATGCCGAATACTGCGCCGTGCACGAAAGCAATGCCCTGCCGATACCATCAGGTCTCGGCATGATCGAGGCAGCGGCATTGCCGGAAACCTTTTTTACCGTTTGGACCAACCTGTTCCAGCGCGGCAAGCTAAAATCGGGCGAGACTGTACTCATTCATGGTGGCACTTCGGGCATCGGCACCACCGCCACAATGCTGGCCAAGGCTTTCGGCGCTCTTGTCCTGACAACCGCAGGCTCGGAGGAAAAATGCCGGGCATGCGTTGCTCTGGGCGCTGATTTTGCCATCAATTACCGCACCCAGGATTTCGTCGAGGAAGTCCGGAAGTTTACGGATGGCAAAGGAGTCGATGTCATTCTCGATGTTGTCGCCGGGGACTACGTGGCGAGAAACTACAAGGCGGCTGCGCTCAATGGCCGTATTCTCCAGGTCGGCATCCAGAATGGGCCTGCCATGGAACTGAACCTGATGCCCATGCTGGCAAAAAGGCTGACTCATACCGGGTCGACCCTGCGATCGCGCACGGTGCCTGAAAAGGCCCAGATTGCCCAGGAACTGGAGCAGCAGGTCTGGCCATTATTGCATGAGGGAAAAATAAAACCGCAAATATTCAAAACATTCCGACTGGAGGAAGCTGCCGAGGCGCATGTATTGATGGAATCAGGCGCCCATATCGGAAAAATCGTATTGATGACAGGAGCAACTATCTCCGCTTGATCCTTACAGGTGGCTAAAGAATGCCGGTGGACTTGACCACTTATCGTGCAACCCATCAACGTAAGTGACGGGGATTTTCGAAAGCATCTCATCAGTAACATTCGTGAGGCAGCCCAGGTTGACGCCATACATCTTGCCGATAGGTGTTTCATTTCCCACACCGAAGCAGCGAACACCGCAGTGCTTGCAGAAATAGTGATAGGTTTTCCGGGTGTTGAAAGCATACTGTGTCAGTTCAGACTCACCCGTCAGTAAACGAAAGTTTTCCGGCTTGGCTATGGCCGGCCAGAAGCGGGTACGCCGGCATATGGAGCAGTTGCATCGAAATGAGCCCTGAGTAAGGTCCAGATCGGCCTCGAATGTTACAGCTCCACAATGACAGCTGCCCCGATACGTCTCCAGCATCAGAAATTCTCCATAGTGCTGCTTTATTTCCTGTCTTCCTGACCGCCCGTATTCACCGGCCTTCCAGAGTGCGCTAACCCCACTGCGGAATTTTAGGACGATCCGGTTCCGGCGTTACAGGATCAGTGGCACGCAGGCCAGGGGGCACATTGCTTTCGGCAATGCGCTCCCAGAAACTGTCCAGTCCGTTTCCTTCGAACACGCGGGTCGCCTGGAAGAATCCAAACGCAGCGTTGCTCAACATGTGCCCGGATTCATGCTCGAACGTAGCCGGAATAATCTCTCCTCCCACATAGCGCGCAGTATTCACGAAGCTGAAACCGCCGAAATTGAAAGCCCTGCCATCCAGTTGACCCACCCATCCGCCCACCGTGAAAATGTTGCCTGTTTTCCAGTCAACCTGCATGTCACGGATTCGCAGCTTGTCCACCTGCCCGAAGGTGACGAGATAACCGACGACATTCAGGGCGAACAAGACGAGGCCGATGGCATGGCCCGGCCAGCTCATGGGCATGAGGTAGCTGGTCCAGCCAAGTATGCCCTGGTAGACATCGCTCTTCGCTACCGGTGGGATCACCGCCAGGAAGGTGATGATACCCAGTGCCGCACCGATGATCGGACCGAAGATCATGCCGCCGATCATTGCGTTGGCGCCCGCTGTAAAACCGATCAACGCACCGCGCAGTGCACCTTCCCAGCTTCCATAGGCGATGCCCCCTACGACAGCCCCGATGGCCGCCCCTGCGAGTCCTGCTACCGCCGCGTAAGCCAGGAGGGTGCCAAAGCCGATTGCGGTGCCTACTCCGAAAGTCAGCACGGAAACGGCAACCACGGCCACCACGACGGCAATGGCGATGACAATGGCGCCCAGCACGTCCCAGAAGCCCAATCCGCTCGGATCGACGTAGCGAACCGGATTGTTGCCCGCGTACGCGTATGGGTTCAAGCGCTTTGGCTCCTGCAAGCCCTGTTCCGGCTGATAAAGATAGAGCGGATCGGGCGAAATGAAGCGTCCCATTACCGGCGAGTACCAGCGCGCATTGAAGTAGTACAGTCCTATGTCCGCATCGAGTTTTTTGGTTGCGAAAGCCGGCGGAAGTGCGCCGGAGGGAGCCACGAGCACGCTCCCGAATGGATGAAAAGCGGTTTCCGTCAGAAGATTGCCACCCGCATCGGTATAAATGACCGCACTGCCCAAGTGATCGTTATGTATGAAAACCATCATTCCATCTGCAACACAGGCGACCGGGAGGTCGCCTGCGAGTATCCAGCGCTGCGTGGTGCCATCCTTCGACTCGAACAGGTTATCCACGTAATGCGTCGTTTCGGTCAAGCCCCCCGCGGTTGCTTCGCGCCTGCTCAGCACGCCCTTGTGGTCATAGAAGAAAACCACGTCCGTTCCCCCCGCAACCTGCACCCGCGAGAGTTGCTGCTTGGCATCGAAGGTCAGGGTGCGTCCGGGCATGGAAATGACGTTGCCGTTCGCATCGTACCCGAACAGGGTAACGGCATTGATGCCATCATTGTGGCCGCTCAGGCGGTTACTGTTGCCGCCATTCTCGTAGAAGAGCGGATTGGAACTGATCAGGGGATTGCGAAGGAAGTTCGCTGCCTGGTCATATTCATAGACGTGCGAATAACCGGCGCCCGGATCCGGACTGGAAGCCTCCAGAAGATTGTTGAATGCATCATACCCGAAGCTTTGCGTCCGCACGAATCCGGCTGCTGCAGCCCGCAAATCCTCGATCGCGGCTACATTCCCCGCCTTGTCGATGTCATACCGGGTATGAAAATAGACCGCGCCCGTCTCCAGCCGATGAGTGCGAAGCTCCCGCAGCCTCAGGGAAACGGGGTCGTAGTCGTATTCCGTCCGCACACCATTCTCATACTGGAGTGCGGTTCGCACCCCTGCGGCCGTATATTCGATAGTATCGACTACACCGGGAATGCGCCGCAGCAGGAATCCAGAATAGTATTCGAAATCGACAACGGCTCCGTCGGGATAGCTCAAGCGAGTCATACGGCCGATCCTGTCGAATGTGTAATTCAACGCAAGAGCGTCGGTCTCACCGGGCGCCAGCCTGGAACGCAGAATGACATTGCCGCGCTCATCGTAGCTGTAAGTGGTTTCACCGGCGGGAGCAACGGTTCGCGCCAACCGGCCTGTCAGATTTGCGCCGCTCCCTGCATCGTAGAAATACTGCTCCGGCTCCCCTCCTCCATACGCGGTGGCAGTGATGCGGTTCAATTCATCGTAAGTCCGGTTGATCGACTCGTCTGCGGCATCCACCTGAAGCGCGAGATTTCCGGAGGCATCACAGGCCAGCAGGCGGTTGCCCGCGTCCACATGTTCGATCCTGATCTCCTGCCCGGTGAGATCGCGGGTGATACGGCTGAGGATAATGCCACGGGGATCGGTGATCTGCCGCAAGCGTCCTGCACCATCGAGCTCATAGCGGGTCGTGCGGATCGTACTTTGGTCGCGCTCTTCCACTCCGATCAAGCGGTACCAGGAATCGTAGAGCTCGCGCCGGGGCGTTCCAAACGAAACTTCCGCCCCGGGATCGTTATCTCCGCCATCGGAGAAAAGCGTATCGAATGGCCGGTATTCCGCGCTCGATTCACCCCCGTCGGGGTGCACTGTACGGATTGCCCGACCGAGTGCATCGAAGAAAAAGTGCCGTCGCGGTGCGGAAGGGTCAGCGGGATATGGCTCAAACTCCAACCCTTCGGCATAGAACGACTCTAGTTTTTCCGCCATTTTCCCCCGTACATTGGTCACAGCCTGCCCGCTCACCGAAACCCTGGCGCCGTCATGCTCTGTGCGGCGCTGATATAACGCGCCGCCTCCATCGAGATACTCATTGATCGCGATGGTGCGGGAATCTCCGGAAATCACGCGATAACGCGTGTTGCGCAGTGCCGGCAGTGCTGAAGTTTCGTACGAATAGGTTACGCTGGGGATTGCAAGCGTGTCTCCGGGCGCGGCGACTATGGCAATGCGTGCCAGAGGATCATAGCGCGACTCGGTTACTCCGCCGTTGGGGTTCACCATGCGTCTGGGTCTTGCAATGCGAAGATCATGCTCGACGGTTGCGATGAAACCTTTCGCGTCGGTGATCGAAGTCGCAAACAACCCGAATTCATCAAAGGTGTAGGTCGTGTCGTTCCCGCGTGCATCCCGGCTGACCAGGACATTGCCGCGCTCATCGAGACTGAGCCGTTTATGGTCATACAGCCATGCAGGTTCGCCATCCTGGTCCTCTCCATCATGATATCCCAGTGCCGGAAAATCCGGTTCATGAGCACCATACACGGAGGTGGCCGTGCTTTTATGCAGGGCAACCTTCTCCGTCCGGGTGAGCAATCCTTTCGTAACCTGGCCAAGGGGCAGACCCTCGAAGGCGGGGCCGTCATAATAATGCCGCAACTCGTTCAGCAGATTGCCGTCCCCGTCGCGCTGGACGATACGCGACACATGATCGCGGACGCGGCCGGTCGGGTCCTGTGCGTACTCGGCCCGCGTCGTCGCGATCAGCGGAGCTCCCTCTCCTCCTTCTCCCCTCCGCTCCTCGCCTGTGACGTTTCCGGAAGCGTCGAACGAGAACATCCTCCGTTCGATGCGGGCTTCGAACTCGCGCTCGAATGTCGATGTGACCGTCTCTTCGACGAAAGGAAACAGCACGCGACGGTCATCGGGCAGCGTCTGCTCGATTCGCACTATCCACCGGCTTTCTTCGACCCGGTAGGGAGCGGAGGCCGATGGAGTTGCATCTTCGCCGAAAACCTCCACTCGGAACAGCTTCCTTTTCAGGCTGCGGCGCAGCTCCGGATCCGGCTCGGAAGGCCTCCCGGAAGCTTCGGTATGATAGTGAAAAACGGTTCGACAGGAAGGAATCGAGGCATCCCCTTCCTCGATCTGTTCCGAGCGGCCGAATCCGTCGAATTCGCGTCGGTATCCGTCGTAGTGCCCCTCGTGATACCGGTAACGGGTTACGTTGTGCAGGCCGCTGATCGCGTCGTCGATGGTAACGGCGGATACAACCTGTACGGGAAACGGAAGAAACGACATCCACGATTGCCCCTGCTCCTGATCGCGCCTTGCCTCAGCGGTCGAGGTCGCATATTCAATGGTCGTAACGCGGCCCAGGCCGTTGTCGATGCGGCTAAGCAGGCCCGGTTTCACATCACCGGTAAAGTCGAGGTAGCGGTAGTCAGGATATGGACCGGTCCATAAAATCCCAGCCGTTCCGGTTCCGCTCATGTCCGCGACCCGCAGCGTATCGGCCCGGGAAGTGGGGGGGGTGTAACGAATGGTCTGTGGAGGACTGAACGCATTTCCGGATTGGTTGATCCAGTAGGTTATCTCGTCGTAACCGACAAAAACGACATCAGCCAGGCCATCTCCGTTGATATCGGTGATGAACACCCGGGCCGGATCGAACGGATAAGGGAATCTCGGGGCGGTAGTCATTTTGCGCGATTCGGAGAAATGGCCTTCGCCGCGCGCAGGCCAGTATTCGAAATAGCCGCTGCTGAACAGCACTACATCCGGTATCTTGTCTCCGTTCATGTCGGCCAGCCGCACGCGAGGATCACCGGAGGAAAGATTGGGAACAGGTGTCGGCAGGCCGTCCTTCGGCACCAGTCGCGGCGGTTCCCAGCCTGCCGCACCGCGATTTTTGTAAACCTGCAAACCGGTACGCCCGTCATGTACTGCATCGACGAGCCCATCGCCATTGACGTCCATCAACTGCAGTCCGCCTGTTTCAAAGGCAAGCTGCGGTGAACGGACGTATCGGTTGAATCCATCGAAAGCACCGGTTCCCCCGTTGCGATAGAAGCCGCTGGGCGTCCCGCTGCCAACAAGCACGTCGGCTGCGCCGTTTCCGTCCATATCGGCAAACTGCACGCGGTCTTCCGCCGTGGAGAACGCAGCCGGGAATTGAGGCAAGGAACGGGGCGGTGCCCACCTGAGTTGGCCGGTGTTGGCCCAGTATCGCGCGATGCCGTTTTCGATCGACAGAATGCCAGGCAGGCCCCGTCCGTCCAGGTCGATCAATTCCAGGTTGGGCTGGTCGAGACCGGGAGGCGCGGCGCCGATCTCAGCCGTGAACTTCCTCAGGCGGCGGCTCGAGGGGGTAAACTCCGTATAGGAAAACTGAAGTGGCGGAAGCGATGCCGATTCTCCCGTTTCCGGATCATTGCCGGAGAAGGTGACTGAACGCAGAAGGGACAGCCCGGATAACGGCGCCAGGTCATATGCGAGTGACCAGCTTCGCACAGCGGCGGGCCCCAGGGGCTCGACATGGAACGTGATCCGCCTGCAACGCAACGTAGTGCGCTGTTCGAAGCCGCTGCGGAAATCGGAGAACGCGTCGGGCCTGACCTCGTATTCGAATCGGATGGCATAGATGGCGTAGCGGATCTCCTCGATATACCGCTGCCCCTGTTCACTGCGATACCGGTAGGTAATGGCATTGCCCGTGGTGTCTTCAGTACGCTCGACCAGCCATGCGAACACGCGCGGGGTCCCGTTATCGTCAAACTCGATGCGGCTTTCAGCGGTCGTGCCGAAGGTATGGCGTATGCCGGACTTCTCTGTAACCTGCCATCCGGTTTCCGTCCGGCTGAACTGTTCGAACCCATTCTCGACCGAAGCCCGGAAAGTGTCGGAACCGATGGGCACAAGTTCTGTCTGCCCGGCGAACAGGAATGTGTCGTCTTCCGTATAGGACGGAGTGCCCCGAAAAGTGCGGCGGCTTATAGTGGCAAAAAGCAGGGACCAGCCGAGGCCCCAGGGGCCGTTGCCCGCGCCGGTGCTGTAGCCGAGGGCGAGGCTCGGCTGGAAATTACGGATGCCGGGCAACAGATCGAGGGGAACCCGATAGTTGCCGACCCCCGAATTCAAATCAGGCTGGAAGGTCTCGCCCAGACCCCGGATGTCGCCTCCACCGGCGGGATTCGAGGTAGCCTGGCGCTCGACCGGAGATTTATTGGCCACTGCCTACTCCCCCAGGTCCATGGTTTCAGAGCGCGACAATCCGGAAATTGTCGAAATGCGCACCTGCGCTGCCCCAGCAGAAAAGACCGGCGCGGCCTGAATTCGGCAGCGAGGCATCCTGCCCGAGAAGGATTTGCTCATCATTGAGATAGGCCCTCATCTCCGATCCACCGAGGCGGATTCTCAGCCGATGGGTTGTACCCGTTTCATACCCATGCGTATCATCAAGGGCCTTCGTATCCAGTTCCTGGAATACGCCGCCCACCTTCTTGCCCATGCGGCGGTAGTTGCGCTGCCCATCCATGAGGAAGTAATAGAAATTGTCCACGTCCTGCCAGCGGAACACGACGCCAATACCGCCGTTATCCTCGGAGCTGACATCCACTGCGACGATATGATCCTGAATCGCCGGGAGTTCCGTCGTGGTTTTGCGCACCAGGTAAGTGCCCGGCTTCTCCGGGCCCGTGGCACCAGGCTCGAATGCATCCCCATGTATACTCGACATCTGGTCGATCCGCTGTGCTGCCGCGTTGAAAACCCATTGCGAGGGTGCGGAGACCGTCGCCTGCGGATCATCGACTACATCGAAATTTGCGAGCGTATCGGCATCAAAGCGGTCGAGCAGGAGAAGGTATGGTTGCCCCGGAATGCGGCGAGGGGTGAATTCGTACTCTGTCGTCATTACAATGTTCTGTACCTGCGACCATTCGAAACCGGCATCGAAACGAGCCTGGTTCTGGGCGACCGGAATGGTTATCTTCCACTCCTGTAACCAGGGCTTGCCAATGAATGCATTGAGCGGACTCGATCCGCCGGTCGAAAGTGCGCCATCCGCTGTAGTGGACTGGGTGGCGGTTGTGCCATCCGCAGTGGACACGATAACGGTGAGGTTTTCGGCAGAAACGCCCTCCTCCGTTTCGATCAGGAACGTGAGTTCGCGCACGCGCGGATCGAGGTGATAGAAAGGCAGCATGGTCGATCGAAGCGTGAACGTCACCTCACCCGTATCCTGGAACGCAAAGAACTCGTCGAAAAGCTCGTACCGAAGCGCGACGGTACGACGCCCGGCATTGACCTGTGTGACTGCGAGCTCTTCAAGCACTCTGGGTTTGAGGTTGGGATCGAAGAACGACTCGTAATAGATCACAAGTTTGATGTCGGTGATGTAGTTCAGGACGATGTCGTTGGCCGCGGGATTGAGCTCGAATACCCATGAGGTCGAGACCGGGCTATGTTCGAAAATTCCCAGCATTTCCCCATCGGGCGTGAAGATCACCGCGTCGGCGGCGATGCGGTATTGCGACAGCAACAGCGTTTCCGGTTGCAGCAACCGCATTTTGATGCCGCCATTGCGCATGCGCGAGAGGCAGAGTCCGGTATTGGTGAGGCTGGCATGGATTCCTCCCCGGCCGATCAGTCCTTCGACGATGACCTCGACACGCTTGATGCGCTGCAGGTAAGCGCCAGGATAATTCCGGTCGAAATCACTCAACTCCGTGCGGAAACCCATGGTACCCGTGCGCTGGAAATCGCGCAGGAACTGGACCGGGTAGCGGTCTGACAGTGAAATGATTTCCTTCATGGGTTGCTTTTTCTCGCCCAGGATGATCCGCATGAAGGTGAATGAGTCGATGTCACGCAGCAGGAAATCGCCAGCCAGAAGATCTGCCAGATCATTCCGGTTATACGATGGCTTGATGATATTCACGGCCTTGCCGACCTCGTACTCGTATGCCTGCTCCATCAGCCGGGCTATGACGATCGACTGGCTGAGGTATGACTGGGAAATCTGGCGAATTTCGTTTGCCAGCCGATTCCACAGATCAGGCGTGAATTCCTGCGAATCGAACAGCGCCAGCTGCTGCTCGGCCTGTTGCTTGCGCAGGGTGGCGATGTTCTTCTGGATATCGGCAGCTTCTTTCTGTTTGGTAGCGATGTCCACCTGCTCATCAGCGACCCTCTTTGCCGCTTCCAGCTCGCTGATGCGCCGGTCCATGTTGTTGAGTTCGAAATCTCGCGATATCTCGCGGCGCCGGCGTGTCAAGGTCCGCAGCACCTCATCGACGCGATGGGTCCCGTTCGAGATCCCATATTCCTCATAGCCCGAGAAGTCATATTCGGTGGTAGGCGCGCCTACGTAAGTGATCTCCGCATCGAGTGCCATCTCCTCCAGGCTTACATCCGCATATTCCTCTTTCAGATCCCGGGCGTTTTCGAGCTGGGTATTCGCATAGGCCTGGTTCGCCTCGATGGCCTCCTTCTGCTCCTGCGCAATCTCGACTTTCTTGATCTCGAGTTGTTCGTTGGCGGCCTCCAGATCGACCGCATTCTGCAACATGGTGCGCTGGAATTCCTCCTGCTCGGCGCTGGTCTTGAAATTGATATAAGTCCGTTCCGCCTGAATCGCATGTTCCGCGAAATAACGCGCGGCATTCTGCAGGTAATCGAAGCGGAATACCGGGACCTGCTCGCGCGCCAGGCTGAGTAACGGGAAGTCGATGCCGTCCTGGATATTCTGTATGTTGAGCTTGGCCAGCAGTACGACTGACGCAATCGAAGGGTTGTGCACCTCGGGATCAAGCGGCTGCGGCGCGACCAGAATCGCCTGCACCTGTGCCGCAAGGCCGTCGAAAACGGGCGATTTATACAGGGGTGAAGCCGGATCGAGGATCGGGTCGGTCAGGCGCACGATCTGCTCATACCGCGTTCTCGCTTCGGCCTTCTGGCCCCCCTCAAACAGGAAATGGCCCCAGCGGAGATAGGCATTGGCAAGTTTCAGCCAGACCATTGGCGTCTCGATGCCCTGGTTGAGATACGGATAGTCCCGCGCCTTTTCGTACCAACTGATGGCTTCCTCATAATCGCCCAGTTCGAGATGGCAGTCACCGAGACTTAATGGAAGGGTGAAGCCGTAGGTATGAGGGATGTAGGCGATGAAATTGATTTCGAGAATTTCGAAAGTGGCGAGCTCCGGAAGTGCCGTAGCGGTGATACGCGGCTGGTAGAGGGTTGCGGTAAGGTTTGCAACCGCATCGCCCTGAAGATCGACACTCACGATCTGGTCTCCCTTGAATACCCCGAACTGCTGTGCGGCGCTTGCGGCAGAAACAGTGGGAGACACATTCATATACTGGTTCGAACCGGAGGATGAATTCAGGATGAAGCCGAGCCCTTCGCTGCCCATCGGCCTCTGCATTGCAGTGGCGGTGCCGGGGTTGAGCGGTTGTGTAAGCGTCCTCCCGAACGAAAGCGGAACTGAATCTCCCGCCGCCTGGAAAGCCGCGCCAGAGCTACGCGCGTCGCCCGTCAAGGCTGAAACCACGCCGATGTTATTGCTGATTGCACCCAATTCCGCAGTTCGGGCGGGCGGCACAGCTGCCGCAGCGCCCTCTCCCGCTACATCCGTGATTCCCGGTATGCCAGCCACCCCCGGTCCCGCTGCCCCCGGCGCAGTCCCAGGCACTGCGCTCACGCGTCTTGCCAATTCGAACGCTTTCGCGAAATTATCCCGGGCATTGTCAAATTCGCCCCGTTGAACACCAGCAATGCCGGATGCCACCAGCAGGTTGGATTCCAGTTCCAGATCCCGTCCCCCATTGAGTTCGAGTGCCTGCTGGATGATGGGCTGTGCTTCGGAAGTTGCCCCGGCCTGAAGATATACGGCAGCCTGCTCATAAAGAACGGCTGCAGGCGGCGCGACAACCGCGCTGCCTGTACCGCTGAATTTCTGTACAACAGAGGAGATCTCTCGCGGGGGGCTACCCGCTGCTACGATGGGGCCGGCGGTGATAGTGGAACGATATTTCGCCACCTGCGCGGTCGCAGCAATCATTGCTTCAGTCAGTTGCAGAGGCTTCAGAACAACAGTTGCGATTGCAGTAACGTCTACCGGAAACTGCGGGTGAAGAAACTTGTGCAGCAGGGCGTAGGCAGTCTGATACTCGGTGAGCGCATTCTGAAATTCATCCTGGAAAAAATAGCGATGTCCGCTTGCGAGATGCTCCTGCACCTGTTTTTCCAGCGCTGCTTTAGGATCAACTTCGATTACCCCGAATTTCAGAACCTGGGGGACAAATTTATAGCTGTAGTAATTGCTGAGGTACTTGGTTGCCATATCCGGTTCCTTGTTCGGTGCTCTTATCAAGTAGCCGGCAGAGGTTGGAGGTCGGCGACGCGGCTATTCGGGATGTCCTGAAATAAACATAGATGCTGCCTCCGGGTTAGTCAAACCGCGTTTCTTCCGAATACAATCTGGCGAGCGGGTGATTGGAATATCTTCCTGAGCTTTTGGCGTGCCTTTGAGTAACTTTCGCTACCCCCTACGGTATCTCTTCGACCCGGCAAGCTTGTTCCGAGCCTGCAAGGGGTTCAGGACAAGGAGTTCAGGACGAATGGCAACACCGATCGAAATTCATCGTCTTTACTCACAATTGATCATCCACGGTATGCCGAACTGATCGATCAGCATGCCAAACCGGGCAGCCCAGAAGGTAGGCTGGATCGGCATCTGCACGGCTCCATTTTCCGACAATGCCGCAAATATGCGTTCGGCTTCTTCCGGTTTGTCCGTATTCAGGGCCACCGACATCCCTCTGGTTTTTTCATAATGCTCTGGTGACGCGTCCGAGGCCATCAGCACAGCCTCGCCTACTGCCAGGCGCGCATGCATGATCTTGTCATGCCATTCCGGGGGTGTTTGTTCCGCCATGGGTGAACTTCCGAAGGTGAGCATCGCGGTGATCTTTCCTCCGAGACATTTTTCATAGAACTTGAAAGCGGTCTCGCATTGGCCGTTGAAATTGAGATAAGGGTTCAGCTGCATGGGAAACTCCTCCGGTTGGTTGACGATTCAAAGCGAATTCAATCTCTCCCGCAAGGGAACGTGGCACGCTATGTACCTGTGGTCGAGACACGAAACTCACGTACAGATTCGATATTTTGCAGTGCTTTTGCAAGCCCCACCGCTCTGCCGGCCTTCGTCGTCCTGATATCCATGCGGTACTCGAACAAGCCGGCTCGGGTAATACGGTAACTCATGGTTGCAATCTCAAACCCATGGTCGATCGCCAAGGCGCGAACCTGATCTTCCGGCATCACCTTATGGCGGTCAAAGCTTACGTAGTACTGAGCATATGACTGCCGCGGAACCCGGTCTTCGATCAAACGGAAAAGCGAAAGTATCCCCAGGGTCAACAGAGTTCCCAAAATACCGGGAAGGAAGAAGCCTATACCCATCAGTATGCCGATACCGGCTGTAATCCAGATGGAAGCGGCAGTGGTCAGGCCGCGAACACTCAGACCTTCCTTGAAAATAACCCCGGCTCCAAGAAAACCGATACCCGTCATGATGCCCTGAGCCATTCGCACGGGGTCCATTCGCACAGCCTCGATTGCTATGGTTGGCGGCAACCACTTCCACTGATAGAGCGTAACCAGCATCAATAGACTGGATGCAAGGCAAACCAGCGCATGCGTTCTGAAACCGGCGGGGTGCCCATGCAGGCTTCGCTCCAGGCCGATTGCCCCACCCGACAGAACTGCCGCCAAAAGATGGACAGCAATGGTGACGGAATCACTCGCGTTCGTTATAGCTTCCAGAATCCTTCCTCCTTTTAACCCTTCATAGTAAACCGAAATTGCTTCAGCCGCCCCTCCTCTCTCCCATCGACATGTTTCACGTTAATGCCAAGAGTATATTTCCATTACACTAAAAAAATAGGAGGTATATCCAGGTTGTGCATGACTGAGGGGTCTGAGGGGTATAAACCGAGGTAACCGTGTGCGCAGTAAATTGGGGGCAGCGATGAGAAGGACAGGTCCTGTCAAATTGGCAGGATTGAGCGTGATGCCGCTTATGGATACCAGGTTCTACACAGGAAAATGACAGGGATGATTAAACCTGTTCGGGGAAAGATGACAGAGGGGGAAAGGTGAAAAAGTGCGAGGGGCGTTATAGAGACCGGAAGCCGCATCGGCGAGAAGGGGCGGCGCCCTCCGTGTTTTCTTGTCAAGCTAACCAGAAGCCGTTCAGAAGCCGCTCAGAGGACGTTTAAGCCATTCCCCTGGTGAATCGGACACCGTCAAAATCCCCCAATAGACGATCGATTGGCTATTTCGGCTATGGGCACTGCGGGTAAGCACAGTCGTATTCACACCTTGCTACTTGCGAGAGGCTTTTTCGTGAGAGAGTGAGGGATACAGGGATTCGCCGATGGGCGGGGATGGGCGAGATGGAATTGGTTGGCGGACTCCGTTGGATTACGCTGCGCAACCCCACCTGCTTGAAACATAGCGACAATCAGGCAGCACCTGGAACTGCCATACGGTGCATGGGGTGCAATGCTGCTTTGCTTATTGCACCCTGCACTCTAGTTTCTACGCCTTAGCTATGTTGTGAGGGGAAGATGTCGAACCTGCCACCGCTTCCTGGAGTTTTTTCTCCTGCTCGGGAAACAGTGACGTTCGCAGGACCTTGCCTTTAACGTCGGTGAGCTCCGCCAGAACCTTTTTCCGGTTGCGCGTTGCGCACGAGAATGAAAAGCGCCGATGAGTTGAGGGGGATCGTTTCGCTCAACGACTTGATGAAATCATCGTTGATGCCGTAGTCGGCGAGAGCCGGATAGCGCTTCTGTCCCGACGCTGAGTGCACCGCCCAATACAAAGCCGGCAATCGGATTTATGCCGCGCCTCCACTGGCGCTGATGTTCTGGCCGGTAACCCAGCGCGACTCTTCGCTCACCAGGAAGAGGACAACTCCCGCTATGTCTTCCGGTTCTCCCACGCGTCCCAGGAAAGATATCGCTGCCATCCGTCTTATCGTTTCTTCGCTTTTTCCCGCAGTGAACATTTCCGAATTGACCGGCCCTGGCGAAACGATATTTGCTGTGATGCCGCGGTCTCCAACTTCTCTAGCGAAGACGCGCGTCAGTTGTTCGACAGCACCCTTGCTGGCCGCATAGGCGCCATAATTGGGAAGCATCAGCCGTGTAACAGTACTGGATAGATTCACCACGCGACCTCCATCCTCGAGCCGGACAGCAGCTTCCCGCAGAGCATAAAAAACGCCTTTCACATTGACATCCAGAACGCGGTCGAATTCGTCGTCGCTGATATCAGACATTTTTCTGGACAGGAGCACGCCTGCGTTATTGACAAGGATATCCAGGCGCTGAAAACGTTCGATTGCGGCATCGAAGAGCCTGCAAACTTCAGCTGAATTGCTGACATCCGCCTTGATGGCAATTGCCTCTGCGCCTGCCTGCTGGATCGCAGTGCAGACTGCCTCGGCCGCTTCCCTGTCCTTAGCATAGTTCACGACTACATTTGCGCCCGCACCTCCTAATGTGCGCGCTATTTCGGCACCGATGCCGCGTGACGCACCCGTGACGATAGCGACTTTATTGTGTAACGGTTTGTTCATTTATTCTTTCATTAGGTGCGGATGAACACTGCGCTTCTCTCTTCTTCTATTTCCTCTTGGAACGATAGCCTGATTCCCGTCTGCCCGCTTATTTCCCAAATTGAAGCTGCAGGGAAAATTCCGCGATCTATTCCGGGGATTGCTCTACGGGTTGATCGGGAAAGCTCAGCTCGATGCCATTTCCAGCCGGATCTTTAAAAAATAACTGAGTAATGCCCAGTGCGGGTACCTGGCCTTTTCTGAACAGGATGCCGTGCTGCTTCAACCGTGCCTCCATTTCGGGGCGCCCGGTGCAGGTGAATGCGGCATGATCGAAAGTGGTCGATATATGGGTATGCCGCACTTCATTCGTGGCCGTTTCACTCAGATGAAGCACGCATTTGTCACCGGCATAAAGCCAGTACCCAAAGCTGTCGAACGGGGGGCGAAAACCCTGCGCGAGTCCCACTACATCGCAATAAAAAGCCTTGAGGCTATCGAGCAATTCTCGTGGGGCACGCAGATTATAGTGATTGAAGTCGATAACTCCCACGGCTCACTCCTTTGCTCCGCTTGCTTTCAATAATTCTGCCACGTTACTGTGGTTTCTGCTCAACGCCCACTGCAACGCGGTTTTGTTCCACTCATTCCTTAGATTGGGGTCGGCGCCGTTTTTCAGAAGAACTCTTGCGGCTTCAACATGCCCGCCTCTTGCGGCCATCATAAGCGCAGTCGTTCCATTATCGGATGTTGAATTGATCGGCACACCTCCTTCCAGCAAGAGCTGGATGATCCGGGGGTGGCCTCCTGTTGCGGCATAAATCAGCGGATTCCATCCCTCATGGTTGATTTCCGCTCCCTTGATGTACAGTTTCCGGACAATATCTTCCAGACCGTGCAGGCTCGCGAGCATGATCGCTGTTTCGCCATAGCGGTTGCGAAGGTTGAGCCGGGCGCCGGCCTGAACGAGCAGATCGACAAGATCGGCATTTTTATGACGGACAGCGGCCATTAAAAGCGTATTTCCCTGCTCATCGGGTGTATTCGGATCAGCGCCCTTTGCGAGCAGTTTGCTGATATCGGATGTATTATTGTCTTCAGCCGCCCAGCGCAAATCTTCATAAACCCCACCCATTGCATAAGGCTGCTGAGAGAGACTGGCAGCAAGCACCAGACCAGCCATAAATAATTTTCTGGATGACCTCATAATTCAGGCCGCCTTGAACAAGTTGAAAAAGTTATCGGTCGTGATCCTGCCGATTTCCTCGATAGGGACGCCGCGCAGCGCTGCTATTTCTTCTGCGACGTTTCTCACAAACGCGGGTTCGTTTGTCTTGCCCCGATGCGGCACGGGAGCAAGATAGGGTGAGTCCGTTTCTATCAATATCCTGTCCAGACTGATTCTTCTGGCCACATCCTTCAACGCAACGGCATTTTTGAATGTGACAATGCCTGAAAACGATATATAGAAATTCATTTCCATCGCCTGCCGCGCTACTTCCCAGCTTTCCGTAAAGCAATGCATGACTCCCCCCACCTTGTCTGCACCCTCCTCCGCCATAATCCTCAGTGTATCGGCAGCGGCTTCACGCGTGTGGATGATGAGCGGTTTCGAGCATTGGCGGGCAGCGCGGATATGCTCACGGAAACGCTCCCGCTGCCATTCGAGATCGCCCTTGAGGCGGAAATAATCCAGGCCGGTCTCACCTATCGCCACCACCTTTGGATGATCAGCCAAAGACGCCAATTGTGCCGCCTGCGGTTCGGCGAGATTTTCATAATCAGGGTGGACGCCAACCGAGGCATATAAATTGGGATGGTTCTCGGCAAGAGCGCGGACTCGGGGAAAATCCTGGAGATTGACACTCACGCAGAGTGCATGACTGACGTCATTTTCCCGCATTCGTGCCAGCAATTCATCCAGCCTGCTCGCGAGATCGGGAAAATCAAGATGACAATGGGAATCGACAAACATGGTGGAACCCGGTCAAAAAGGAGAAAGGAAGACATCACGACAACAACAATTATTCCCCTGATCCAGGGATACTGGCTTATGGGCGTCAGTTGATTACCGCCGCTATTGATTCCAGATAGTCGCTTAATCGAACATATCACAGGGAAAAAAATCCCGATAGTAGGCTCTGTATATTAACGCCCCCAATCACCGCCAGTGGGTAAATCACTCTCACGCCGCCTCAGCAGCAGTATTCAGGTGCAGAAATGACGTCACAGGCCCCTAACTACCTGTATCCGGTACTCGCGGCCATAACGGCTGATTTTGCTTTCAACCTATTTTTGAAGCCTTCTCCGTGCAGAATCTCCTGCTGTTTTTATTTCCAGATGATCACAAATGGACTTTCAGGAATTGAGGCTTGCAACACCTTTTAATTCTCCAATACCGGGGACGCCGCAGAATCCGGAAAAAATCGTACGCTAAGGTTTTGATGCCTCATTTTTTCCCCTTCCGGCGCAGCAGCGTCAATGCGGCATTGGCCTCGAACCGCCCAGCTTCCTCGATGTATCCTTGCACCGTGCCGTCATGTCGCCAGCCACCTTGCCTTTTGATGTCCTTGAAATTAGCCCCGGATCGATGTGCGCTAGTGGCCAAGCCGCGCCGCAAGCTATGGCTGCTGAGCTCCGGGACGTATGCTAGATCCGCCGCTTTGGCACACGCCTCCAGAATATCGTTGATACTGCCGTCGCTCAGCGGATTGGTGCCGATGATATTCCAGCGAGTGACGCGCCGGAACACTGCCCCCGAAATGATGTTTGCCGCTTCCAGCCAGCGCTTCAAGGCGCGAACCGGGCAACATATTCCATCCGGACCGCCGTAGGGAATCGCCTTGCTGACACCTTCCCCTTCCTGGTCGGTCTTCGAGCGCGCGAGCGTGATCACTAAACCGTCCGTTTCCCAACCCAATTCCTCCACCATCAGCGCGGCCAACTCGCTGCGGCGCAGCGCGCCGAAAAAGCCGATCTGCAAGAGTGCATTATTCCGTATCGCAATCAGGCTGGTGTCCGGCTCCAGTTTGGCCACGATCGCTTCCAAGTCCTCAATTGGCAGCGCCTTCGCCTTCTTCTTCGGCTTGCCCTGGGTGCGCGTGATGCCCTTCAAGGTTTTGCGCACGCTCGGGTCGGCGGTCGGGTCCGGGAACCCCTGGAACGCATGCCATTGCGCTAGCGCCGTCAGTCGCAGCGCCAGCGTGCGCGGGTTCAGGGAGTCGGAATAAGCCAGGAGATACCGCAACACTGCCCCTGAATCACAAGGCAGCGCTCCGCCCCAGGCGTAGAAATGCCGGATCGCCGAGCGGTAGGTGCGGCGAGTGTTTTCCGAGGTTGCCGCCGAGATAAAACGCTGGTGGCGCTCCCGCATTTCGTGTTCGGAAACGAGCGTACCGGCGTTATGTTTTGACAGATTTTCCAACAAAACGACATTTTCCGGCTTCTTTTCTTCCATACCCTTTTTGTCGCTCACTTTCGCGGTTTTTGGCTGCGTTACGCCAAGAGTGATGCAGAATTCATCATTAAGTCACGATAACATAAATTATCGAAATTATTATTTATAAATTCATGCATATATTTTTAACGTAATTTATCGTAATATTACGTATAACGTATTATATTACTTTATTGAGGAAGACGCCATGGCCCGTGCCGGTATTCTGTATTCTCATGTCGCCCAAGCCGCCGCCCAACTGATAGGGGCAGGCAAAAATCCCACAGTCGACAGCGTCCGCGAAGCTTTGGGCGGCACCGGCAGCAAAAGTACCATCGCGCCTTTTCTCAAGCGCTGGAAAGCCGAGCAGCAAGACACCATGGCGGCCGTTGAATCCGGCTTGCCGGCGTCGCTTCTCCAGGCGGTCACGGGACTGTACGAACATATGCAAGCCGAACTGACGCGCAAGCTCGATCAAGCCAAGCAGCAGCACGCCGAAGAGCTTCGCGCGGCAGGCGAACGCGAACAGCAGTTCAATGATGAACTGCAGGCCGCTTTGAAGACCAAGGCAAATTTGTCGGAGGATCTCGCTCAAACGCGCCGTGCACTAGCACAGTTACAGGAGGCGCATCATGCTCAGAGCCTATCGCTCGCCACCGCTCAGGCGGAGAGTGCCGGCTTCCAACAGCGCTTGGCCGACCGCGCCAGCGAGGTGACGACGCTAGACCATCAATTGACACAGACACGCGCGCAGTTCGAGCACTATCAGGAAGCGACTGCAACCCGACGCGCTGAAGAACGCCAAGCGTACGAGCAACGTATCGCTCGCCTCGAACAGGATTTGGACAGCGCAAACCGACAGACCGCTGTACAGCAAAAGACAATCGGCCAGCAGGAAATGCGCATCGCCAATTTCACCGCCGAGTGTGACCGCCAGGATCAGGCCCTCCATGCGACACAAGAGGAATTGACAGCGGTGCGCTCGGCGCGAGACCGTCTTACCGATCAGGTTCGGGATCTGATGACAGCGAAAGACAACTTGGTCGCGCGATTGACAGTCGTGCAACAGCAGCTAAGCGACCAGGTTCGGGATCTGATGACAGCGAAAGACGACTTGGTCGCGCGATTGACAGCCGTACAACAGCAGCTAAGCGACATGCGGGCAGCGCTGGCAGCGCAAGAACAAGCATCCAGTATGCTGACCGACCAAGTGCGCCGTGCCGAAGAGCGCGCCGATCATTTGGCGCAGGAAAAGCACACCTGGCTACAGGACCGCGGCGCGCTCGAACAGCGTTTGTTGTCGGCCGAACAGAAATTGGTCGCTCTTACCGGTTCAGCCACCACAGCGTAAAGTCGGCAAGATCGGCATGACGGGAATGCGCCCATACCAAATTGGCCCCGACATTCGGTGAGCCATTCTGTTCGCGCAAGATCAAGGCTGCATGAATATTGTCCGGAATGCGACGCAAGTAAGGCAGAAAGTCATCGACGAACACCACCGGCTGCAATTCCCGTAGCGCCGCTGCCTTGGGGCTATCGTCGATTTCCGCATTATCCGTTGCGATCATGCGCTCGATCGGAAAGCCGCAATGTCGCAGATTCTGTAGACGTGCTTCGGCATCTTGCGCCTCGATCGCGCTCACGCACACCAGTTCGTACCCAGCGTGAACAGGTCGCAGCATGCGTCGACGGCGCGGAGATGGCTGGAATCGTCGACCAGTAATGATGGTCGAAGTAAGCGCGAAATTGCGCCAACTCGTCGCCGTCAAGCCGGCGTATTTTCCAGCGGCGGGTGCGTCACAGCAAGCCGGTAAAAAAATGGGCTGACGAACACAAGGAAAAAATTACGCTGTTCTACCTGCCCGGTTACAGCCCGGAACAAAATCCGGAAGAATGGCTCAATGCCGATTTGAAGCACGCTATCTGCTCAAGAGTACCGGTGCGTACCAAAGCCAAACTCAAGGAAGCTATCACAAAACATGTGCTGATATTGGAGCAGTCCCCTGAGCGGGTGAAGAGATATTTTCAGGATCCTTGCCTCAAATATACAGAATGAATATGCAGTATGAAAACTTCAAACTTCACGTGGCCGGATCAATAGTATAAAAATATACACTACTAGTGAGGTGAGGCTCAGCAAAGGCTATGAGAAAAGCTCCAGCTTTTGTCTTTTGAGACCTGATGCACTGCATAACCCGTAATTCGATCTCGCGATTACCGAGCAGTAATCCAGGGCTGTAGGTTGATTGCGATATTCCGCGGAAGGATGGGAAGGATATCAAGGATTGTTCATGATCTATTCCAGAAGCAGTCATGGCAAACTTCTGTCTTCTGTCAGATACTTTCTGTCAGCCGGCCTTGCTCCGATTCCTGGATTTCTCGGATAACATCGTCACATAGGAAAACAGCAGTTCTTCCAGAAATAATCTTGGATTGAGCGGATGGCGGGCAAGCTGCTGCGTTTTATCCAGGGCGCGCAAATAAGTTGCCATTGAATACGGATCAAGCCCGGATGCCAGGGGTTTTATTTGCGCGAGCATGTCCGGATGATAGCGGACCTTCTGCGCCATACGAAAACTCATCAGATCGTAGCACCACTTTTGCAGCCAGCTGACCACCATGACAAGGTCCGATTTCTGCATTTCCTCTGCCCGTGCCAGCACGTCGAAACCTGATGGAGTGCTGATTTGCTGGATGAAAGCGCTGTGCCGCACAAGATAATCTTCATTCGCGAATTCCAGTGCGGTCAGGGGAGCATAGCCAGCCGAGGCCAGGCATCTTTCGGGGGCTTTGACACCCTGCTGTTTTAACCACAGTGCTGCGGAGGCTGCATCGGGGGCGGGCATGATGATCTGGCGGCAACGGCTGCGGATCGTCGGCAATAAATACTGTGCCTGATGCGTTATCAGTATGAACAACGTTTGGAGCGGCGGTTCTTCCAGATTCTTCAGAAGGGCACTGGCAGCAGCCGTACTCATGGTTTCCGCCGGATGGATCAGGATGATCTTATAGCCGTTCTGATGGCTGGTGATATTGACGAAGTCGCCTAGCTCCCGTATTTGCGAGATACTTATCTGTCTGCTGGGTTTTTTTGTGGACTTGCCACTGCCGCTGAGCTGATTCACTGCCCGGGGAAGAGATTGAACTTCTGCCTCATCTCCGGTTTCCACACCCTCCTCCCCGGCTCCTTCCCCCGAGACAGACGTTGCCGTGGCCGCTTCGGGCTCGACAAGGCAGAAATCGGGGTGATTGCCTTGCTCAAACCAGTGGCAGCTCGCACAGACCTCGCACGCCTTTCCTTCGACGGAGCGATTTTCACAGAGTCTGGACTTCGCCAGATAGCGGGCAAATGCAAGCTTGCCCAGTCCCTTTCTGCCTCGTAACAGCAGGGCGTGCCCCAACGCGCCCGTAAGTTTCCGCCAGACTTCTTCCTGCCATCCATAAATATTACTCATGCGTAAATCGTTGCAATACTTTTTTCAACTGACCGCCTGACATCTTCCAGGGACTGGTTGGCATCTATCACCCGTATTCTTTCAGGGAATTCTTTTGCCCGCTCCAGATACGCTTCTCGTACTCTCCGGAAAAATTCATCCTGTTCTTTTTCAAACCGGTCTGCCTGCCTGATGTTGCTGGTTCGCTGCCTTCCCGATGCGATAGACACATCGAGATAAAGGGTAACATCCGGCTGAAACTCTCCCTGCACCCAGCATTCGAGTTCATTCAATTTCTGCAGGGATAATCCCCTTCCGCCACCCTGATAGGCAAAGCTGGCATCGGTGAAACGGTCCGATATTACCCACTCGCCACGGCTCAAGGCAGGCAGGATGACCTTGTCCAGATGTTCGCGCCGTGCTGCGAACATCAGCAGCGCCTCGGTTTCCGCATGCATTGTTTGCCGGCTGTCCAGCAGGATGTCGCGCAATGCTTCCCCCAAGGGAGTGCCGCCGGGTTCCCGCGTGACCATCACATTTTTTCCTCTTTCCTTCAGGAAATACTCCAGCCACCGGAGATGCGTCGTCTTACCCGCACCGTCAATGCCTTCCAGAGTGATGAATTTGCCCCTCATATTTGATGTCGTTCCTGAAAATTACCATATTGGCAATGCCATTGGCTCGTAAGCCGGAAAGAAGCATACCGGACAGAGTCTGCGTCAAGGCGAGTTTAACTTATACTTATGGAAGGGAGTAGTTACCCTGTTTGGCCGGGCTGGAAAAAAGAAACCATACGCTGAACATGCCGGATATGGGTAAGCGTTATACTGTTTCGCAGGATGTACAAAACACACACAGAAAACGCAAATACAAAAGGCGATCAGGAGTTCATTTCATGACTGATGATACAGGAAGCTTATTCGCACGCTGGGCACTTTTATTTGCATTGATGCCCGGCATCTTGATTCCAGGTGTTTCCAGCGCTGCTGCCCAGCCGGCGGAACGAAATCGGCAGGACAGACCGGCACCGGACACGACTGAGTCTGCTTCGCTTCCGCGGGGGCAGCCATTGACTGAATTCGAGAAGATGCAATTGCATCATCGGCGTTATAGTGCTGCTGCAAATAACATGGCGCATTTGTTCAAGCTGTTGAATCAAAAAATCCAGGAAGTATCTCTGGCAGCAAAGACCGTCGAAGCCAAGGACAATTCCCATAACAGGCGCCAGCTGGAAATCCGGTTACAGCAACTGGAAAGTGCCCGCGTGGCCTATGGCGTTCAATATTTGCAACTGCAAGCACAGATGCAGAACGAATATCGCAATTATGCTGCCCTCAGCAACGATCTGAAGGCAAAGCATGACGGGCCCGCAAGGAGCCGGGGAGAGAGTGCCGGAGATACCGGCAGTGCGAAGGCGAAACCCGGCGTGAGTAAATCGGCTAAAGCCAAGAGTATGGAAGATAAGGATACAGGGAGTGATGCAAAGGCAAAAGAATCGCCAATCGAGGAGCAGTTTGCCACCGATTCACCTGCAAGGGATCCGCGCATCCTGGATCTGGATACCAAGGAAGTCAGAGCCAGGCGCGAAGGGCGCTCGACCGAATCTTCAGGGAGTTCCTTGCCCGCTCCGGGACAGCCATGAGCGGGACGGTTGTGCAACGGCCTGCTCATCGCTTGTCCCATACACTTCAAGGGGCTGCTGTCCTGGGCACTCCTCCAAGCGCTTCCTTTAACCGCTGCTCCTGGTCTCGTGAGAGATTGGTGCTCAAAACCTTGCCCTTGAACTCGGCGAGTTCAGCCAGGATTTTTTCCGGATCCACTTTTCGCACCAGGATGAAGAGCGCTGACGAATTAAGGGGGACGGTTTCACCTAATGACTTGATGAAATCATCCGGAATACCATAATCCGTAAGAGAACCGGACAGCGCTCCCGCACCTGCTCCAATCATGCTTCCGATGAGTAACCCGGCTATCGGGTTAAGGAAAAGCATTCCGACAAAAGTCCCCAGAAGCCCGCCGGACAGCAGACCGGCAGACGTATCATAGTGGGTAAGATTTATACTTTGCTTGAGGTTTATCTCACCCTGTTCGTCACGAACGACGACCACAGCATCCTCAAGATCAATCAGATGCTGTCTTTTCAGCGACCTGAGCCGCCACAGAACTTCCTCTGCTTTTTGCGGGTTTTCAAATCCTATTACCACCAGATCCGACATGGTGCCTCCTTTCAATCGCATTTGTATACTTACTACCTATGATACTGCATGGACCGCTTGGTTTCCCAGGTATCAAGCAAGTCGTGATCGTAAAGAATTTCTCCAGATTCTTCTTCCCCGTCCTGACAGAATTCCAGATTGGCGGCATGAGCCGGTGCTGAAGATGCCAAAAAAACAGGCTGAAATTTAACGAATTCTTTATATAATTAAAACAGTTTCATCACACGACTTGTGTTAAATCGAATTGAGTCCCAGAAAATGATAGATCTGTGGCGGTGAGTTTATGTATTGTTGTATCCGACTCGCCGGGCCACTTCTATTCCGAAGAGGAACAGGAGACAGATAAGGGGCAAAGAGGGACAGAAGCTGACTGCGTGGCACTGAAATTCTTTCTATTAATATTTTAGGGGAAATATCATGCGACAGATTCGATCCTATTTGCCTTCACTTGCAGCAACAGCAGGCGTCATGGCGTCCCTGCTGGCCATTCCTGCCGGGGCGGTTACATTCACACCCACCAATCTTGTGACTGATGATCCGCTTGCTCATGCCGCCCAGATTACCGATACCGGTCTCAAGAATGCATGGGGAATGTCCTATGCTCCTGGCGGCCCCTTCTGGGTCTCTTCCACTGATGGCGGAACAGTCCGTCTGTATGGTGTGAATCCAGCAACACAAGCCGCCGTCCAGCGACCCTTGACTGTTTCCATCCCGGGTGAGGGTAGCGTGACGGGGCAGGTATTCAACAGTACATCATCATTTGGGGACAATCGCTTTCTGTTCGTAAGCGAAGATGGCACAGTTTCAGGCTGGCGCCCCACCCTGGGTACGACGGGTTTGATACCGGCAGAGACATTGGTGCCGGCATCTCCGAACAACAGCTATAAAGGTGCAGCTATCGGCAACACCGGGGGGCACGATTATCTTTACGCGGCCAACTTCAAAGCGGGGACAGTGGATGTTCACAAGGGAGATGCGGGGGCGCCCTCACTGTCCGGTTCGTTTACCGATCCCGGTCTTCCCAGTGGATACGCCCCTTTCAATGTCCAGAATCTCAACGGATCGCTGTATGTGACCTATGCCCTGCAGAATGCAGCCAGGGATGACGAAGTAGCCGGGGCGGGACTGGGTTTTGTCGACCAATACACGTTGAACGGCGATTTCGTTGCGCGGGTTGCATCCGGCGGAACCTTGAATGCACCATGGGGATTGGCTGTAGCGCCTTCTTCGTTTGGTTCTGCTGCCGGTGATCTCCTGGTAGGGAATTTCGGTGATGGCCATATCAATATCTACGACCCCAATACGCATACTTTTCTGGGCCAGGTGCTCGATGCCAACAATCATCCCGTAGTGATTGACGGGTTGTGGTCCATTTCACCGGGCAACGATACCCTCGCAGGCAGCAGTCATCTGCTGTACTTCACGGCGGGACCGGACGACGAAGCCCATGGTTTGGTTGGTGTCCTCACACCCGTCCCCGAGCCTTCCGCTTACGCAATGATGCTGGCGGGAATGGGTGCATTGATGCTGCTGATCAGGCGCCGCACACCGGGATGACGTTTTAATGAATGGAGGGATCACGGCGCCTCAATTTCATACACTTTATTCTTGACTTTATTTGTAACAGTTTTATCATATAAGCCGTTGGACAAGTGATCCCTCCTTTGTAAGTGGAAACTTTAAACCCGAAGTCGATAACGTCTTCGGGTTTTTTTATACTCCGGAAGTTGATCTGTTCCGGTCAATTTGCCCCTGCTGGCCATGGACTCCCCGGAATGCGGGAGACCGATACCTTTTTACGAGATCCTTGCTCCTTTTCAGAAATCCTGGATAGCAATAATTCAATGCTTGGCTTGGGTTTGTTATCTGTTGTGTCCGAGGACGAGGCCCGCGATTTCGATGCCGAGACCAAGAATGAAGAGAAGTGCGCCGATCCAGATATCTTCCGGCGCGAAGAACATCAGTATTCCGCCTAATATCATAAATGAGATAGATAAAATCCGTTTGGTGCGATTGCGAAGGGTCATGGCACACAGCCTTTTACAAGCAGATTCCGCTGAAGCAGTAGCGGCTATCCTTATATAGACAATATAACTATAGACCCTGGCCGCAAAAATACTGGAGAAGGAGCGTCCGGAGCTCGTATATATAGCCCCGGCTGAGTGGAATCCGGTTAAACGGGGCGCCGTTCATATCTATGAGGGTTGCTTATTTTGCCCTTCTTTCAAGCTCAAAGACCATCGAATCAGCAAGGGAGAGAAGTGGCTTTATGGCCTGATCAACCTTATCGGCAAGTACTGCAGGGGCGATGTTGTGCGCCAGGGAGGCCTGCAGCGCCTCATGCAGGCGGGTTGGTTTTTCAGTCGACAGGTGGTGGAGGTCGGCAGGAAGTCCCTGACGTAATAGACTATAGACCACAGCCGGTTCCATGCTGTAATGAAAACACCATTGATCATCCAGCCGAAGATAATTCAGGTGTTCCAGCGGAATGCCTGTCTTACCTCCAAGGAAACTTAAATCCTTATCGGTCAATTGGTGAACAGGCTCTCCCTCAATGAGCAGCTTCAGGGCCGTAATATATCGCTCATACTCGGACGGTCCCCGGAATTTTCCCGATTTGACCTCCAGATCGACCGCTTGCTGTAGCGGAGCATTGAATATGATTTCTGAAGCTCCGATTTCGTCTCCTGTTTCCTTGCCTTCGCTATCGGCCGGTTCGAAAACGCGCACGATCAGATCCGCTTTGTCCTTCATCCGGAGCTTGTTTGTGCCATATGTAATCTGATAACTTCCTTCCGCATCCGTCATTGCCTGACCCAGCAATGTCTCCGCTCGCATGTCCCGATCAAATGCACGGACGAGGAGATGAGGAAGCGGGAAGTCATCCACTTGGCGAATTGTGCCCCGAACGATGCAAAGCGTTTTAACTGTAATATCGAGAAATTCCTGAACCGCAGCCGGATTCTTCCTTGCTTCAGCTACAATGTCGCCCTCCGGATCGAATACCCGCACAAACAGATCAGGGCCTATTCGTCCATTCGAGCGCCAGGCATAGTCGATACGGTAGAATCCATCCTCCTGAACCGCGCCCATAGCGCCGCACCGCACAAATGTATTGACCGAGAGCGCATCGAATGCGCAAACGGTAAAGCCCCTTGCGCACAGCGGCACTCCATCTTCCTGAAAAATCTGCCCGCCAACAGTATAAATCCTGGTCCGTGGAACATCCGGCCCGATGGTCACGGTGGCGATGGCCGAAAACTGATTCCTCAGGTTTTCCGCCTGATCCTGCGACAGCTCTTCAATCGTAAAACCACGTTCCCACAAGATCCGGGAAAAATCATTCTGTTTGCGGGAAACGGGCATCATCAGATCGAACAGCGCGCGCAGTTCCCCGTCGGTGACGAAAATACGCACCGAGTTGTCTATAACCCTGCCCTCCAGGTAATTTATACCTGCAAGCGCTCGCTGCACATTCTCTATTTCGCCAGAATTCAACCTTTCCAGCAATATGCCCTGCTCCAGGATGTGCTGGCGCAGATTTTTGAAGCCTTTAACGAAGCTGAACAGCTTTTGTAAAATGTCGAATTTCTTGTCTGGCTGGCTGAACTGGATGGTGGCTCGCATGATGGTCGGTTTCTATGTCCGCTATCGGTATTTTTCAACACTTGATCGGCCCACTCGGGGAAAGCAGTGAAGTGAGGGGGAACTCACATGCAGGATCTTTCTGATGTTCCTTGCTCCTGAAAACGATTTCCAGGCATGGAAGACCTGTAAGAGCCGATGGAAAAACGATTCAGTACAGTGTACAGCAGTTTATGTACCCAGGGCTTCGAATATCTCCTGTTGCTGCAACATTATGCTCTCGCATCAAATGAATAATCTTCCCATCATTAAACATAGCTGATGGGCATCAGAAATCAAGCTTTTTGTTACTTGTGCATCCAAAACTGAAGCTTATACATGTCTTATCGGTATCCGTAATATTTGCGGATGAGGTGAGGGCAACCAGCCCATAACCTTCGTTATTGATGGGCTGCGCTTTGCTTCACCTATTCTACGAAAACACATCTGAAAATCAGAAAAACAGATCAATTGATTTAATGTCATGAAGAATTCTCCTATCGTTAACGCCAAGAGCAGGAATTTTGAGCAGCGCCTGGCAAACCTGCCGAAGCCGGCTTATCCGGAAGAGCTCCCGGTAGTAGCTCTACGGCAGGAGATCGCCCAGGCTATTCAGAAAAACCAGGTAGTGATCATCAGCGGCGAGACCGGTTCGGGCAAGACCACACAATTGCCGAAAATCTGCCTGGAACTCGGATGGGGTCTGCACGCGATGATCGGGCATACGCAGCCTCGTCGTATCGCTGCACGAACCGTGGCGGCACGAATCGCTTCAGAGCTCAAGAGTCCGCTGGGGCATGCGGTAGGATACAAGGTGCGCTTTTCGGACAAGGTGAGTCCGGAAACGTATGTCAAGCTCATGACAGACGGCATTCTGCTGGCGGAGACTCAGGGTGATCCGAATTTGCTTGCCTACGATACGATCATCATCGACGAGGCGCACGAACGCAGCCTGAACATCGATTTTCTGCTCGGATATCTCAAGCAACTGCTGCCGCGCCGACCGGATCTGAAGCTGATCGTTACTTCCGCCACCATCAATTCCGAACGATTCTCCGCGCATTTCCATAACGCGCCTGTCATTGAAGTATCCGGCCGCATGTACCCGGTGGAGGTACGTTATCGGCCCATCGAGGCTCCGGCTCGCGCTGCTTCCGCCATCGCGGAAGATCGGAATGAAGACAAGGCCGGGAACAAGACCAGGGATAAAGATAAGGACAGGCAGAAGGATAAACATAAGGATAGGGACAGGGATGAAGGTGACATAGAGCAGGCCATCCTTGATGCAGTGGATGAAATCAATCGCTGCGGGCCGGGGGATGTGTTGGTGTTCCTGCCGGGCGAGCGGGAAATCCGCGATACCGC
The DNA here is from genome assembly GCF_000196355.1 of Nitrosospira multiformis ATCC 25196. Taxonomy (NCBI): domain Bacteria; kingdom Pseudomonadati; phylum Pseudomonadota; class Betaproteobacteria; order Nitrosomonadales; family Nitrosomonadaceae; genus Nitrosospira; species Nitrosospira multiformis. The sequence goes on from NC_007614.1 coordinate 1,586,526, forward strand.
GGAGGCGTTGCGCAAGCATGCTTTTGGTGGACCTGGCACGGGCCGCGCTGGCGCCGAAATTCTGCCATTGTTCGCGCGCCAGTCCTATGCCGACCAGGAACGGGTTTTCAAACCTGGGGGCAGTAGCTTGCGACGTATCGTGCTTGCCACCAACGTGGCAGAAACTTCATTGACCGTTCCCGGCATTCGCTACGTAATCGATACCGGCGTGGCGCGCATCAAGCGCTACAGCTATCGCAACAAGGTGGAACAGTTGCAGGTGGAGAAGATTTCACGCGCCTCCGCTAATCAGCGCGCGGGACGCTGCGGCCGGGTGATGAGCGGTATCTGTTTCCGGCTTTATTCGGAGCAGGATTATCTTGCCCGCCCGGAATTCACCGACCCGGAAATCCTGCGCTCTTCGCTGGCCGCGGTGATTTTACGCATGAAATCTCTCAAAATTGGATCAATCGAGAATTTCCCTTTCCTCGAACCGCCCCTGCCCCGCATGATTGCGGACGGCTATCAGTTACTGGCTGAACTCGGCGCAGTGGATGAGAGTAACACCCTTACCAGTATCGGTTGGCGGCTGGCTAGGTTTCCCATCGACCCCAGGATTGCGCGCATGATCCTGGCAGCGAAGGAGGAAAACTGCCTGACCGAGATGCTCATCATCGCCTCTGCCCTGAGCGTGCAGGATCCGCGAGACCGTCCGTTCGAGCGGCAGGAAGCCGCTGACCGGGCCCACCAGAGCTTCCAGGACGAGCGCTCCGATTTTCTGGGCTATCTGAAGTTGTGGGATTTCTTTGATGACCTGCTCAAGCATAAGAAATCCAACCGCAAGTTGATCGAGCAATGCCAGGAAAACTTTTTGTCGCATCGCAGAATGCGGGAGTGGCGTGAAGTCCACGGTCAATTGCATACGCTGGTAGTGGAAACAGGATTTAAGCCCAACAAGATACCGGCGAACTACGATGAAATACATCGGGCGCTTCTCGCGGGGTTGCTCGGCAATATCGGCTTCAGGATTGACGAGGATAACGAATACCTCGGAACGCGCGGCATCAAGTTTTCAATTTTCCCGGGTTCCGTGCTGAAAAAGGCCAAACCCAAATGGATCGTCGCTGCAGAGCTGACGGAAACCACCCGGCTTTATGGTCGAGGTGTAGCGAAAATCGATCCCGCCTGGGTGGAAAGGATCGGTGGAAAGTTTTGCAAGAAGCATTATTTCGACCCGCACTGGGAGAAGAAATCAGCGCAGGTATCGGCATTCGAGCGGGTAACCCTGTATGGATTGACAGTAGTACCGAAGCGGCGCGTCTACTACGGAAATATCAACCCGAAAGAAGCACGGGAGATTTTCATACGCTCGGCCCTCGTAGCAGGGGAATACATTACCCAGGCCCCATTTTTTAAGCACAACCACGAGCTTATCGCCAATGTGGCCGCTCTCGAACATAAAACCCGCCGGCCGGATGTGCTGGTAGATGAACAGGAAATTTTCGTGTTCTACGATGGGCTCATCCCCGAGGGAATCAGCAATGGCGCCGCTTTCGAGAAATGGCACAGAGAGGCCGAGCGTGAGAATTCGCGCTTGCTCTACATTCCCAAGGAATACCTGATGCGCCATACGGCGCAGAGCGTAACGGAAGAACGGTTTCCCGATACCATGCTCGTAGACGGCTTCCCCCTGTCACTCACCTATCGCTTCGATCCCGGACATGTGCTGGACGGGGTCACCATTACCGTACCGTTGCCACTGCTGAACAAGCTGGATGCCACGCAATTCGACAGCCTCGTCCCGGGGCTGGTCCGCGAAAAGATAACCTGGTATCTGCGGGCACTCCCCAAGCAGATACGCCGCCACGTTGTACCGGTCCCGGAGTTTGTAACGCAGTTTCTGGAAAGCGCGGAACATGCAGCAGCAACTTCACCCCCTGAACCCTCTCCGTCACTTCTGACCGAAACATTGGCTCGCTTTATCCGGACCAAAACCGGCCTTACCGTTCCACCAGATGCCTGGGACGAAAAACCGCCTTCGCATCTGATGATGAACTACAAAATCGTGGATGATGCGGGGCAAGAGCTGGCAATGAACCGGGATCTGGGCCAATTGAAAACGCAACTCGGGCAAGCGGCACAACTGACATTCTCCCGTTCCGAGTCGGGAGAGCATAATCCCCTTGAACGCGACGATGTAAAACACTGGGATTTCGGTGATCTGCCGCAGGAAATCACCTTCACCCGTGCGGGCAAGAACATGACCGGCTTCCCTGCTCTCGCCGAACGGGATGGAAAAGTAGCGATTCGCCTGTTCGATACGCGCGAAGCGGCAGAGCTCAGCATGCGAGGCGGAGTGCGCCAATTGCTGGGCTTCGAGCTGAAGGAGCAAATGAAACAGCTGGAAAAAGATCTGTCAGGACAGGGGGCAAAGAGTGGAAAGGGCAGATATCTGGCGCAGGCGGCCTTTCAACTGCACACGCTCATCAAGCCTGAGCAGCTCAAGGAAGATATATTGAATGCGGTCGCAGACCGCGCTTTTATCGCGGATGATGCGCTGCCCCGCAGTGAAAAGGAATTTGTCGCCCAGCGCCAGCGTGCCCGCACGCGGCTCCCTGCTGTGTCTGAGGCTCTGGTTCGCATCGTGCAAAACGTTGCCAGTGAGTCCCAGGTATTGATGGCGAGGATTTCTTCAATCGGAGGAACGGGCAAGGTTGGCGTGCAAAAAACCGGCGCAGCAAGTGGCGGTGGTTCTGGTAACCCTGGAGCCGACTTGATGATCCAACTCCGCAACCTCGTTTATCCAGGATTTTTGAGCGCCACCCCTTGGGAACGCTTGCAGCATTTACCGCGTTACCTGAAAGGCATGATCCTCCGCCTGGATAAGTATGACGCCAATCCCGAGCGCGACGCGCGTCACGCTGCTGCCATTGCCGGATTGTGGAACCGGTATGAGCAGCGCCTTGAAAAACATCGCAAGGCGAGGATCGATGATCCCAGGCTCGTTGAATTCCGCTGGCAGATCGAGGAACTGCGTATTTCGCTGTTTGCCCAGGAACTGAAAACACCCTCCCCTGTTTCGGCCAAACGGCTTCAGAAATTATGGGAGGAAATCAATTCAACAGTTTGACGGGTTGGAATCTGGTTTCCTCGACGTGTAACCGGAGCGGTGTTCGATCAAGCAGCCGGTTTCAGCTCCGGAATATTTCGCTCTATCAGATAGTTCGCAGCTACTCTGCATTCCCCGCCGGCAGCAACTTCCACCACTTCTGACCCAGCATTCGCGGTTTCAACGCACACAAAGTGTTCGTAGTCGTCATCCTTCAGGTCGCCCATCTGGGCAGAAATTCTCGCCCAGGGATTCCATACGACAGCAGTCCTGCTGTCGCTCGATTGAATGCGAATCCGGCGATCATAAGCGGTATCGTCGATCACCAACTCTTTCTGCACATCTTGGTAAATGCGATCGACTTCGGAATTGATCGTTATTGCACCTGCCTGGGTTTTTTGAGCGTAGTTGTCGACTTTATCGAGATACGAGACCCCCTCGAGACCGAGAATGGTGATGCGATCGATATGCCCGACCTTGAAATAGGTATGCAAAGCCTGCGTGATTGAAAAAGGCGCGGTATCTTTATTTCGCGTGATCAATTCCAGATTCAGGGAGTTTCCCACTGTAACTTCGAGATCCAGATCGAACGCATGCGGCCAGATCGCCCTTGTTTCCGCTGTATCGCTCAAACCGAGCGTCACCTTGCTGTCGCCATTTCCAGTGGTTTCCGTTTTAATGACGTTCCAGAGGCGGGTACGCACAAAACCATGTACAGGACGCCCTTGCTGTTGCGGATCCGGGCCGAACCAAGGCCAGCAGACGGGAGCGCCGCCCTTGATACCTTTACCTGCCTCATAATATGCAGCCTCGCTCAGGAACATCAGGTTCTGCTCATTTGCAGGTTGAAAAGATAGTACCTGCCCTCCATAAACAGAGATCACTGCGCCACCCTTGGCATTATCGACCCTGATAAAGGGGAACCCTCCTGCCCCCTCCATGAATTTGACCTGCCCGTCGATCCCATGGTTTTTATTCAACTCTTCTATGTTCATTTCATTCCTTATTCGCTTCTGAAGATGCCCTATAGAAGAGGATCATAATGGCACCTGAACATTTTGTCATCAACAGCTGTTTATGCCGGGCGACCCGCATCAGCAGGCCGATCAGCGAAGCAGAACGAGCCTTGGAATTGCTTCCGTACCTATCCAGACAACCGCATTTTGCCCGAATTCCTTTCCAAGCGCCTTAGTTGTCTCCAGATTCAATCCGAGCACGAGAAAGCTTTTTTCCGCCGCCCATGCTCCGGCAGGGTCGATGCCTTCACCCTCGATAATCTGGCTCTGCTGGGCAACATGCCGATCAAGGCTCTTCCGGAGATCCAGGCATGCCTTCATGTTCATTTCATGACTTTCTGCCGCCCCGAAGGGGTTGCAGGCGGTGATGAACGCGGCACACCGATGGCCAGACGCTGCCAGAAGCCTTGCCAGCGGCTCGGAATACTGGTCGACATGCAACGTTATTGCCTCATGGCCTACGCCCGCCCGATAGTAAGCCGAGCGATAGACATAAATGAGATCATCAGGGATTTCAGTGTATGACATGGTATCTCCGGCGAAGCTTCTCATCCCCAAGCCTTTATGATTGCTACATCTACCCATGGATGCAGGGCAGGCAGGGTAAGTTGCAAGCAGTGCAGGAAGAGTTTCTTCTTAAGAAAGGTGGCGGATCACCCTGCAAGGATTTCCTGCAGCGAAAACGTTTGCGGGAATGTTTCTGGTAACAATGCTTCCCGATCCGATCGTCGTGCCCCGTCCGATCGTGACCCCGGGATTGATGATCGCCCCACCGCCAATCCAGACGCTGTCTTCCACGGTAATGGGTGCAGCGGCTTCCAGACCGGTATCACGGTCCTTCGCTGCAAGGGGGTGGGTTGCAGTATAGATCTGCACCGCCGGGCCCAGAAAGACATTATGCCCCATGATGACCTGCGCGCAATCCAGCACGATGCAATTGAAATTGGCGTAAAAGTTATCCCCTACTAGAAGGTTATAACCGTAGTCGCAATAAAAGGGTGGCTCGATATGAAGATTTGACCCCGATGCCCCGAGCAGTTCCCCCAAAATTGCAGATCGTTTTTCAGCCTCCTCCGGAAGGGTGTCATTGAAAACCTTCGCCAATCTTTTGGCACGCTTTCTTTCCTCGACCAGCAGTCGGTCGCTGGAGCGATAGAGTTCTCCATTCAGCATTTTCTGCTTTTCGGTCTTATCGATCACGTCATCTATTATTCAATACAGGCATTTGAATAAGCTTCGGAAAGAAAAAGAAAGAAAGCTTTCTAGAGGAACCACCCGGGGGGAAACACCCGGCGCTGCCGCTTCAGTCAGGTTTCGGACATTCTGCCCGTATGCCGCATCGAGCATGGCTGTTTATTGCTCTCGGGATCATACTTGGCGCCCCAGTGGATGAGCGCATGCAGGGCCGGGGATAAATCCTTTCCTTTTTCCGTGAGCGTATAAATGACTCTTCTTGCATTAAGGGGATCGCGCTGCCTTGAAATGATATTGC